>NZ_JBFAXU010000003.1:0-439178 GCF_040680975.1 Streptomyces sp. NPDC051921
TGCCGGACGAGTAGGTCCGCATCGGCAGCGAGATGAAGTCGCCCTTCTCGTTGATGCCGGAGAAGTCGACGATGTCCTGATACCGGCTCTTGATCGACGGGCCTAGCCCGGCAGCAGCCGGACCCGGCCGGCCGGCAGCTTCGGCCACCAGTGCGCGTACCGCCGGTAGAGCCCCGGATCGCGCTCGGCGAGCAGCGCGTACAGGCCCCGCGCCTCCTCGGCGAGCCCCTCCCACACCGGCTCCGGCAGCTCGTGGAAGGCCGTCGCCTCGATGCCTCCCTCGGCCGGCCGCCACACCCCCGCCACCTCGCCGTCGACGAGCAGCGTCGGCAGCACGTCGCCGTTCACGCGGATGACCACCCGCCGGTACGCGGGCGGCATCACCCGGCTCCGGTCCGCGTACGCGAGCAGCACGCTGTCCCACATCCCCAGCAGCCGCGGCGGCGCCGACGCCTCCGCGGCCGGCCGCGGAGCCCCGGGCAGGTCGAACAGGACGACACCGTCCGGCCCTTCGAGACGTTCCACGGCACCGCCGAGTCCGGCCAACACCCGCCGGACGGGCGCCCGCTGCACCATCGCGAACTGCGCCACGTCCGCCACCGACGCCGGCCCGAAGCCCGCCAGATAGCGCAGGACCAGGTGGCCCAGCGCCTCCGGCGCGACGTCACGGCTGCCCGGCACGCCCGCGCCGTCCGCCGCCACGTACGACGGGCGCTCGCCGAACGTCCAGGGCCCACCGGTCGGTTGATGGTGCAACGGAGCGTAGCCGCGCAGCCCCCACCACGCGTCGTCCCGCCGCTCCGCGCCCACCCGCTCCTCCAGCCACCCCTTCATCTCCGCACTGCTGCGCGGCACTTCGGCGAACGACAGGAGCCCCGGCAGCAGCTCCGCCGCGTCCGCGGGTGTCAGGCCGCTCGCCGCGAACCGGAACCCGAGCCGCGAGGCGTACAGCGTCTGCTGCATCGCCTCCCGGAACATCCGGTAGTCCTCGGCGTGCACCGCGTGCAGGGTGATCCGCATCAGGGTCGCCTTCACCACCTCGCGACGGGCGAGGACGGCGTCCGCCTCGGCCGGGTCGAAGCCCGCGAGCCGGTTCCACAGCGCCACGTAAGCCGAGCCCGGATGCTGCGCCTGCAGCGCGACGACCCGCCGGACCCCCTCCGCGACGCCGAGCGGCGCGCGCTCCAGGAGGAGCTGACGGCAGAGAGTGGCCCGGTTGAGCTCGCGCGCGGTGATCCTCACGCCGGGCATTCTCGCCCGTCGGCCCTCGGCGGCCACCACCGGCCCCCGCTGCGCGGGGAGCCCGGGGCGTCCGGACGCGTCCGGCGCACGGAACGGGCTCGCCCGCACCTCGTACGCCTCCCGGAAGGAGCCCTTCCCCGCGGCCGGGTCCTCTACGTCTGCTCGGTGGACCGCTGGGCGTCCCCGCCCGCGCCGACGCTGACCAGACCCGTCTCGTAGGCGACGATGACGGCCTGGACACGGTCACGGAGTCCGAGTTTGGAGAGGATGCGGGCGACGTGCGTCTTGACGGTCGGCTCGGCCAGGTGGAGGCGCGCGGCGAGTTCGGCGTTGCTCAGACCTCGGGCCAGCAGGCCGAGGACCTCCAGTTCGCGCGGGGTGAGCGAAGCGAGGTCGCGGTGGAGGGCAGCGGTGTCGCCGCCGCGCTGGGTGAACCGCTGCACGAGGCGGCGGGTGATGGCGGGCGCGAGGAGGGCGTCGCCGGTACGGACCGTGCGGACGGCCGCGGTCAGCTGCTCGGGCGTGACGTCCTTGAGGAGGAAGCCGCTGGCCCCCGCGGACAGTGCCGCATAGACGTAGCGGTCGAGGTCGAAGGTGGTCAGGATGATGACGCGGGGTGTGTCGGGGGCACCGGTGACGATGCGGCGCGTGGCCTCCAGACCGTCCATCTCAGGCATCCGGACGTCCATCAGGACCACGTCGGGACGTGTACGGCGGGCCGCTTCGACCGCTTCGGCTCCGTTGCTCGCCTCGGCGACGACGTCGATGCCATCGGCCCTGAGGATCAACCGGAATCCGGTGCGGACCAGGGTCTGGTCGTCGGCGAGGAGCACACGCAGCGGCTCGGTCACAGTGCCTCCAAGGGGATCAGGGCCTCCACACGGTAGCCGCCGGTCAGGCGTCGGCCGGTGGTCAGGGTTCCGTCGTGGACGGCGAGGCGCTCGCGCAGGCCGATC
This sequence comes from Streptomyces sp. NPDC051921, assembly GCF_040680975.1. Taxonomy (NCBI): domain Bacteria; kingdom Bacillati; phylum Actinomycetota; class Actinomycetes; order Kitasatosporales; family Streptomycetaceae; genus Streptomyces; species Streptomyces sp. NPDC051921. The sequence goes on from NZ_JBFAXU010000003.1 coordinate 2,199, forward strand.
AGGCCCCGGCCGCTGCCGACGCTCGCGTCGCCCGGTCGTCCACCGGTGTCCGTGACTTCCACCCGGAGCCGTTCCGGGCCGTACTCCACGGTCACGGCGGCGGTGGCGCCGGACGCGTGCTTCACGGTATTGGTCAGGGCTTCCTGGACCACGCGATAGGCCGCGAGTTCGAGGCCGGGCGGAAGGGGACGGGGCGGGCCGGTCACGGTCAGGTCGACGGGCAGTCCGCTGTCCCGGACCCGTCCGACCAGCGTTTCCAGCTGGTCCAGGCCGGGCTGCGGGGCCAGCTCCGCCGCCGAGTCGCCCTGGTCAGCACCTCCGTCCGTTCCCTCGCCCTCGTCGGGCATGGTGAGCAGCCCCATGACGTGGCGGAGCTCGGTCATGGCCGCCCGGCCGCCCGCCTCGACGGCGAGCAGCGCCTCGTCGGCCTCCTCGGGTGAGGTCTTCATGATCTTGCGGGCGGCGCCCGCCTGGATGATCATCACGCTGACGTTGTGCGTGACGACGTCGTGCAGTTCGCGGGCGATCCTGGCCCGCTCGTGCTCGACGGCCCGGCGCAGCGCCGCGGCCTGTTCGCGCTCCAGGGCGGAGAGCCGGCCGCGGCCCTCGTCGGTGCGGAGCTTCCAGGTACGCAGGCCCACGGCGGCCACGGCCATCGGGACCAGGATCAGCAGGGCGATGTACTCGTTGGGGACGATCGGTGTCACCGAGTTCCCCGACGTGCCGACCAGGACGACCGGCAACGGCAGCGCCGCCAGGGTGGCCACCCGGTACGGGCTGTACACGGCGGCGCTGTAGACGGCGATGATGAACGCGTAGAAGGTCAGCCGCAGAACGCTCTGCGGGGTCGCCAGTGTCGCGGCCGTCACCACGCACAGCACGGCGAGCGGGTAGCGGCGGCGCAGCGCCAGGGCACCCGAGGCGACGACCGCGAGGGTCACCATGAAGGCCAGGCCGCCGGGACCGGACGGGCGCGGAATGACGAGCTCGACGCCGGGTGCGATCTCACGCACCACGACGTTGCCGGCATTGTCGATGCCGTAGTACACGGTGGCGATGCCGAGCACCAGTGCCACCACCGCGTCGAACTGCCAGGCGCGCCGGGTCGGCCGCAGCGGTGGACCGCTCGGAAGCCCGGCGTCGCGGACCGTCCGGCGGGCGGCTTCCCGCAGCCGCTCCAGCGTCGTACCTGCGTCCATCACCGGATCATTGTCGCCGCCGCGCGCACCCGCGGAGTCCGTCCCGGTGGTCATTCCCACGGCACCGGATACATCACCCGCCTACATCGCAGGGATGACGTTTCCGGTGCTCGTCCGAGTGCGGTACCGCAAGGGGTTCGGGCGGGCGACGCGCGCGGGCCGGGCCCGCTCCTAGCGTTCACGCAGCCGACTGACCGTACCCGAGAAGCCCGAGGAGCATGTTCATGACCATGCCGCTGATCGAACTGCGCGAGGTGAGCCGCCGATACGACGACGGCCCGCCCGCTCTGCACGAGGCGTCACTGACCGTGCAGCCCGGTGAGGCCGTCGCGATCCTCGGCCCTTCCGGCAGTGGCAAGTCCACGCTGCTCCACCTGATCGCGGGCCTGGACCGGCCCGACACGGGAACCGTCACTGTGGACGGGGTGCGGGTGGACCAGCTGGGCGAAGCCGGATCGGCGCTCTACCGGCGGTCGAAGATCGGCATGGTCTTCCAGTTCTTCAACCTGCTCGACGATCTGACCGTCACCGACAACGTCGCCCTGCCCGCGCGCCTCGCGGGCACGGCACGTGGCGAGGCGGACCGCCGGGCGGCGGAACTCCTGGAACTGCTGGGCATCGACCGGCACGCCCGCGCCTACCCGGGGCGGCTGTCCGGCGGTGAACGGCAGCGCGTCGCGGTGGCCCGGGCGTTGATGAACCGGCCGGCGCTGCTCCTGGCCGACGAGCCGACCGGGGCCCTGGACACGGCCGCCGGACAGGACGTCAGCGAGCTGCTCAGCGGCCTCAACGCCGAGGGCCAGACCATCGTCGTGGTCACCCACGACCTGGCCCTGGCCCGGTCCTGCACGAACCGCACGGTCCGCATCGCCGACGGCAGGATCACCGGAGACGTCCGGTCGCAGACCGTCGCCCCGGAGGCCGTCCGATGAGCGCGCTCGGCAAGGTGGTGCGCTCAGGGGTGGGACGACGCCGGGTGCAGACGCTGGTGATCGGGCTCGCCACGATGATGGCGGTGGCCGCCTCCGTCCTCGGCGGATCGCTGCTCGTGGTGTCCGGCGCGCCCTTCGACGACGCCTTCGCCCAGCAGCACGGCGCGCATCTGTCCGTCCGGTTCGACGCGGGCAAGGCGAGCGCGGGGCAGCTGTCGAGGTCCAAGGACGCCGAGGGGGTGAGCGATGCGGCCGGGCCGTTCCGTACGGCGACGGTCACCCCGCGGTCGGACGGGTCGGGCGGCCCCCACTGGCCGATGACCGTGGTCGGCCGCGGCGATCCCGGACGGGGCGTGGACGAGGTGGCCCTGCTCGACGGACGCTGGCCCACACGGCCCGGCGAGATCGTCCTGTCGGCCGACTCCTCGCTCGTTCCGACCCTGGGCATGAAGATCACCTTTACCGATCCGTCCGGGGCTCCGACCCTGACCGTCGTCGGTGTGGCCCGCTCGGTCACGCGGACCGCTGATGCCTGGGTGCTGCCCTCCCAGATGCCGGCGCTCACCGCGCCCGCCGGCGGCGGCTTCCAGATGCTCTACCGCTTCACCGCCGCGAGCACCGTCGCGCAGATCACCGCGGGCGCCGAGGCGGTGACCGGATCCCTGCCGCCGGGAACGGCCGTCGGTGAACGGTCATGGCTCACCGTCAAGAAGACCGCCGAGCGCGACACCGCCGTCTACGTCCCGTTCCTCGTCGCGTTCGGCGCTCTGGGCCTGGTCATGTCGGTGCTCATCGTCGGCAACGTCGTCGCGTCGGCCGTCGGCACGGGAACGCGCCGCATCGGCATCCTCAAGGCCGTCGGCTTCACCCCGTCCCAGGTCGTGCGGGCCTACGTGGGCCAGGCGTTGATTCCGGCCGCCGTCGGCACGGCTCTCGGTGTCCTCGCCGGTCACCTGCTCGCCGTCCCTGTGCTGGCCGAGACGGAGGAGGTCTACGGCACCTCGTCCCTCGCCATCACCCCCTGGGTCGACCTGGCGGTCATCGCCGGGGTGCTCGGACTGGTGGCGGCGACCGCGTCCGCGAGCGCCTGGCGGGCCGGCCGGCTGCGTACGGTCGACGCGCTCGCCGTCGGGCGTACCGCTTCGGCCGGGCGCGGCCGGTGGGCGGCCCGCCTGGCCGGACGCCTGCCGTTGCCGCAGCCGGTCGCCCTGGGCCTGGCCCGGCCCTTCGCTCGGCCCGCCCGCGCGCTGGCCATGGGCACGGCGATCCTGTTCGGCGCCATCGCCGTCACGTTCACCGTGGGGATGGGCGCCTCGCTGGGCCAGGTGATGAAAGCCAGGGCCCACGACGCCGCCGATGTCGTCGTGCCCGCGCCACTGCCGGACTTCGGCCCCCGAGGCGCCGGCCCCGAGCAGGAGCGCGAGGCCGATCCCGCCGCGGTTGCCGCTGCCGTCGAGGCCGCCGCCGGGACCGGGAAGTACTACAGTGCCGCGACGGTACGGGCGACCGTGTCCGGCCTGACCGGCACCATCGACGTGCACGCCTTCACCGGCGACGCCTCCTGGGGCGGCTACACGATGGTCTCGGGCCGCTGGATCGACGAGCCCGGCGAGGCCGTGGTCCCGACCCCCTTCCTGGCCGCCACCGGCACCCGCATCGGCGACACCGTCACCCTGAACGGCCTGGCCGAGCCGGTCACGGTCCGGATCGTCGGCGAGGTCCTCGACCCCCGCAACGACGGCATGCAGGTCTTCACCGACGCCTCGACCCTCACGGGCGCACATCCCGACCTGACGGAGACGAGTCATCACATCGCGGTCACCTCAGGCACCGATGCCTCCGCCTACGTCGACACGCTGAACAAGGACCTGGCACCGCTGGGTGTCGCCGCCCGGGTCGGCGGGCTCGACTCCGGCAGCGACATGGTCGTCACGCTCAACGCGCTGTCCGCGATCCTCACGCTCATGCTCGTCGCCGTCGCCGCTCTCGGCGTGCTCAACGGCGTACTGCTCGACACCCGCGAGCGCGTCCGGGAGATCGGTGTCCACAAAGCGCTCGGCATGACCCCGAGGCAGACCGTCGCGATGGTCCTCACCTCGGTGGTCGTGACCGGACTGGTCGCGGGCGCTCTGGGCGTGCCGCTGGGCGTGGTCCTGCACGGCTGGGTCATCCCCGCGATGGGCGACAGCGTGGGGCTCCGCCTTCCCGGTTCCGTCATCGCCATCTATCACGGAGCTGAACTGCTCCCGCTCGCACTCGGTGGCCCGCTCATCGCCACCCTGGGTGCGCTCCTGCCCGCCGGCTGGGCCGCCAGGGCCCGGACCGCCACGGCCCTGCGCACCGAATAGGACATCACATGCAGCAGCCCATCCGGCGCCGGACGCCGACGCCGGCGCCGACGGCCGTCTGCCGTCCTTCCCCTGGTCGTCCTCCGCACCCGTCACGCCGGGAGAACGGACCGCGGGCGGTCGTCGTCACCGCGGATGAGAGGGTGAGCGAAGCACGGGCAGCGCGGGGGCGCGGAGAGGGGGGCGGCATGGGGACGAGCGAGCTCGTACGGGCGGAACTCGCGCGGCACGACTGGGCGGCGCTGGGGTGCGGGTGCGGGGACGGCGCGGAGCACGTGCCGTTGCTCTTCGAGACGATCCTCGAGGCGGAGACCGTCCGCGACATGCGCGGCTACACGCTGCAGGACCACATCGTGGTGGACACGTCCCTCTACGAGTGCACCCCGCCCGCCGTGGGCGTCGTCCTCGCCGCGCTGGCCGGGCACGTGTCGCCGCCGGCCCGGGAGGAGCTCCTCGAAGCCCTCTCGTACATCGCCATCGGCGCGAGCCATGCCCCCGGGGGACTGTCGCCCGAGGAGGCCCGGCTCGAGGAAGGCTGCCGGGCGGCCGCCCACGAGGGGTTCTGGGTGCTCGCCCACATCGGGCTCACCGGCAACGCGTACGAGGCGGAGACGGTGGCCGACATCTGCGCCGCCCTGGGGCTCGGCGGCGACAAGTACGCGGACTACCAGCACCTCCTGCGCGGGCGGGTCGAGGCCAGGACCAAGCGCGGCCGCAGGCGTTACTGACGGGTGCGCACCCGCGGACGCCCGGGCGGCGGACGGGCGGACGCCGGCCGGGGGACGGGCGGACGCCGGCCGGGGGACGGGCGGACGTCGGGCGGGGGCGGCTCGGGTGGCGGAAGGAGCACGGTGGATGGCTGGCGGCGGCGGCGCGACGCGCCGTTGCGGAGCCACGCTTTGAGTGCCCGTCACCGCAGGTCGTACGCTCGCTACGCGCGTCGTACCGGCGCCTGAGCGACAATTGCGCAACGGCCGTACAACGGCCGCAATCAGGGGGGAAGTTCACCATGTCCAGGATTCTCGTCGCCGCCACGCCCGTGTCCGGCCACCACGGGCCGCTGCTCCAGGTCGCGAGCCACCTGTCGCGCCTCGGCCACGAAGTCGTCTTCCTCGGCGGGGCGCGCTTCGCCGAGCAGGTCCGCGCCGCCGGGCCCGAGTTCCGCCCGCTGCCCGCCGAGGCGGACTACGACGACCGGGACTTCTCCGCACGCTTCCCGGAGCGCGACGGCATCCCGGCCGGGCCCGCGCAGATCATCTGGGACGTCAAGCACGTCTTCGGCGATCCGACGCCCGCCCAGTTCCGCGCGCTCAAGGAGGTCCTCGCGGAGTTCCCGGCGACCGCGGTCCTCCACGACAACCTCTTCTTCGGCGGCGTGGCCCTCTCCCTCAGCGACGCGCCGGGCCGCCGGCCGGCCGTGTTCAGCGTGGGCATCTCGCCCCTCGGCGTCGAGAGCCGGGACACCGCGCCGCACATGCTCGGCCTGCTGCCGCCCGTCGACGACGCCCAGCGCGAGCAGTACGCGGCGATCGCCGCCGTGATGGCGGAACAGCGCGCCCCCCTCGACGCGCACCTGCGCGCCTGCTTCGCCGAGGCGGGCGTCACCCTGCCCGACCGGAGGCTCGGGCGCGACCTGGTCGAGGCGGCCGACGTCTTCCTCCAGCTGACGGTCCCCGGCTTCGAGTACCCCCGCGCCGACCTCCCGGCCAATGTGCGCTTCGTCGGCGTCGTCCCGCTGCCGACCGTCGCGGACCAGGAAGAGCCGGCCTGGTGGCCCGAGCTCGTCCGGGCCCGCGCCGAGGGCAGGCGGGTCGTCGTCGCCACGCAGGGCACGCTCGCCAACACCGGCCTCAAGCGTCTCGTCATCCCCACCGTGCGCGCCCTCGCCCACCGCGACGACGTCCTCGTCGTGGCCGCCACCGGCCGCCCCGACGCCGCGGACCAGTTCGCCGCCGAGCTGCCCGCCGTACCCGCGAACGCCGTCGTCGCCGGCTTCGTGCCCTTCGCCGACCTGCTCCCGCTCGCCGACCTCCTGGTCACCAACGGCGGCTACGGCGGCACCCAGGCCGCTCTGGCCCACGGCGTCCCGCTGATCGTGGCCGGCGACACCGAGGACAAGCCCGAGGTCGCCGCCCGCGTCGAGTGGACCGGCACGGGCGTCAACCTCCGCACCGCCGACCCCTCCGACGACGCCCTCCGCACCGCCGTGGACACCGTTCTCGGCACCCCGTCCTTCACCGAGCGGGCCGCGGGGCTGGCCAAGGAGTACGCCACGCACGACGCCCTCGCCCTCATCGACGAGCTCGTGCGGGCGACCGACGGCGGCTGACGCCGGTCCCTCGCGGCCCGTTGTGGTGATTCCGGCGAGAGACCGTCATGAAGTCGTGAAACTTCCTGGGGAAGATACTGGTCAGCCCAGTGCACCACGTACTTCTCGGACTCGGGGGAACACCATCATGAGCACCGTTCGCAGAGCCGCCGCCCTCGCCGTCGTCGCGGCCGTCTCCAGCCTCGCCCTCACCGCCTGCGGCCCCTCCGAGGACGATGCCGCCGGGGCGCCGTCGGCACCGGCGACGCCGACCAAGTCCGCGGCGCCCACGACGCCGGCGAAGCCGTCGACCCCGGGCAAGGACACGACGGGCGGCTCCACGGGCGGGACCGGCGGCGGCTCGACGGGCGGCTCCACCGGCGGTTCGACGGGCGGGTCCACCGGCGGGAGCGGCGGCCCGACCGATCCCGACTACAACGTGTTCCCGTGCAGCACCTTCGACGTCACCTTCACCGCGAGCCTGGCCGAGCCCACGACCAGCAGCTATCTGCTCAAGATCACCAACAAGAGCGGCAAGCCGTGCAAGGCCCTCGGCCACCCCGTCGTGACCTTCGGCGACCTCGACGGCCAGGCCACCGAGCGCGGCGCGGCGCCCGCCATCGAGAAGGCGATCCGGCTCGCGCCCGGGGAGTCGGCGTACGCGGGGCTCATGGGCGGGACGAAGGACGGCACGGGCAAGACCGTCAACTCGATCGCCATGACGATGAGCACCGAGTCCGACCTGGAGCAGAAGCCCCTCAAGGCCTCGACGCCCGGCCTCAACGTCTCGCCCACCATGAACTCCGTGACCCCGTGGATGACCAACGCGGAGGACGCGCTGAGCCTTTGACCGGCCGGCGCCGGGTCGCAGGAACCGGGGAACGGTGGAGCGGGGGAACAGGCGATCCGAGGCAACAGCAGGTCCCCAGGCCTCGGCCGCGTCGAGCGGCCGGGGCCCGACCGTTGTCCGTCCCGGGTGGCAGTGAGGAGTGACGAGCCGCGGTGCGTGCCTCGGATCTACCTCGCCGCAGCGTGATCTCATCGCCGGAATGCGGTTCGGAATCCTCGGCGACACACCCCGGCCTGGCACGACGACGGCACCGTGGTGTGGTCGGGCGGACGGGCCCGGCGGGCCCTGCTGGCGCTGCCCCTCACGATCGCCAAGATCGCCCGAAGGACCGCCGAGACATCACCCTGCGGATCCCCGGTGGCCGGGCCGTGCCGGCCGCGGGCCGCCTAGACCGCCGCGTCCGGCTTCCAGTCGTCCACGAGGAGGCCGAGCAGCACCTCGTCCAGGAACTCGCCCATCACCCAGGCCGAGGAGCGCAGCACGCCCTCGCGCACGAAGCCGTTGCGCTCGGCGGAGCGCAGCATCCCGGTGTTGTCCGCCAGTGTCTCGATCTGCAGCCGGTGCAGGCCGCGGACGACGAAGCCGTAATGGCAGAGGACCGCGACCACGTCGGTGCCGTAGCCCTTGCCGCGGCAGGACGGCAGCAGTCCGAGGCCGATGTGCGCGGCCCGGTGGTGGTTGTCGATGCCCCACAGCGTGGCGGTGCCGACGAGGGTGCCGCCCTCCAGCTCCACCACGGAGAACGGGACGCTTCCCTGCTGCGTGTCGTCCACCACGAGCCGCGGATCCTTCGAGCCGGGCGAGACCGGCCGCCATGGCGCGGCCTCGGCCCGAGAGGCGTTGACCACGTCGTCGTAGAGCTCGGTGCGCAGGATCGGGATGTCGTCCTCGTGCCGGGCCCTGAGCCCGACCTTGGTACCTCTCAGCATGGCAGCTTCCTATCCGACGGGATCGGCCCGCGGCAACCTGTTAACGATCTCCGTGCTTCCCGCCCACGACGCGGCACGGCGCACGGCCACGCCCGCCCCGCGGCCACACATTGCAACGCCGCCGTTGCGTTTGGTCGTCCCGTCATTGCATCAATTTGTGGGCTCTGAGCTGCGATAGTGCCAACCACTCAATTGACCAACCAGTGAACGCAACGTAGCTTTCGTGATGGATCAAACACGTAATGTCGCGAGTTGAGGAATGGTCATGAGCGAGCCCCTCCACACCGTCACGACGCTGCCGACGGAGCGTCAGGCCGGCTGCCCCTTCGACCCGCCGGCCGAGCTGACCGACGCCCGCCGCCACGGCCCCATCAGCCGCTACACCCACCCCGGCGGCGTACCCGGCTGGATGATCACCGGACACGAACTGGTCAGGTCCGTCCTGGCCGACCCGCGTTTCAGCTCGCGCAAGGAGCTCATGAACGTGGTCGACTTCGCGCTCCCCCCGGCGCCGCCCGGCGAGTTCCTCCTCATGGACGACCCCGAGCACAGTCGCTACCGCAAGCCGCTCGTCGGCAAGTTCACCGCTCGGCGGATGCGCCTGCTCACCGAGCGGATCGAGGAGATCACCGCCGAATGCCTGGACGCCATGGAGGCGGCGGGACCGTCCGCGGACCTGGTGACCGCGTTCGCCAAGCCCATCCCCACCATCGTCATCTGCGAACTGCTGGGAGTGCCGTACCAGGACCGGGACTCCTTCCAGGAGCAGATCGACAGGTTCATGAACGGCGAGACGAGCGACGAGGATCTCATCGCGGCCTACACCGCGACCCAGGAGTACCTCGCGGAACTGGTGGTCGCGAAGCGCGCGAACCCCACCGACGACGTGCTCAGCGAACTCACCGGCAGCGACCTGACCGACGAGGAGCTGAAGGGGATCAGCCTGGTCCTCCTGGCCGCCGGCTTCGACACCACCGCGAACATGCTGTCCCTCGGCACCTTCGCCCTGCTGCAGCACCCGGAACAGCTGGCCGCGCTGCGCGCGCAGCCCACGCTCATCGATCAGGCCGTGGAGGAGCTGCTGCGCTACCTGAGCGTCGCCAAGTCGTTCCACCGGACGGCGCTGGAGGACGTCGAAGTGGGCGGCAGGACCATCGAGGCCGGCACGACGGTCGTCCTGTCGTACAACACCGCCAACCGCGACCCGGAGCGCTACGACGACCCCCACGTCCTCGACATCCAGCGCAAGCCCAGCGGCCACCTGGCCTTCGGGCACGGCATCCACCTGTGCCTGGGGGCCCAGCTCGCCCGCGTCGAACTGCGCGTCGCTCTCCTCGCCCTCCTCGACCGCTTCCCCACCCTGCGGCTCGCCGTCCCGGCCGACGAGGTCGCCCTGCGCCCGGAGACGGCGGACATCTACGGGGTCAAGAGCCTCCCGGTGACCTGGGACGTCTGACACCGGGCCGGCCGGCGGCGGCAGTCGGCGAGATCCCGCGCCGGGATGCCGGCGCCCCGGCGGGGCGGCCTCAGGTGACCGTGCGGATGCGGGTGACGAGGAGGCCGCCGATCAGGGTGGCCAGGGCTGCCGTGAGGTACAGGCCGGTGTAGCCGCCGACGTGGGCGATCACGGGGGAGGCGAGGGCCGGGGCCAGGACCTGGGGGCCGGAGTTGGCGATGTTGATGACGCCGAGGTCCTTGGCGCGGTCGGCGGCCTCGGGCAGCACCTGGGTGACCAGGGCCTGGTCGACGGCGAGGTAGATGCCGTAACCGGCGCCCAGGACCGCCGCGGCGGCCAGCGCCGACGGCCAGGTGTGGAGCAGGGCGAGCAGCAGTGCCGCGGCGGCCATGACCACCGAGCAGAGGACGACGAACGTCTTGCGGCGCCCGACGCGGTCGGACAGCACGCCGACGGGGATGGCCGTGAGCGCGGCGCAGAGCGTGTAGACGACCGTGAGGATCAGGACGCCGGTGCCGGGGTCGGCGTGGTGGACCGCGTCCGCCAGGAAGTAGAACAGGTAGAGCGTGCCGAGGGCGTTGCCCAGGTTGATCAGGAACCGGGTCAGCCAGGCCCAGCCGAAGTCGGGGTGCCGGCGCGGGCTCACCCAGAACGAGCGGGCGAAGGAACGGAGCCGGAAGGCGGGGCGCAGGGCCCGGGGGAGGGCCGGTTCGCCGTGGCGCAGGACGAACGGGAGGGCGAGCGCCACCGTGAGCAGGGCGAGGGCGCCGTAGCCGGACCCGACGCCGGTCACGAGCGCCGTGGTGATCAGCGCGCCGAGGACGAGGCCGAGGGACTGCATCAGCCCGGTCCAGCCGGAGACCTGCGCGCGCTGGGAGAGGGGCACACGGTCGGCGATCGGGGTCGTGACCCCGGCCAGCATCGCGTTCAGGCCCGCCTGGGCCAGGCACCAGCCCACGGCGACCCCGGCGACGGTGTGCTGGGAGGCGGTGAAGGCGAGCCCTGCCGCGCCGGCGAGGGCACCGCCGAGGATCCACGGCCGGCGGCGGCCGAAACGGCTCGTCGTGCGGTCCGACCACGCTCCCGCGATCGGATTGGCGAGCACCGCGACGAGCGCGCCGAGGCCGGTGACGAGCGAGAGCGCGCCGCTCTTGCCCTGCGGGTCGATCTGCTCCAGCTGGAGCGGCAGCAGGATCTGAATGGGCGTCATGAACGCCATGAAGACGGCGAGCGTGGCGAGCGAGAGGCTCGCCGTCCAGCCGGGTCCGACGGGGACGGTGGGCTCGGCGAGGACGTCGGCGGCCGGCGCCGGGTGCGCCGCGCCCCGCGTGCCGTCCGTATCTCCTCCCGCACCTCCTCCTGCTCCCGCGTCCCTCGCACCTCTCGCGTCTCCCGCTCGGGGGTGGGCCATGAGAGTCCCCCGCTCAGGACCGCTGGGAGGCGATCAGGTCGCTGTACCACGCGAAGCTCGCGCGTGGCGTGCGGAGCCCGGTGGCGAAGTCGACCTCGACCAGTCCGAAGCGCTGGTGGTAGCCCTCGGCCCACTCGAAGTTGTCGAGCAGCGACCAGGTGAAGTAGCCGCGCACGTCCACCCCGCGGGCGCCGGCCTCGGCGACGGCGGCTATGTGTCCGGCGAGGTAGTCGATCCGCGCCTGGTCCCGCAGCCCGGCGGGCTGCGAGCAGCCGTTCTCGGTGATCCACATCGGCGGAAGGGCGTCGCCGTAACGCGCCTTGAGGCCGGTGAGCAGCTCCGTGAGCCCGTCGGGCACCACCGGCCAGCCGAACGCGGTGCGCTCGTACGGCTCTTGGGGCTCGGCCAGGTCGAAGGGCAGCCCGGCGGCGGGATCGGCCGGGGCGGTGATCCAGGTCGGGTTGTAGTAGTTGATTCCCAGGCCGTCCAACGGCGCGGCGATCGAGGCGAGATCGCCGTCGCGCACCACGCCGCCCCAGCTCGCGTCGGACACGCCGTACGCCGAGAGGTCGGGATACGCCCCCAACAGGACGGGGTCGTTGAAGATCCGGTTGTGCAGGACGTCGTACGCGGCGGCCGCCGCCACGTCCTCGTCCGACCGGGCGTCGGAGCGCAGCCGGACGGGCGTGCAGTTGTTGGCGATCAGCACCTGCGCGTCGGGGACGGCCGCCCGCAGCGCGGCGGTCGCGAGGCCGTGGGCGAGCAGCTGGTGGTGCGCGACGGGCAGCGCGTCCAGGAGCAGGGCGCGGCCCGGGGCGTGGACGCCGAAGCCATAGCCGAAGGACATGTGCACGAACGGCTCGTTGAGCGTGATCCACCGCTCCACCCGGTCACCGAGCCGTTCCGCGACCACGGTCGCGTACTCGGCGAAGCGGTGGGCGGTCTCGCGGTTCAGCCATCCGCCCTCGTCCTCCAGGGCCTGCGGCAGGTCCCAGTGGAACAGGGTGGGGGTGGGGGCGATCCCGGCCGCGAGCAGCGCGTCGACCAGCCGGTCGTAGAAGTCCAGCCCGCGCGGCTCGACCTTCCCGGCGCCGGCCGGCAGGACGCGCGGCCAGGAGATCGAGAAGCGGTACGCGTCGAGCCCGAGCCGGCGCATCAGTGCGACGTCCTCGTCGAACCGGTGGTAGTGGTCGCAGGCGACGTCGCCGGTGTGCCCGTCGCGCACGGCGCCGGGACGCCGCACGAAGGTGTCCCAGATCGACGGGCCCTTGCCGTCCTCGTCGGCCGCGCCCTCGATCTGGTACGCGGCGGTCGAGGCGCCCCAGACGAAGTCGGCCGGGAGCCGGGGGACTCGGGTCGGACCGATGGAGCTGGCTGTCACGGGAACCTGCCTTCATCGCTGGAGCGAGCGTTGCTCATGTCACCCGCCGAAGGCAGCCCGGGGAGGGGAGTTCACCTGACGTGGGCGTGGGCGTGCCGTCCGAGGTGGGCCGCACCGTAACATGAACAACTGTTCACGTTCTAGGGGTGCGGCAGGTGGCCCGGAGTCCTCGGCGCCAAGCTCCGGAGCGCCCGGCCCGCGCCCCGCCCGGCCTCACCCTTCCTCGGCGGCCGTCAGCCGGCCGCGCAGGTCCTCCCAGTAGGCGCCCAGCATCCGCTTGAGCTCGTCCAGAGCCTCCGGTTCGGGCTCGCCCCCGTCCTTGAACACCTCGTGCAGGACGGCGTTGGCGGCCCACACCACCATGCGCGTCGCCCGTCGGGCCCGCTCGCCTCCGGGAACGCCGGTCAGGTGCTCGACGATCCGCTGCAGCCCTTCGGCCACGACCTCGTTGCTCGCCTCGTCGGCGCGCGCGAGCTCGGGACTGAGATGGCGGCCGGCCCACAGCGTCATACCGCCCCGCTGGGACCGGAAGAGCTCGGCGTAGACGTCGACCATGGTGCCGACCAGGTCGGTGAGTTCACCGGCGAGGGCCCGCGCGACGAGCTCGTCGACGGCGGTCCCGAACGCCTCCAGGTACCGCCGGCCGAGCGCGTCCACGACAGCGCCCTTGTCCGGGTAGAACTGGTAGATGCTGCCGACCGGCACGCCCGCCGCCTCGGCGATCCGGCGCATGGTCAGCGCCTCGTACCCCTCCTGGGCCAGGATCCGGTCGGCCGCCGCGAGAATCGCCTCGACCCGGGCCCGGCTACGCGCCTGCTGCGGCGCCCTGCGCACCCGGGACCGAGACTCCGGCCCCGGCGCCGCTGCTCCCGTCACCACGTCACCCCCACGCTCCCGGTCGCCCGGTGAAATGGATGAACGTAGCACGGGCCGGACGCGTCCCGGGGAGGCGACGTCCGGGGCCGGGCGAGTGGTGACCCGCGCCTGCGCCTGAGCGCACCACAGCCCCGACCGGCAGGCCGGTCGGGGCTGTGGCCATGGCTCTAGTGGCTGTCGAGCCAGCGACGTGCCGCCACGCTCAGCGGCAGGTCGTCCGGTTCGCCCATGTCGTCCATGGATCCGTCCGTCAGTGCCTCGGCCCAGCGGCGGAGGACCTGCGCACGGTGCGGCGCCTTCAGCACGGAGGTGCTGAGGGCGTGCTCCCACGTCGTGGCGGAGCACAGCACGTTCCCGTCGAGCGAGAGCATGCGGAACTCCGGGTGGTACGGGGCGCTGCCGAGCAGCCCGTCAGCACCCTTGCCCATGATGTCCCACTCGCTCTGCAGCTCGACGCAGTGCCACCGCGCGAGGCGGTCCTGGCCGGGATGGAGGGCGATCAGGAACCTGCGGTCGGTCTCGGAGAAGAGTCCTCCTTCGACCGACAGCCGGTACCAGTCGGCGTTCGCCTTCTCGTGCAGCTGTGGATCACGGAAGTCCACCATGGCCTCGACACGCCCGTCCTCGAACGGGACGCTCGGTGCCTGGCCGGCGACGGTGGGCGGAAGGAGCCCGTCGGGCGGGGTCCAGCCTTCCACGACCCGCAGACCGGCTGCGGCTGGTGACTTCATCGGGGTGACCCGCCTCCATGGCTCGCGTACCAGGCGGACGGTGGTTGGTTCCATCTGCCTGGGAGACGTCCGGCGAACCCGTACTCGAACACCTGATTGTAGTTGTGGCCGAGAATGTACCCGACCACGCCGTCGGAGCGGACGAGGATACGGGTCAGACCGCCGTTCACGCCGGTGTAGACGGTCGCGTCGTACCACGGGTTGTTGGTCTTGTAGCCGGTGATATGGCCGTTCGCGTTCGTTCGGCGGGCGTCGTACCAGTCGAGACCGGCGTGGTTGACCCGCTGCGACAGCTGGCCGCTCTCGACACGGTTCACGGTCTCGTGGACCTCGCGCGGGATCTGCTTCCAGTTGGCGTCGTTCTGCTTCTGCCGCTCTTCGGTGAGCTCCGGCGAGTAGGGGTCCTGTTCCGTCGGGCACGAGTCGTTGTGGACGAGAGCAGGTGTCGCGCCCGCCAGCACGTAGTACGTGTGGACGTCGCCGACCGTGAGGTTGTGGACCCGCTTCTGCTGGGTCCAGCGCTTGACCTCCGTGACCTGGACCCACGTGCCGGACGAGGTGCGGAGCGCCTCGCCGGCCTTGAGGTCCGTGGCCTTCAGCCACTTGTGCAGCGACGGAACCCAGAACGGGTGACCGTCGGTCGCGGTGATCTTCTCCTCGGAGTCGCCCTTGGCGCCGTCGGTGTCGATCGTGATCTCGACGAGGTTCTTCTGGCCCTCCCCGATGATCCGTGCGACGACGGGCTTGGACTTCGTGGCGCCGGTCTTCTCGTCGGTGGCCATGACCTGGTCACCGGGCTTGACCTCTTCGATGGCCTTCGACGTGCCGTCGCCCATCAGGACCTTGGTGCCGGGCACGAAGCTGTTGCAACCGCTGGCCCCCCCGTCGGTCTCCTTGCCCGACGACTTCTTGGGTTCGTCCGCCTTCTTCTGCTCCGAGGACTTCGACGCCTTGCCGTCGCCGTCCGCCTTCTTCGCCTTCTGCGCGGAGGACTTGCCCTGCTTGGCCGCGGTCGCCGCGGCCTCGTCGGCCTTCTTCGCCGCCGCAGCTGCGGCCTCCTGAGCGGCTCTACGCGCCGCCGCGGCCTCTTCCTCCAGCTTTCTCGCGCGTTCGGCAGCTTCCTCCATCTGGCGTTTCCACTCCGCCAGGTCCTCGGCGTACTTGGCCATCGCCTGCTGGTAGCGCTCGACCCGACGCATGATGTCGCGTGCCAGGGCGAGCTTCGAAGCCCAGCTGTTGAAGGCCTCCCAGGCTCGGTCGAGGGCCTTCAGGATGCGCTTGGCGCGTCCGGCGAAGGGCAGGGCCGCGTCGAGAGCGAGGCTCGCACAGGCCCAACCATCACCGCTGAGACAGGACTTGATGTCGTTGTAGCCCGAGACGTCCTTGAGGATGCCCACGGCGACCTCGAGGGCGATGTCCAGCGCGCTCTTGCCCTGGACCATACGGGCCCAGGCCTCCTCCGCCGCCGTGAAGTCCTGGACGGGCATCACGGGCGGTGCGATCGACAGACCGCTCGGGTCGCTGTACGTCACCGGCGAGTTGTTCGCGTAGGCGTACGAATTCATCTGCTTGGGCTCGCTGTAGTCGACCACGGGGTCGACGGACAGGAACCGGCCCGTCGCCGGGTCGTACTCCCGCGCACCCAGGTGGACCAGACCCGTGGTCTCGTCGACGTCTCCGCCGACGAATCCCTTCTTGCCCGGCCACACGGACGGGGCCGTGCCGCGTACCTCGCCGAACGGGGTGTACTTGCGACGGGTGACGGCTGAGGTCGACGCGTCCACGGCAATGGTCGCCGTGCCGTTCTGGTCAGCCATCAGGTACGACGTGGTGATCACGCCGTCCTTCGCCGTCTTGACCATCGTCGGCCCGGCCGCGTGCGCGTAGTACCGCGTGCCCTCCAGCTTGCCCGCCGTGGTCAGCTTGACCTCGGTGTTCGGCAGGTAGAGCGTGGTGCCGGTCTTGTCGCGCTTGATCAGGCGATTGCCGCCGACGTCGTAGACGTACTCCGTGGACTCGCCGCCCTTGGTGACCTTCGCGAGCTTGCCCGCGGCGTCCCAGTCCAGGGTCTGGGTGTCGCCCTGGATGGTGCGGGTGCGGGTGTTGCCCGCCTGGTCGTACGTGTACGACTCGGTGCGCGAGCCGCCCGGTCCGGTCGTGTCGACCTTCTGCAGCTGGTTGGCACGGGCCTGGCCCGCGGTGCCGTAGGTGTAGGTCCGGGTGACGTCCTGCGTCGTGTCACCCGTGGGGGAGTGCTGGACCTCCTTGGTGCGGTTGCCGCCCGCGTCAAAGCTGTACGAGGACCAGTACGGGTTCGGGCCGCCCACCGACGGGGTCGAACCAGGACCGGACGAGCCGGGCTTGGCGGCGCAGTCGTCCGTGGCGGTCCACGCCTCGTTCATCCGGCGCAGGTAGTCGTACGCGAAGCACTGGACGTCGGGGGTGCCCTGCGGGCCCTCCTTGTCCGTGATCTTCAGGATGTTGCCGACGTCGTCCCGCTCGAACGTCGTGTCGTTGATACGGCTCGGCGACACCTCACGGTCGTTGACGGTCCGCAGCAGTGCGCGGGTCTGCTCGTCGTAGAAGTGCGTCGCGTAGACCTGGGAGCCGGCCGGGCCGGCCTCCGTGCGCAGCACGTCTCCCATGGGCGAGTAGTCGACCTTGCCGACGAACGTCTTCCCACCGACGCCCATGATCGTGGGCAGCTCGAAGTGGTTGTACGTCTGCGTGGTGATCTCGCTGGGCAGACCGCCCACCGCCGGCTGCATCGTCCACGCCATCAGACCGGTGTTCGGCCGGTAGCCGGTGGAGAAGCTGTACGTGCCCGCGAGAGCGCCCTCCGAGGCCGGGATGGTGAGCTTCGTCCCGGTCGGACGGTACTCGGTGTCGTAACCGGTGACCTCTTGCTTGTAGGCGTTGCCGTTCACGTACCGGGTCGAGGAGGCCGGCATGCCGATCGCCCCGGGCAGCGTGTCGTACGTGGTCGACGTCAGCTTCGGTCCCGTCAGCGAGCCCTCGTGCGTGGCGACGACGCGACCCAGGACGTCGTACTCGGGCGCGACGGTCTTTCCGCGGGCGTCGGTGAGGGTGGAGACACGGTCACCTTGGCCGTACGTCACCGACGACGTGCCCTTGTCGGGGTCCGTCTGCTTGGTCTTGCGACCCCGGAGGTCGTACTCGAAGCCCCACCGGTCCCCGGCCTGGTTGACGACCGACTCCAGCATGCCGCGCCGGTTGTAGGCGTAGCGCGTCGTGTCGTACGTGCCCGTCGGCGAGTCCGCGTGGAAGAAGCGCAGCTCCGTCTTGCGTCCGGCACCGTCCAGGAAGGCACGGGTCGGCGTCTCGCCCTTCGGCGGGTCGACGGTGATGTTGTCGCCGCCGTACGAGGTGGTGGTCCGGGAGGTCTCCACGCCGAACTTGCGGGAGATCTGGGCGGTCGCACGGCCGGAGCCGTCGTACTGGGTCACCGTCGAGGACGGGACCTCGTTGTCCTTCGGATCCCACTGGACGCCCGACGGCGCGCCGTCGGTGTAGTAGGCGCCGTTGCTCTTCCAGACCTGGCCGAGGCTGTTGTAGAAGGTGTCGGTGATGAGCCGACCGCCGCCGAGCGCCTCCATCTGGGTCTGGCGGATGCGCAGGCTGGCGTCGTAGATGTCGTAGCTGGTGCGGTAGGTGCCGTCGTCCAGCAGCGCCTTGTTGGTGATGACGACCGGACCGTCGGTGCGGACGTCGTAGGAGAACTCGCCGTCCGGCGACTTGCTCAGCGGGTCGCGGTCCGGGGACCAGACCTTGGTCAGCCGGCCGAGCGCGTCGTACCGCATGACCTGGCGGCGCCCGTTGACATCCGTCTCGGCGAGCACCGAGCCACGACCGGCATCGGTCTCCGTCGTCTTCGTGTGGCCCACCGGGTTGGTCGACACGACCTTCGTGACGATCTGCCCGGAGGCCGGCGTGTACGCGGTGCGGGTGACCTTGCCGAACACGTCCGTGGTGGTCGTGAGGCGACCGTACGCGTCGTACTCCGCGCTGCCGTCCGTCTGGTAGACCGGGCTGCCGTTCACGTAGTCCGACAGCGACTCCGTGGACTGCACGTTGCCCGCCGCGTCGTAGTGCATCCGCACGTCCGACGTCACGTCCGCCGGGCGCGCCACGTCGGTGGCGTCGCAGGCCTTGGCGACCGACTCCACCCGCTTCTGGCGGGCGATGATCCAGCGGGCCGGGTCCTCGTCGTACTCGAAGCGGGTGCAGCTGTCGTCCGACCCGTCGGCGACGTCGCCGCGGTTCGAGACCGACAGGGCGAAGCCGCGGGTGTCGTACTCGGTGTGCATGGCCGTGCGGCGCCAGCCGCGGCCGTCGGAGAGGAGGATCCGGGAGGCCACGTCGCTCGTCTGCTGGACGTACGACTCCTGCGGCTCGATGTCCTCCTCCGGGACCTCGCCCTTGCGCAGGCGGGTCGCGGTGGGGCCGTGCAGCCACGGGGTGTACGTGGTCGCCGCCTCCAGCGGGCCGCCCTCGCCGTCGTACGCCAGGACCTCACGGGTCTGGCCGGCGAAGAGGCGGTGGTCCGGGATCTCGTTGCCCTCGGAGTCCTTGACCTTGACCGAGCGGATGCCGCCCGAAGGCGTCGCACGGTCGCCGTCGAGACCGCGGAAGAACAGCGTCTCGGTCTGCGAACGCCGGTCCGGCGCCACGCCGATGAGGGTGCGGACGCGCTCGTAGCCCCGCCACTGGGACCAGGTGCGGGTCTTGGGCCGCATCATCTCGGTCTCGTCGTCGAAGGCCCAGGCCGGGTCACCGAGGAACTGGTACTCGGTGCGCCGCGTCGGCGAGTTGCCGTTGCGGTCCTCCTCCTGGACCCAGTCGACGACGTGCTTGTGGAACCAGTCGGTGACGTACAGCTTGCGCTCGCGCGTCGGGTCGTTCGGGTCCGGGATCTCCGAGATCACCGGGTAGCACCGCATCGTGTTCGTCTCGGGCGACGAGGGCAGCGCGCCGGCGGAGCACTGGGTGTCCTTGTAGTGCGCGAGGATCGTCGAACCGGTCTCGGTGTCGATCGCCTCGACGCGGTAGCGCTTGAACGGCGGCTTGCCGTCCGAGGCGCCGTCGACACGGTTGTCGAGCTGCTTGCCGCGGAACTTCACCGGCGGCAGCTCGATCGAGCCGCCGTTCTGGCCGGTGTGCCGGATCTCGGACAGCCACAGCGGGTAGTCCGTGCCGTCACCGGTCATCGGGAAGTCCTGGGTGAGCTTCCAGGTGTCGACCGGCTTGCGCTCGCTGCCGTTCCAGACCGACGTGGTGACCTGGGTCAGCCGCTTGCGGGTGAAGAAGGTCGGGGTGAACCGGCCCTTGCACTCCTCGCCCGCAGCGCACAGCTGGTCGCCGGGGGTGTCCGGCCACTCCTTGGCGATGCTCCAGTCGACCTCGGGCTTCAGCTTCGCCGGGTCGCAGTCGAAGGTGGCCGAGACCAGGCAACGCTCCGCGACGGAGAACTTCACCTGGGCGGGCGCCTCGGCGAACAGGTCGTTGCTGCGCAGACCGTACGAGATGCGGTCCAGCCAGCCCGAGCGGTCGTAGGCCCGGGCGGTCGAGCCGCCGGCGATCTGGTAGTTGGAGCCGTAGTGGTTGACCTCCTTCTCGTACCAGTACGTCATGGCGTTTCCGCGCGGGTCCACGACGTAGTCGAGGTTCCAGCGGTACACCTGGTCGCACGCGGAGTCGGCGAAGGTGGTCGTGTAGCAGGGCTCACCGGGGTGGTTGCCGTAGACCGGCACCGTCCAGGCGGAGTTGGTGACGGGCTTGCCCGACGTCCAGCCGGGGATCCGGTTGACACCGAAGTAGAACTGGATGCCCTGGGGGTTGGTGAACCGCCAGTGGTCACCCTCCTTGTCACCGTTCTGCGCGCCCTGCAGCAGCTCGACGCGCGAGCCGTCGTCCTTGGCGGGACGCCACTTCTTCGTGGCGTCGTCCAGGACGAGCTGGGTGGAGCCGCCGTTGAGCGACAGGGTGACCATCGGGGCGCCGTGGCACAGGTCGCCGGTGTCGTCCTTCGGGTTGTTGTACCCGGAGTCCTTGCGCTTGTCCTGGCTGCACGGGACGTAGGACCGCTCGATGTAGTTCGAGGCCAGGTCCCAGCCGTCGCCGACCCAGGAGGTCTGCTGCGCGGAGGCCGAGGTCCGGCCGTCGATGGTCGAGCTGGAGTAGCCGAGCGTCAGCGACGGGCTGGGGCCGCCGAGGGAGGCGGGGATCTCCAGCGGGTACGACCAGGAGAAGTCGCCCGCGGAGCCGCCCGCCTGCCAGGCGCCGGAGGGGTTCAGCGAGGTGGCCTTGAAGGTGCCGTTGGCGCCGTCGGCGCCCGCGGTCGCGGCCAGCGTCACGGTGCCCGTGCCGGCGGTGGTGGCGGCGACGGACATCGTGTTCATGCCGCCGGCGCGCGAGGCCGCGTCGGCCGCGGGGGCGTCGAAGGTGGCGACGAGTCGGCCGGTCGCCGGGTCGTTGCTGGTGGTGACCGGGATGCCGGCCGGGCAGCCCGGCTTCTTCGGCGTGGTCAGGGCGCAGGGCGGGATCGCCGTGAACCGGAGACGGGAGCCCCAGCTGCCGCCGAAGGCGTTCTTGAAGGCGGTGTAGTCGAGTTCGACCGAGACCGGCGCCGAGGACGTGCCGGCGTCGGTGCGCCGAACCGTCAGGAGGAGGCTGTTCGTGAGGCCGGCCCGGTGGGCGGCGGCCCGGTCGAGCAGCCCGACCTCGACCTTGACGGGCCCGGCGGACGAGTCGGCGGGCGCCGCCGCGGCCGACTTGGAGAGCGGTCCGGCCTTGGCGCGGGCGGCGAGCGCGGCGACCTTCACGGGAAGGGTGCCGGCCTTGACCGCCGCTCCCGCCCTGACACCGTTGCCGGAGCGCAGACCGGGGCCGCCGGCGAGGGACTTGCCGGTGGCCGGATTCAGCTGGGCGGTGGGGGTGAGCGTCGGCTCGGGGAGGGTGATTTCGGCGGAGCCGGCCTTGGGCCAGGCGATCGCCGGAGGGTTCTTCCACTTCTTCTTCTGCGACTCGGCCTGGCCCGGCGCCGGCTTGCCCGTGACGGGGGCGCCGCCGACCTTGGTCAGTCGCTGGAGGGAGGGAAGGGATAGGTCGGAGTTGGCTGCCGCGGCGTCGACGGCCGAGAGGCCGGACGCCAGAAGGCTGACGGCCAGCAGTGGTATCGGCCACCGCCGGACACGCCTCAGAGGCGCACGCCAGGCGTGCGCCTTGGATCTGTTCAAGATTCGAACACTCCATGAAAGAGAGATGAAAACGAGCGTGAATTGTGTCATGGCCACGCTCTACACAACGGCGCTGAACCTAACAGTCGCGCTCCCGGCCGTCGAGGCGGCGCAGGTGCGCGGGGTGAGGGGGTGTCAAGACAGAAGTCGCTGGTCGTGCGCACGCCGCGGCGTGAACACCTGGAGTTTGACCTTCCGTCAAACATGAGGTAAAGGGGGCTCCCCGGCGCCGCCGCGCCGCGCGACCCTGCACGCGAAGGTCTCCACGGCTGCTACAAATAATTCGAACGCCAACGGCCGATCGTCGAGGTGGCCGAAAGGCGCCCCCTCGGCGCGCGGCCCGACGCCCAGATTCGGCCACCGCACCCACGCGGGGGCCGCCCGACCCCGAGGACTCCTTCCGTGAGACCCATCCCGACGCGTACCCGCGTCGACGAGCCACCGCGTCGCAGCACGCCGGCTCTCACCACGGCCGCCGTCACCGCGTTGACCGCCGTGCTGCTCGGCACCGTGCCCGTCACGGCCGTCGCGGCACCGAACGCGGCCGCCGCCTCCCAGGCCTCCGCCGCGGACCGGGCCGACCAGAGCGCCCACGCCAAGGCCAAGGCCGAGGCCAAGCGCACCGGCAAGCCGGTGGAGATCACCTCCAAGCGCACCGAGAGCGACGACGTCTGGGCCAATCCGGACGGCACGTTCACGCAGAACCACGCCCTGGCCCCGATCCGTGTGCTGCGCGGCGGGAAGCTCGTGCCCGCGGACACCGGCCTCAGCCGGCAGAGCGACGGCCGGATCGCCCCCAAGGCCACCCGCGTCGGGCTCACCTTCTCCGGCGGTGGCGACAGCCCGCTCGTCACCATGCGCAAGGACGGCCGGGACATCACCCTGACCTGGCCGAAGCGGCTGCCCGCCCCGCGCATCGAGGGCGACAGCGCCACCTACCCCGAGGTGCTGCGCGGCGTCGACCTGCGGGTCACCGCCGACGTCACCGGCTTCTCGCACCAGCTGATCGTCAAGAACCGCGAGGCCGCGAACGATCCGGCGCTCGCCTCCCTCAGCTTCGGCCTCAAGGGCAAGGGCCTGACCCTCCGCAAGGAGGCCAACGGCGAACTGCGGGCGCTCGACCCCTCCGGCAAGGCCCTGTTCAGCTCGGCCAAGCCGCAGATGTGGGACTCCGGCGCCGACCGGCCCGCCGCTCCGGCCACCGCTTCGAAGACCGAGGCCCCGACGACCGAGGGCGCGACGACCGAGGGCGCGACGACCGAGGGCGCGAAGACGGCGGCCCCGAAGACGGCGGCCCCGAAGACCGCGGCCCTCCGGGCGGCCGCCGCGAAGCCGGCCGCCGCCGTGGCCGACCAGGTGCCCGCCGTCGACGGCATCTCCAACGGCACCCGCCAGGCCGACCTGGGCGTCGCGCTCAAGGGTTCCACCCTCACGCTCACCCCCGACCGCACGCTGCTGACCGCGCCCGGGACGACGTACCCCGTCGTCATCGACCCGGTGTGGCGGGACGACTGGAAGTCGGTGTGGGCCCTCGCCTACAAGCACAACGCCTTCTCGAACTCGGCGAACACCAACTACTGGAACGGCGGCACCCTCAGCAAGGAAGCCCGCGTCGGCTGCGCCAAGGACGCGCAGAACGGCTACGCGGTCGTCTGCGCGAAGACCTTCTTCCAGGTCGGCATGGGCAGCCTGTGGGACAAGCAGATCCTGTCGTCCACCTTCCGCATCCAGCAGAAGTACGCCGGCTCCTGGAGCTGCAGCTCCGGTGACATCCAGATCTGGGACACCGACGGCATCGGTACCTGGACCACCTGGAACAACCAGCCCGCCTGGAAGCGCCTGGTCGACTCCTCCGGTCAGTCGTTCGGCGGGCGCAACTGCCCCGGCGACGGCGACACGATCGAGCTCAACGTGACCTCCGCGGTCGCCGACGCGGCCCGCTGGCACTGGCCGGCCTGGACCATGGGCCTGAAGTCGGCCACTGACACCGTCGACGTGTCCTGGCGCAAGATGAACCCGGACAGCGCCCGGATATCCACCCAGTACAACACCGTGCCGAACGGGATCTCCGAGCGCGGCTCCGACCCCTCGGTGTCCTGCGGCGGCGGCATGATCGGCACCACCGACGAGGTCGTGCTCCGCGCCCGTGTCTCGGACGCCGAGGACAACGCGCTGCGTGCCGAGTTCAACTACTGGAACGACAAGGACTACTGGGGCACCATCAAGCGGCCCCAGGTGTGGGTCACGAACGGCAACGTCGCGCAGGTGCGGATCCCCGCCTCGGAACTCCCCACCGGCACCTACCGGTGGGACGTCCGCGGGCTCGACGACTACGCGGCCGGCCCCTGGGCGGGCCAGTGCGTGTTCAGCATCGACGCGACCCGGCCGGGTCACCCGCCCAAGGTGACCTCTCCGCAGTTCCCCGAGAACGAGCCGGACAACACCTCCCAGGCCCGCACCAAGGGCACCTTCACCTTCAGCGCCAACGGCGAGACCGATGTCGTGAAGTACCAGTGGTGGACCGAGTCCGACCCGAAGGTGCGGGAGGCCGCGGCGGCCTCGGTCGGCGGCGACGCGACGGCGGAGTACACCCCGTCCACGACCGGCCCGCAGACCCTGTTCGTCCGCAGCCTCGACGCGGCCGGCAACCGGTCCGACCTGAAGGCGTACCTCTTCTACGCGAAGCGCAAGCCGACCCGCGACAAGCCCGGTGACCTCAACGGTGACGACACCGTCGACATCTGGAGCGTCGACCCGGGCTCCGGCCAGCTGTGGATGCACCCCGGCAAGGGCAACGGCAGCTTCGACCTGTCCAAGAAGCTCGAGCGCGGAACCTTCGCCGACGCCGTGTCCCTGTCCCACCGCGGCAGCTGGGACACGGACTACTACGAGGACCTCATCGCGCTGCGTCCCTCCGCCGACGGCAGCCGCAAGATGCTGTACGTCTACCCGGGCAAGGGTGACGGCGATCTGCAGCCCGTCGACGCCAACCGGACCGAACTGCAGACGGCGTTCCCCGACAACGACCACTGGGCGCAGGCCGACCAGGCGCTCGTGATCGGCAGCGTCGACGACGACAGCAAGGACGGCAAGGTCGACGACAGCGACCAGCCCGACCTGCTCGTGAAGGCCGGCGGCGAGCTGTACCTCTACCTCGGCACCACGACCGGCTTCCTCGACGTCGCGGACACCGGCTTCCGTGCGCCGATCCTGCTCGGCAACGCCGACTGGCAGAACATGACGCTCATCGCCCCCGGTGACCTCAACGCCGACAAGCTGCCGGAGGTCTGGGCCCGGGACAAGGTGACCGGCACGATCCACCAGTACACCAGCCGCGTCACCACCGATCCCGCCTCGACCACCGTCGCGGACCTCACGGTGTACGGCGACAGCGCCGTCCGGAACACCTCCATCGCGACCGGCTTCACCGGCACCTCTCCGCAGCACCTGTCGAGCAACGGCGACTTCGAGAACGACGGCTACGCCGACCTGTGGTCCCGCGACGCCAACGGTGAGATCACCGAGTTCCCGGGCCGTGCCCTGGCCGACGGCTCGGTCTTCGGCGCCGGCCGCCGGCTCGTGCTCGGCGGAACCCCCTGGTCCCAGTGCCAGAGCTTCACCTCGGCCGCGACCGGTACGCACTCCCTGTGCGGCCCGATCCTGGCCAAGTACCTCGCCAAGGGCGGCCCGTCCGGCTTCGGCTACCCGACCACGGACGTCACCGTCCCGGAGGACGGCGAAGGCCGTTACGCGCACTTCCGCCAGAACGGTGCCGGCGGGGAGAACGCCTCGATCTACTGGCACCCGACCACGGGCGCCTGGATGGTCCAGAACGGCATCCGCGACTACTGGAAGTCGCTGGGCGCCGAGAAGGGCTTCCTCGGCTACCCGACCTCCGACGAGTCGACCACCTTCGAGAGCGACGCCTGGGTCACCACGTTCAGCGGCTCCGGCGGCAACGGCGCCATCTACTGGACGTACGACTTCGGCGGACGCTCCATCCACGGCACCATCTACAAGAAGTACCTGGCGCTCGGCGGCCCGGCCGGCTTCGGCTACCCGACCACCGACGAGACCAACGTCGACGACGGCATCGGCCGGTACAACAACTTCCGCCGCCGCGGCGAGACCTCCGACTCCCGCTCCATCTACTGGACCACGACCACGGGCAAGGCCTGGGGCGTGTGGGGCAGCATCCGCAACAAGTGGCTTTCGCTGGGTGCGGGGAAGAGCTTCCTCGGCTACCCGCAGTCGGAGGAGTACGACGTGGCGGGCGGTCCGCGGACCGACTTCCAGAACGGCACGTACATCCGCCACAACAAGTGGACCGGCGCCACCGTGGAGCACCACCCGGCCGATCGCACCGACACGCTGCGCAAGGAGCTCTCGGGCGACTTCAACGGCGACGGCCGCGTCGACATGGCCACGGTCTACGACTACGGCAGCGACGCGATGGCGCTGTTCACCCACGCGGCCAAGCCGGACGGCGGCTTCGCCGCCCCCGTGGCGGCCCACACCAACGGCGCCTGGACGTGGCGGGTCTCCCAGTCCCAGTGGGTCGCGGGTGACTTCAACGGCGACGGCCGCGACGACCTGGCCGCCCTGTACGGCTACGGCGACGGCGCCAACGGCATGTTCACCTTCCTGGGCAAGGCCGACGGAACCTTCACCGCGCTGCAGCGCAGCGCGTACACGGCCCCCGGCAACTGGGACGCGACCAAGGGCAAGCTGGTCGCGGGTGACTTCAACGGCGACGGCCGGGACGACGTGGTCATGATCTACGACCACGGCAACTCCACGTCCGGCGGCTACACCTTCCTGTCGAACGCGGACGGCACCTTCAAGAACATCTTCGGAAGCTGGTGGTCCGGCGCCGGCAACTGGAACCAGAGCAGCGCCAAGTACGTCGCGGGCGACTTCAACGGCGACGGCCGGGACGACGTCATCGGCGTGTACGGCTACGGCGACGGCTCGGTCTCCGCGTTCACCTTCCTGGGCAAGACCGACGGCGGCATCCAGGCGGGACCGAAGTCGTGGTCCCGCGCGCCCGGCCAGTGGGAGTGGTGGCGCAGCAAGGTCACCGCGGGTGACTACAACGGCGACGGCCGCGCGGACATGGCCATCATGTACGACTACGGCTACGGCAACGCCTCGCTGTTCACCCTGACGGGCAAGCCGGACGGCGGAGTCAACGACGACTTCCGCAGCTGGCAGGCGCCGTCGGGCACGTGGCACGTCCAGGACGCCTCGTTCCCGGTCTCCGGCGACACCGACCACGACGGTCGCGAGGACATCGCGATCATGTACAACGACGGCTCCGGCGGTACCGCGGCGAACACCTTCAAGGCGCGTACCGACGGCGGGTTCGAGAACCCCCTGAAGAGCTGGCAGGCGTCACCGGGCACCTGGTGACCCGCTGACCCGGCCCGTCTGACAACAGTCGCCCTCCGAGCCCACCCGGGCCCGGAGGGCGACGTCGTGTCGCGGGCCGGCCGCGCCAACTGGTGGGCGCCGGGGCCGCTGCGCCGGTTCCACCGCCGCTTCGGCCTGAGCGAGGAACCGCGGCCGCCGAGCGGCGCGTGGCGGAAGCCGACGGCACCGGCCGGTGCCGCACCGTAGGTCCCCCCTCACCCCTGTGGCATCTCTGTGACACGAGCGGCACATATTTCCTGCACAACTCCCGCCCCAGCAGGTACTGTTAACCGTGTTCACAGCTTGATGTGGGAATTCCATCTGTTAACACATGGGGGGTCAGGTGTTCCATCACCTGCGCACGACCAGCCGAGCCGGACGCACCCGGCGTACCGCCACCACGGCCGCCATCGCCGCCGTCCTCGCCGCAGGACCGGTCGTCGTGCTGCCGGCAACGGCGCACGCGGCCGGGGCGGCCGAGGTCCTCGTACCCGCGCCGGACGCGTACGGCGCGGGCGTCGAGACGCTGCTGGCGACCGGCAGCCAGGGCGTACTGCACCGCGAAGGCGGCGGCTACCTCTGGACCAACACGTACAACAGTGCCACCAAGCCCGTCCCGGAGCTCGACGGCGTGCCGGAGGACGCGATCGTCCACGGCCACGACGAGTTCAACCGCGCCATCTACACCAAGCCGCGTGCCGACGGCGGCACGGACGTCGTGCGGATCGGAGTCGAGGACCCCAGCTTCACCCACACCCTCGTCGTGCCGGCCGGCTACCTCAACCCGCGCGTGTCCAACGGCTGGGTGCTGGCCACCGTGGACCAGGGCGACGGCACGTACCAGCTCCGCGTGGCGCGCGGCGGCGCCCCGGCGAACGACCCCGTCGTGCGACTCCCCGCCGGAGCCACCACCGGCGCTGAGCCCGTGCTGCTCGGCGCGCACTACAACCGACTCCTGATCGGCTACCGCACGGCCGACGGCACGCCGGGGTACGGCATCCTCACCGCGTACAACGGCACTGTCGAGCCGCTGCCGGTCACGGGCGAGGCGAGCAGCTTCCGGATCACGCAGGAGACCGTCAGCTGGTTCACCCGCAGCGGGGAGCCGGGCGTGCGGGTCGTGGCGCGCGACAACATGGCCGCCGCTCCGCGCGTCGTGCCGCTCGCCCTGCAGGCGACCGACAGCAAGGTCACGTCCTACGTCGTGGGCGAGAACGTGCTCTGGCGCGAGGGCGACGGCGGGCCCCTGCGCCTCACCCCCTTCGCCGGGGCGGAGCGCGAGCGGACGCTGCTGAGCGAGGTCGAGACGACCTTCCTGCGCTCCGAGGGCGGGGGCTCGCTGGTCGCGCTCGGCAAGGACGCCGAAGGCAAGCGCGCCATCCACCACTTCAGCGTGGACGGCTCCGGACTCGTCTTCGACCTGCTCCTGCGCGACGTACCGGGGGTCAGGACGGCGGACGGGCACATCCAGGCCCTGAGCCTCGACCGTGGGCGACTCCGGTACGTCAACTCCCTCGCCGGCAAGGAGACGTTGCACGGCACGGGAGTCGGATCCGGCCTCGACCCGGCCAAGGGAGCGGCGCTCGCCGACTTCCCCGGCCTGGCGGCGGGCCGCTTCGCCGACGGGACCGACGAGGGGCTGGCCCGCCTGGTCGAGGACCCGGCCACGGGTGCCGACGTGCTCGTGACCGGCGACGACCCGGACCACCCGGCCGACCGCTTCACGCTGCCGGGCAAGGGTGGCCGGATCCTCGACGCGGCACCGGAGTTCGTGCTGTACGAGGCGGACGGACGGCAGTACGTCGTGGACACCGCACGCGACGTCGTCGTCCGCGAGCAGCGCGCGCAGGCCGCCGTACTGGAGCAGAAGTGGCTGCTCAAGCCGGCGCTGCAGGATCCCGGCACGGTGAAGGTGGTCAATCTGCTCACGGGCAACGTGACCGAGACCGTGGCGCTGGGCACCGCCTGCGTCCCGAACGAACTCCAGCGCAGCGGCACCCTGCTGTACTGGAGCTGCGCCTCCCTGGACGCGGCAGGCGTGCGCGACCTGGCGACCGGACGCACCTACCCCGCGCCGACGTCGGGCGTCCTCCTGGGCGACCGCTTCCTGGCCCACCGTGACGGCGCCGGCGACCTGCGCCTCACCGCGCTGCAGGCGGACGGCGGTACGGCCGATCTGGGCACCGTCACCGGCCTGAAGCAGCCGACGGACGGAGACGGGCGCGGCACCACCTGGACCCTCGACGCGGGCGCCGGCAAGCTCGCCTGGGTCGACGCGGACGACACCGTCCACGTCACCGCGCCGCAGCACGGGGTCTCCCCGCTGGGCGTCGCCCGCACCGCGGCACCTCGCGCACTGGTCCAGGGCGGCACCGCCGAGTGGGCCGCCGCATGGTGGCTCTCCAAGCCCGCCGCTTCCTGGCGGGTGACGCTCACCCACCGCACGACCGGCGAGGTGGTGCGCACCTGGGCGGGCGAAGGGGCCCTCAGCGCCGTGCGCGTCTCCTGGGACGGCACCTCCGACGCGGGCACCCCGGTGCCGACCGGCGCCTACACCTGGCAGCTGACCTCCGCCCCGGCGGACGGCTCAGGTCCGGAGGCGACGGCCTCGGGCGTCGTACGCGTCACGGACTGACCGGAGCACCGCCCCCACACCGGCGCCTTCCCCCCGACAGCGACGCAGGGAGGGCGCCGGCTTCGCCCCTCGCCCGGCCCGCCGGCGGATCTCCGTCCGGGCCTGGTGGGCTCCCTTCGCTCCGGCCGATGTGGGTAGGGTGCGCGGGCACCAAGGCGACCGGAGGACAGCACGTGACGACGATCCAGCACAGCAGGGCGGGGAGACGGCAGGCCCAGCGCCGTATCCGCCCCAGGCGTTCCCCCGCTGTACCTCTGATCGCCCTCGCCTGGGCCGGTGCGGCAGCCGTGGTCGGGCTGTGGTGGCGCAACACACCGGCTGTCCTCCCCGACGCCGGGGACCGGTTGATCCACGCGGGGCGGATCACCGGCCTGCTAGCCGGTTACGTGATCGCCCTGGTGGTGGTGCAGATGGCGCGGGTGCCCGCGCTGGAGCGGCGGGTGGGGTCCGACCGGGTGTCGCGGTGGCACGCCACGAGCGGCCGGTACGCGCTCTCCCTCACCTCGGCGCACGTCGTGCTGACCGTGTACGGGTACGCGCTGCAGGGCCGGACCGGTGTGGCGGAGCAGACGGTGTCACTGGTGACCGAGTACCCGGAGATGGGCAAGGCGGCAATCGGCACGGTGCTCCTGCTGGTCGTCGGACTCGTGTCGGCCGGTGCCGTACGGCACCGGGTGCGATACGAAGTCTGGTACTACCTGCATCTGCTCACCTACCTCGCCGTCTACCTCGCCTTCTGGCACCAGCTCGCCACGGGGGCGGAGTTCCTCGCCGACCAGGCGGCCCGCGCGGTCTGGTACGTGCTGTACGGCGCGGTCGGCGCGCTACTCGTCTGGTACCGGGTGCTGATGCCCCTGCGACTGAACCTCGTCCACCGCATGAGGGTGGATCAAGTGGTGCCGGAAGCCCCGGGCGTGGTGTCCGTGCTCGTCCGCGGGCGCCGGCTGCACCGTCTCGGAGCGGAGGCGGGGCAGTTCTTCCGCTGGCGGTTCCTCACGAAGGGGCTGCGCTGGACGGCTCATCCCTATTCGCTCTCCGCGCCGCCCCGGCCCGATCTCCTGCGGATCACTGTCAAGGCCGTCGGCGGGCACAGCGCGGCCCTCGCCCGGCTGAGGCCGGGGACGCGGGTGTGGGCGGAGGGTCCGTACGGGTCGCTGACCGCCGCTCGCCGCAGTCGCGGCAAGGTGCTGCTGATCGCTGGAGGCGCGGGCATCACTCCGCTACGCACGCTGTTCGAGACCCTCCCGGGCGCCGGGGGCGATCTGACGCTGCTGTACCGGGCCCGCACGGCGGACGACCTCGCGCTGCGCGAGGAACTGGAGGCGATCGCGGACGACCGTGGGGCGCACCTGCTGTACGCGGTCAACGGTCCGGACGGCAGACGGCCGGAGATCAGCGCCGGTATGCTGCGCCGGATCCTGCCGGACATCGCCCGGCACGACGTGTACGTGTGCGGGCCGCAGGGGCTCGCCGAGGAGTCGTACGCCGCCCTGCGGGAAGCGGGCGTGCCGGACCGGCGGATCCACCACGAGTCCTTCGCCCTGTGAGCCGCCGGACCGTCGGGTGATCGGTCCGGGTGTGACACCCGGCGGCTCGGTGACGCTGAGCGGGGTGTGAGGAAGACACACCCGCTCCGCCGCGCGGTGCTCGCCGGCGCGGGCACCGTATCCGCCGTCGTGCTCCTGCTCGCGCTCAAGCCGACCGTGGATCCGTCGCTCGCCCAGGGGGCGGCAGGCCTGGGCACTCCCCTGGCCTCCGTGGTCCCGGCCGATGCCGGCACCGCATCCTCCGCCGCCTCGCCGTCGGCTTCCGTGAGCGCCGCAGCCTCGCCTTCGGCGAGCACCGGCGCGACCGGCTCCGCGAGCCCGTCGTCGGCCCGCCCGTTCGCGTCCCGTACGCCCATCGCTCCGACGAAGACGAGCGCGCCCACCGTGTCCAGGACCACGCCGGGCTCGTCGGGCAGCACCTCGGCCGGGTCGACCACCCGGTCTGTCGCCGGAGCCACGATCAGTACGCAGTACGGCTCCGTCCAGGTGCAGATCACGGTCAAGGGGAGCACGATCACCGGGGTCACCGCCCTGAAGTCGCCGTCCTCCACACCACGGAGCAGGGAGATCTCCGCCGAGGCCGTCCCCCAGCTCAACCAACGGACAATGGCGGCGCAGAGCGCGGACATCGACTCCGTCTCGGGTGCCACCTACACCAGCGCCGGCTACCGCCAGTCGCTCCAGAGCGCTCTGGACAGGGCCGATGTATGAGCCGCGCGTGCGGCATGTGGAACACGTGATGGGCACGGTGTTCTCGTTCGACGTCCGTGGGTGCTCCGACCTCTCCCGAACGCGCGAGGCGCTCACGGAGGCGGTGGATTTCCTGCACCACGCGGACCGGGTCTTCTCTCCGTACCGCGAGGACAGCCAAGTCAACCGTCTGGCGCGCAGAGAGCTCGACCCCGAGCAGTGCGGCCCGGACGTCCAGGAGGTGACGCGCCTGTGCGAGGACATGGTGCGCCGCACCGACGGCTGGTTCTCGCCCTGGTATGCGGGAAGCGACGGCGGATGGGATCCGACCGGACTGGTGAAGGGCTGGGCGACGGAGCGCGCGGCCCGCATGCTGGCTTCGGCGGCCCCCGGCACGGCCGTGTGCGTCAACGGAGGTGGTGACATCCAGCTGCTCGGCGGGCCGTGGCGCATCGGTCTCGCCGACCCCCTGACCCCCGGAGCTCTGGCCGCGGTGGTGGAGGTGGGCGCTGATGTACCGGAGGCGGCCGTGGCGACGTCGGGCCCGGCGGAACGAGGCTGCCACATCCTCGACCCTCATACCGGTGAGCCGCCCGCGCACGCGCTCGCGGCGATGACCGTCGTCGGCACCACGCTCACGATCGCCGACGCCTGCGCCACCGCCGCCTACGCCATGGGCGAAGCCGCTCGCTCCTGGCTGGACGCGCAGCCGGACGTCGAGGGCCTTGCGACCACCACTACCGGCGTCACCTGGCAGAGCACGGGCTTCGCCCGCTGGACCGCCTGAGGCGTCGGGTGGACGACCACCGGGCGTCATCCCGTCGCACGGGGCCGGAACGGCCACCGGTGCACACCCCCGGCGGTGACACGGGCATTGTCGACGGCCTGCCCATCCCGTGTACTGGCGGCACTCGCCGGTGAAGACGGTGGCGATCTCCGCATCGAGCAGGGGTGCCACGAACTGGGCCACCGTCGCTCGTGCGGCGCCTTCCGCGTTCCCCGAAGCCGGGCCCGGCGCGGCGCCGGGGCGTTCGTTCTCCGTGCGGCCGGGTAGGGGAGGGGACGGTTGTCGGTGACCTCGTCAGCAGTGGTCGTCGGACCGCCAGATACGGTTCACCCGGTCACCTCTGCGGATGCGGCTCGACGGACCCCGGCCGGCCGGGGCGGACGAGGCCCGTCTCGTAGGCCAGGATGACGAGTTGGACGCGGTCGCGCACGCCGAGTTTGGTGATGGCCCGCGTGACGTGTGTCTTGGCGGTCAACGGACTGATCACCAGGCGGTCCGCGATCTGCTCGTTGGACAGGCCGGTGGCGATCAGGTGGACCACCTCCCGTTCCCGTGCGGTGAGTACCGAAAGCCGCTCCGCCGTGTCGGTGGGTGCGACAGGTCGGTGGGCGAACTGCTCGATCACCCGGCGGGTCACGCTCGGCGACAGCAGCGCGTCGCCGCCGGCCACGGCTCTGACGGCCTGGCGCAGGTCGTCGGGCTCGATCTCCTTGGTCAGGAAGCCGCTCGCTCCGGCGCGCAGGGCGGCGAAGACGTACTCGTCGGTCTCGAACGTGGTGAGGACGATCACCCGGCAGCCCGTCAGCTGCGGCTCGCCCAGGATGCGTTCGGTGGCCGTCAGGCCGTCCGTGCCGGGCATGCGGATGTCCATGAGCACGACGTCGGGCCGTGCGGTACGGGCCTCGCGGACGGCCTCGTCGCCCGTACCCGCCTCGGCGACGACTTCGATGTCGCGGGTCCGCCCCAGGAGGCTGCGGAACCCGGCGCGCACCAGTGACTGGTCGTCGGCGAGGAGAACCCTGATCGTCATGGTCGGAAGCCTGGCACAGGAATCGTCGCCCGTACCACGTAGCCGCCCTTCTCGCCGTCGGGACCGGCGGCGAACGTGCCGCCCAGCGCACGGACCCGTTCGCGCATTCCGCTCACCCCGTGCCCCACCGCGCCATCGGCGCCGGTGCCGGACCCGATGCCGTCGTCGACGACAGCGATGCTCACCTCCTCGGCGGTGCAGCACAGACGGACGGTGGAGCGGGAGGCACGTGCGTGCCGGACGGTGTTGGTCAGGGACTCCTGCACCACCCGGTAGGCAGCCAGAGACACCGGTGCGGGGACGGCGGACAGGTCCCCGGTCGTCTCCAGGCGGATGTCCAGTCCGCTCGAATCCATGCGGTCGATCAGGGCCCTCAACCCCTCCACCCCTGCTTCAGGGGTAAGACGTAGCGGCGTCTCCTGGGCGGTTCTGTCGGTGGGGTCGTGCAGCACGTCGATGAGCGAGCGCAGATCCTTCACCGCCTGCGTCCGCACGTGCTGCGCGGTCGCCAGGGCGGTGCGTGCCTCTTCGGGGGAGTCGTCGAGGGACTCTGCCACGACCCGCAGCTGCACACCGACCACGGTGAGCGTGTGTGCCACGACATCATGCAGTTCCCGGGCGATCTGGAGCCGCGCCTCGGTGATTCGCCGGCCGGCTTCCGCGTCCTGCTCCTGCGCGGCGCGACGCAGCGACGCGTCGAGTTCGGCACGCCATCGGTGCCAGTTGCGGTATGCGGCTGCGACGGAGAGCACCAGGGCGAGCCAGAGGGCCTCGGCTCCCAAGGAGCCCAGCACGCCGCGTGGGTCGTTGCCTGCCGCCGCCTCCCAGCTCGCGGCGAATCCCAGCTCCACCAGTCCGATGCCGATCGCCCAGGGCAACCCCGGTCTGCGCGGCCGATCGTCGGCAGCCAGCGTGAAGTAGGCGGCGGTGACGGGCCACACCCAGCCGGCGTCGGTGAGTCCGGCGCTCCGGAACACGATCACCGTCTGCACGCTGAACAACAGCACCAGCACGGGCCATCGGCGACGGACGAGGAGCACGAGGCCCAACTGGAGGGCGAGCGGCAGCGCGCCGGCAGGATCGAGCCGACCGCCGAGGAACGCCGTGCCGGCGAGGACGGCGAGCACTGTCACCGCGGCCATCGCGAGGTCCGCCGGGGGGAGTGGACGTGAAGGCGTGACCGCTCCCCGGGCCGGAAGCGTCGCGGGCAGCTCGGAAGTCGTTCGGTCGGCGATCATGCGCTGATCATCCACGAGCACCACGACCCTCGCTCAGCCGAGCCGTGGCCACCGCAGCGAGGGTGAGCCAGGCGAGGTCGACCGTGATGACCAGCCGCTCGACCAGGCCGACCAGCGTCGGGGCGGAGCCGACGCCCAGCGACGGACCGTCCATCACATCGATCAGGCACACGGCCAGCGCCGCTGTGGCCACGACCGATGCGGTCGTGACAGCGAACAGCGCCTTCCGGGCGGCCGGCCACCGGGCCGTCAGCTGACGACGGAGCAGCAGCGCGGCCAGGGGCAACGCCACGAACGCCGGAAACGCCGCCGTCCCGTGAACCATCTCCGACATCGACGGCCGGCTCCACCGGCCCGGCGGATCCGCCGGGAAGAAACCCGCCACAAGCACCCCGCCCGCCCACACGGCCAGCGCACCCCGCGCCACCCGTCGTACGACAGGGCCGCCCGGCAGGCGCCCCACCTGTACCGCCACAACCGCCGACGCCGACCCGATGGCGAGCAGGGCGGTGGTGATCAACCAGCCGGCGGATCCGTGCACATAACGGCTGACGGTCTCGCTCACGGGGCTGAACTGCGGGTTGAGCACGTCCACCGCGACCATGGCCGCGCACCCGGCGGCGAGCAGGAGCACCACCGCGCCCCGGACTCGGTCCGACCGGCCAGGACGTCCCGTACGTGCGCCATCCGTCGCCACCCGCTCGGGCAAAGTCACCATGCGTTCCTCCTCATCACGACGATGAAGGCAACGCTAGGGATGCGATCACCAGGCAGTCGTCGTCCCTCGGCAGTCACATGCCAGTACGCCGGCCGCGTACCACGTACACCCGACGGAGTACGCGTCCACATCGCCTGGTGAGAGGGCGGGACGCGAACTGCCCAAGGGTCTCCTCCCTTTCGCCCACCGCCGCCGGAGCGGCTTCACCGTCACGGCGAGCACAACGCTCGGTGACCCCCACCTGCACGAGACGTGGATCCGTGAGACCGGTCATGCCGCGGCTGCCGCCCGCCGAACATCGGTGACATCGTGGGCTCGTGACGAGTGACGACCCAGGCTTCGCAGCGGGCGCGGGCTTCATCCGCAGCGAACCCGCCCCCTCGCCGCCCGCTCCGGCCAGGGGGCGTTGTGCCGGCCCAGGTTTCCCCGTGCGTTGAACGGCCGGAGCGGGCGTCCTGGACGTCCTGGACGGTTACGCACCCGGCGCCCGGTACTGGATTCGTTCGGCTTTGCGCAGGGCATCCATGGTTTCCTCGACGGTCAGGAGAACCGTCGTCTCGAACGAGCCAAGCGCGCCACCTCCACTGATCGCCAGCGCAACCGCGGCCATGGACACGTTGTCGGGGGCTTCCCACAGGTTGTAGCCGTCGTGCGTGCCGAAGGCGTACCAGAAGCCGTGGAGCTTTCCGCCGACGGATTCGATGTACGCCCGAGCGGCCGTTGCGCGGTCCTCGGGGTGGACGATCAGCCTCGCCCACGTTTCCGGTGTGTAGCTGAACCTCGATAGATAGAGCGGCATCATGTCTCCCTTTCGTTCCACCCAGGGATGCCCCGGCGGGGCGGGGGACGCGCCAGGGCGTCCCTCGGGTCCCCCGAACGGCCGGGGACGATGACCGAGACCGCCACAGCCGACGGAAGAGCGACCTTCCCGGGCGCTCTGGCCTGCCCAGCCCCAGGCGCGGTGGCGCCCAGCCGCAGCTCGACGTCTCGGCCTGGGCACCAGCTTGTCAGCGCCGGACAGGTCCCATGCCTTGCAGTCGTTGTACGGCTCCTGATCCCTGCGCCGCCTCCGGCTCCGGCGCGGGGGTCACGGATCCCGGTGCCCGCCGGGTGGGGCTGCCCGGCTCTCGGCGGTGTCGGGCGGACCCGGCGAGGGCTCGCCCGCCGCGAGGTGCTCCAGGACCTCCGCCAGTTCCTGGCAGGCGCGGCGCACCGACCGGCGGGTCGCACGCTGCTCGGTGATGACGGAGGCGAGAAGCAGGGCGGTCAGGGCGGCGGAACCGTTGAATGACTGGAGCTTGGCCATGATCTCGATGTCCGTCAGGTGGAGGAACGCGCCTCGCCCGGAGGTCGCCTCGAAGGTGGTGAGCACAGAGGCGAAGAGCGCGCACAGCATGCTTCCGGCGAGCTGGAAGCGGAGTGCTGCCCAGATCAGCAGGGGGAAGACGAGGAAGAGCATGCTCATCGGGCTGAGCACGGCCATGGGCATGAGGACCAGGGTCGTCAGCCCCAGAAAGGTCGCCTCCTTCCAGCGCCGTACCCGGAACCGTCCGGCCGGCCCCGCGAGGACGAGCAGGAGCGGGGCGACGAGCAGCACCCCCATCGTGTCGCCCACCCACCAGGCCAGCCAGACGGGCCAGAACTCGCTCTTGTCCAGGGAGCCCTTCGCCACCTGCAGTCCCACCCCCGCGGTCGCGCTGATCAGCATGGCGCCGAACCCGCCGAGGAAGACCAGGGAGAGTCCGTCCCGCAGCCGCGCCATGTCGCGCCGGAAGCCGGCCCGTCTCAGCAGCAGGAAGGCGCAGAGCGGCGCGACGGTGTTGCTCACCACGGTGACCACTGTGGTGGGTCCCGGAGTGGTGAGGGAGGCGATGACGAGGAAGGAGCCGAGGGCGATCCCAGGCCAGACCCGTGTGCCGAACAGCAGCAGGGCGGCGACGGCGACGCCGGTGGGCGGCCAGATGGGGGTGGCCACCACGCCTTCGACGACGAGGCGGCCCATCAGGCCGAGTCGTCCGGCCGCGTAGTAGCAAACCGTCACGGCCAGCGACATCAGAGCCGCCTCCGTAGAGGGCCGGAACTGCCGAGTATCCAACACGTCAGCCATCAGACACCGGCCGGGCCGCCACGACCGGGCAAGGACCCCTGCGTGTCGGGCGCCGTCGTACGGGTCGTACGGCATGCGCCGGTCCGAGGAGAGCCCCGGTCCGCGGAGGGCCCCGGTCCGAGGAGGGCCCCGGTCCGAGGACCGCCCCGGCCCGAGGTGAGCCCCGGCCCGAGGACCGCCCCGGCCCGAGGACCGCCCCGGCCCGAGGAGAGCCCCGGCCCGAGGAGAGCCCCCTCCCCTCACTCCTCGTCCGCCGACTCGGCCGGACCGCCGTCATGGCCGACGACCAGGACGGCCGCGTCGTCCTCGTGCCCCACCGTGGCCGCCAGCTTCATGACGGCGGTGGCGAGCGCGTCGACGTCCAGCCCGGCGACGGCGGTGATCCCGGCGAGCCGCGTCACCCGGTCCAGACCCTCGTCGACGTGGAGCGAGGGCCCCTCCACCACCCCGTCGGTCAGGAGGACGAAGACACCGTCGGAGGTCAGCCGGTGGCGCGTGGCCGGGTAGTCGACGTCGCGGAGCACACCGAGCGGAGGCCCGCCCTCGCTGTCGTCGATGCCGGAGCGGCCGTCGGTGGTGGCCCAGATGTAGGGGATGTGACCGGCCCGGGCGCACTCCAGGGTGCCGGCAGCGGGGTCGAGCCGCAGGAAGGTGCAGGTGGCGAAGAGGTCGGCGCCCAGAGAGATCAGCAGGTCGTTCGTGCGACCGAGCAGTTCTCCCGGGTCTCCGGTGACGGAGGCCAGTGCGCGCAGTGCCACGCGGACCTGTCCCATGAAGGCGGCG
Organism: Streptomyces sp. NPDC051921; assembly: GCF_040680975.1. Lineage (NCBI taxonomy): Bacteria > Bacillati > Actinomycetota > Actinomycetes > Kitasatosporales > Streptomycetaceae > Streptomyces > Streptomyces sp. NPDC051921. The sequence continues at coordinate 40,823 of NZ_JBFAXU010000003.1, forward strand.
GCCTCGATGTTGTGCCCCTGCACGTCACCGATGGACATGCCGATCTGTCCGCCGGGCAGGGAGAAGGCGTCGTACCAGTCACCGCCGACGTGGAGCCCGTGGTTGGCGGGCTCATAGCGGACGGCCAGTCGGGCGCCCGGAAAACTGGGCAGGTCCGAAGGCAGCATGTCGCGTTGCAGGGCCACGGCGAGCTCGACACGGGAACGCTGTGTCTCGGCCAACTCCCGAGCCCTGGCGGTCAGCGACCCGAGCCGGACCAGAAGGTCCTCGCTCTTGTCGGCCGGCCGTCTGCGGAACATCGATCACTCCGACGTCACGACAATCCTCGCATCACTCCGTCCCGTCTCCACCGCGCGGGACCACAGGGACTACCTCGGTACGAACAGGTCCTTCCCCACTCTGCCCGGAGGGGACGGCGTCCGCATCTCATCGGCGGAGAACGCGGCGGATCCCAGCGGGGCCACCCCACACCACCGGAAACGAACAAAAGCTCGGCGAGATCGAAGGCGCCGCCCCGCCCTGATCTCCGTCCGGACCGAGCAGGCCGACGCCGCGCGACTCGCGGGCGGTCACCCGCCGCACCCGCACCCGCAGCCTCGTGCCGTCGGCGGCGCCCCGGACCGTGATCGCGCCGCCCGAGTCGTCCGTGGCCTCAGCTCGAGACGGCCTCGGCCCAGCCGCGGTTGACGGTCTCTCTTGCCCTCTCCGTCTGCGCCTCCGTCGGAAAGGTCGGCGTGCCCTCGACCGTCGGCAGTTTCTCCGCGGCGGCCTTGTCGAGGGTGCCGTCCTTCTCCATGGCGTCCATGAGGACGGGGCGTGCGTAGGCGCCGAGCCGGAGGTTCTGGCCCTCCGGGCTGAAGACGTACTCCTGCCACAGACGTGCCGCCGCGGGGTGCGGAGCGTCCTTGTTCACCCCGTTCGCGTAGTACTGGGCGAAGCTGCCGTCGAAGGGGATGGCGGTCCGCCAGTCGACGTCCGCGCCGTTCTCGCGGAACTCGTCGGCGTATCCGAGGTTGAGGAAGTCCCAGTCGATGCTGATCGGGGTCTGGCCCTTAGCGATCGTGGCCGGGGTGGATTCGACCGGGATGAAGTTGCCGTTCTTGCTGAGCTCGGCGAAGAAGTCGATGCCGGGCTGGATGTCGTCGAAGGAACCCCCGTTCGCCAGGGCCGCCGCGTAGACCCCGGCGAAGGCGGAGCCGGACTTGGTGGGGTCGCCGTTGAGCGCGACCTTGCCCTTGTACTCGGGCTTGCGCAGGTCGGCGAAGGTCGCGGGGCAGGTCTTGACGCGCCTGGCGTCGCAGCCGATCGAGACGTAACCGCCGTAGTTGTTGTACCAGCGGGCCCGGTCGTCCTTCTGTTCCTTGGGGATCTCGTCGTACGCGGCGACCTTGTACGGAGCGAGCAGGCCCTGCCGTGCCGCGGACTGCGCGAACGAGCCCCCCACGTCGATCACATCGGGGGCGCGGCCTCCGTCCCTGCGCTCCTTCAGGGCGTTGATCTCGTCCTGGCTGGTGCCTTCCGGGTTCTCCACCATGACCTTGATCCCGTACTTCTTCTCGAAGCCGTCGATCACTGCGCCGTAGTTGGCCCAGTCGCTCGGGAGCGCGATCGTGTTGAGCGAGCCCTCTTTCTTCGCCGCTGCGGTCAGTGCTGCCATGCCGCCGGCGTCCGCGGCGGAGGTGGCCACCGCGGGTGCTCTGGGCGCGGTGGCGGGGTTGTCTCCGCAGGCGCCGAGGGGCGCCGCGAGGACCAGGCAGGCGGCGACGAAGGCTGTCCGGAGACGAGGTGCGGGCACAAAGGCTCCATAACGGGCGGTCGCGTACTGATCGAGGCCAGCGTACGTTCGGCGGCCCCGGCGGCGCAGTCCCAGGCGGTGGTGTCCGCTGTCTTCCCTGCGGCTGCCGTACCGGCGCGTTCTCAGAGCCCCTCGTCGTCCCACCCGGCCAGGAGCGCCTCCCCGAGATCCATCGCGGGCGGTGCGGCCCCGTCGAGGAGGGCCTGCTCGCTCCAGATGATCTTGCCGCGGGCGGTGTAGCGGGTGCCCCAGCGCTCGGCGAACTGCGCGACGAGGAACAGGCCGCGACCGCCCTCGTCGGTGGCCTCGGCCCGGCGCAGGTGCGGGGAGGTGCTGGACCCGTCGGAGACCTCGCAGATCAGACTGCGGTCGTACAGCAGCCTCACCCGGATGGGCTCGGTGCCGTAGCGGATGGCGTTGGTCATCAGTTCGCTGAGGATGAGTTCCGTGGTAAAGGCGATCTCCTCCAGGCCCCAGTCCGCCAGTCGGCGGGCGCAGGCGTTGCGCACCGGGGACACCGCCGCAGGGTCGGGGCGCACGTCCCACTCGGCGATCCGCGCGGGGTCCAGTCGGCGGGTGCGGGCCACCAGCAGCGCGACGTCGTCGCTGGGCCTGGAGGGCAGCATCGCGTCGATCACCGCGGTGCAGGTCTCCTCCGGGGTGCGAGCGGGCCCGGCCAGGGCGGCGCGCAGCGCCGCCAGGCCCGCGTCCGGATCGCGGTCGCGGCTCTCGATCAGCCCGTCGGTGAAGAGTGCCAGCCGGGAGCCTTCGGGCAGGGTGACCGTCATGGTCTCCATGGGCAGGCCCTCGCCCAGGCCCAGCGGCGGGGAGACGGGCACCTCGGGGAAGGACACGGTTCCGTCGGGGTGGACCAGGGCGGGGCCCGGATGCCCGGCGGTGGCGGCCGTCACCTGCCCCGAGACGGGATCGTAGATGGCGCACAGGCAGGTGGCTCCGGTGATCCCCTGCCACTCCTGCTCGTCGGTGTCGATGTGGGCGACCAGCTCGTCCAGGTGGCTCAGGAGTTCGTCCGGAGGCAGGTCGAGGGTGGAGAAGTTGTACACGGCGGTGCGCAGGCGGCCCATGGTGGCGGCTGCGTGGAGACCGTGGCCGACGACGTCGCCGACCACCAGGGCCACCCGGGTGCCGGGCAGCGGGATGACATCGAACCAGTCACCACCCACACCGGCCTGGGCAGCCAGATAGCGGTGCGCGACCTCGACGGCGGACTGCTCCGGTACGCCCTGGGGCAGCAGGCTGCGCTGCAGGGTGACGGCCATGGTGTGCTCGCGGGTGTAGCGGCGGGCATTGTCGACGGCCAGTGCCGCCCGGGCGGTCAGCTCCTCGGCGAAGGACACGTCCTCCTCGTCGAACGGCGGGGAGTCCTGCCCCCGCCAGTAGCCGGCCATCCCCAGCACCACGCCCCGGGCCCGCAGGGGCACGGCGATCAAGGAGTGGATGCCGCGGTCCAGGATCTTCAGGGCGTTGGCCGGGTCCTGCGCCCGCCAAGGATGGGTGGCGCGCAGGTCCGCCTCCAGGACCGCACGGCCACCCGCCAGACCGGCCGCCATCGGGCTGGTGGGAACGAACCGGATCAGCCTGCCGACGGGGTAGAGCGGGTGGTCGCCCTGGAGGCCGACGGCGGCGGTGCGGCGCATCTCGGTGCTCGGTTCGGTCGGCTCCTCGCCGCGCAGCACCGGGTCGAGCAGGTCGACCGTGACCACGTCGGCGAACCGGGGGACCGCCACCTCCGCCAGTTCCTCCGCAGTGCGCTCGACGTTCAGCGTCGTTCCCACCCGCACCCCCGCGTCGTAGAGCAGCTTCAGCCGCTCGCGGGCCACCTCGGCCCTGCCGGAGAGTGCCCGCAGCTCGGTGGTGTCCCGCAGCGTGACGACGGTCCCGGCCTGCCCGTAGGGGGCGGTGGGCCGGATGTTCACCGACAGCAGCCGGTCGGCCGCCATGTGCAGCTCGTCGGTCGCGGAACGGCCCGATGCGATCGGCTCGGCGATCCCCTCCTCCAGACCCAGGTCCGTGACGGCGAGACCTTCCGCGTCCGCGGGCAGACGCAGCAGCCGCCGCGCCTCGTCATTGGCCAGCAGCAGCCGTCCGCCGCCGCCGACGATCAGCACGCCCTCCCGCACCGCGTGCAGCACCGCGTCGTGGTGCTCGTACATCCTCGTCATCTCGGCCGGTCCCAGGCCATGGGTCCGGCGCAGCAGCCGACGGCTCACCAGAGCGGTTCCGCCCGCGGAAAGGGCGAGCACCGCGCCTGCACTGCCGAGGACGACCGGCAGCTGCCGGTTCACCATGCTCTGCACGTTCTGGACCGTGACCGGGGAGGACACGATGGCGATGACGCGGCCGTCGGAGTCCCTGACGGGGACCACGGAGACCACGGACTGCCCCAGGGAACCTTCGAAGGTCTCGGTGAAGGACTGGCCGGCCGCCGCCTTGGAGAAGGGGCCGACGACGTGCTTGCCGATCTGCCGCGGGTCGCTGTGGGCGAGGGTGACCCCGGAGAGTGAGTACACGTGGATGCCGTCGACCCCGGCGATCTTCCGGGCCGCCTCGGCGCTCGGCTGCAGCACTGCGGTCGGATGGGGGCTGCGCAGGGCCGCGACGATTCCCGGAGACTCCGCGAACGCTCCGGCGGCGGCGAGCGTACGGTGCCGGGCGTCCTCCATACCGGCGCTCCGGGCCTGCACCACGAGCGCCACCACCGCGGCGGCGACGAGCAGCACCACGACGGCCAGCTGTAGGAGGAACACCTCGCCGGCCACGCTGCGCACGCTCAGGAGGGAGGACAGACGCTGCGGCCGCCGCGCCCTTCCTTCGGCGGGCTGGGGGTGCTCCTGACGCTCCTGGTGGCTTCCTGAGCGGGGACGCCGAGGGGGAGAGGAAGAGCTCGTGGTCGAGCCGAGCAGCCGACGTCGGACTTGTCCAAGTAGGTCGCTCATACTTTATTTTCCAACCTCTATGGGCCGTCGGCAGCGGGGAGTGACGGTCGCCGAGAGCGACGGTCGCCGAGCCGGCGATCCGGGTCCTCCGCGAGCGGGGGTGCGGTGTGGCGTGGCGTGGCGCGTGGGGGCGCGGGCGGGATCCGGGCCGCCGCCGCGCTGATGTGGATCCCCCACGCCCACACGCCGTGCAGGACGTCATGCTGGTTCAGGGAAGTGGAGGGGCGGACGGGACGAGCGCTACGACGTGCCGGCCGCCGTTTCCGCCCTGCTGCGCTGAGCCAGCCACCGGCGGCCGGGGGCGCTTCTCTCGGCTCGGTCCTCGCCACGGCGCACTTCGCGCCGCGGAATGCCCGTGGTGTCCGGATAATGGGTGGAACGGCGAGTGGAAGGGGACATCTCGTGCCATCGGCTCGGCCGGGGGGCGAGGAGACCCACGGCCCGTTCTGGTCCGAGCCGGGGACGCTGCTCGAGCACGTGCCCGTGGCCGTCTTCGGCCTCGATGACCGGGACCTCGTCTGCTACTGGGGGCCCGGCGCGCGGGACCTCTTCGGATATGACGCCACCGCCGTCCTGTCGAAGCCCGGCGCCGTTCTCTTCGCCGACGGGCCCCCGGGCGCCCCCGATCCGTGCTCCCGGCTGACCGAGCGAGGCCGGAACCAGGGTTACTGGAGGGGACGGCTGCCGGTCCGGCATCGTGACCGCACCGTCTTCGACTGCGGCTTCCGGGCCTTCTCCGTGACCGGAACCGGCGGACCTTCGGTGGTGATGGTCCTGGCGAGCCGTAGTGACGAGCTCGATCGGGTCAAGACCAACCTCGCCTTCCTCGACGCCCTTTTCGAGACGTGCCCCATCGGTCTGGTCATGCTCGACCAGGACCTCCGGTACGTCCACCTCAACCAGGCGCTCGCCGACATGGACGGTCTGCCGATCGAGGCCCACCTCGGGCGGCGCATGGACGAAATCATGATCATGTCCGACGGTGGCGAGTACCAGCGCATGCTCCGCGGCGTCGCCCTGGGCGGCGTACCGGTCGTGGGGACCCTGGTGGGCATGCGTACGCGGGGGCATCCGGACCGTGATCAGGTGCGGTCGGTGAGTTTCTTCCCCCTGAGCCAGGCGGTCGGCTCGCGCCCCGGAGTGGGCGGGCTGATGCTGGACGTGACCGACCGGGAACAGGCCATCCTGGAAGCCACCGCCAGCCGTCGACGGCTGGCTCTGCTGGACGGGGCCTCCACTCGCATCGGGACCACCCTGGACGTGAACGTCACCGCCCAGGAGCTGGTCGACGCTTCGATGCCGGACTTCTGCGACGGCGCCGTGGTCGAAGTCGTGGAGTGGACGGACGAGGCAGAGGACTTTGACCCGGCGCGACCGCTGTTCACCCGCAGGATCGCCTCCGGGACGATCCTGCCCCCTCCGGCCACCGAACTCGTGAGCGGGGTGGAGACGGTGCGGTATCCGCCCGGCTCCGTCATCCACGACATGCTGAGGTCCGGTCGCGCCATCTCCGCCGTGGTGAACGAGGAGTTCCTGGCCCGGACGGTCCTCATCGAGTCACGCTCACGGCTCTTCGCCGAGAGCGGGTTGGCCTGCGTCCTCGTCGCCCCGCTCATCGCCAGGGGTACGGTCCAGGGAATCGCCATGTTCGGCCGGTCCACGGACCGGCGGGCCTTCACCCGGGACGATGTCAGCCTGGCCGGTGAGCTCGCCTCACGGGCTGCGATCTGCCTGGACAACGCCCGTCTGTACAGCCGCGTCCAGGACATCGCCCTCACCCTGCAGAGGGCGTTGTTGCCCAGCGCGTTGGCGACCAGCCCGTACGTGGACGTGGCCCACCGGTACGTACCCGGCAGTCGGATCACCGAGGTCGGCGGAGACTGGTACGACGTGATCAGCCTGTCCGACGGCCGAGTCGCTCTGGTGGTGGGCGACGTGATGGGGCACGGTGTGTCGGCCGCCGCCGCCATGGGCCGCCTTCGTATCACCACCAAGGCTCTGGCCAGGTACGGCAGCGAGCCCGGCGACCTCCTCACCGAGCTCGACGCATGCGCCCAGGAGGCCGGCATCGAGCTGGCGACGTGCCTGTACATCGTCTACGACCCGAAGCGCGGAGGAGCCCGTATCGCCAGCGCCGGCCACCCCCCGCCCCTGGTACTCCGGCCGGACGGCACAGTGGAGACCATCGACGACGTCCTGGGAATCCCTCTCGGCGTCGGCGGCTGTCCCTTCCGGACGATCGAGATCGAACTCCCCGGGAACGCGAGTCTCGCCCTGTACACCGACGGCCTCATCGAGACACGAGGCGCGGACCTCGAGGTCGGTCTGAAGGCATTGCGCGCCGAACTGGGCAGGCCCCCAGGCCCGTTGGAAGCAATGGCGGACCGCATCCTCGCGAGCCTGCTGCCCGCCCAGCCGGCCGACGACGCGGTTCTGGTCCTCGCCCGCGTCCGCCGCGCCCGTTGAGGAGGCGTCGAGTCCGGTGTGTCTCGGCAGCTGCCGGTACGTGACCGGCGGGAGGCGGGCCCGCAGCAGGTCGTGGCGGACGGTGACCACGTCAGCCGGGTGGCCGGCCCGCGCGTACCGTTCGCAGACGAAGGTGGCCAGTTCCTCGTCCGGTCCCCGGCACGGATTCGGCCTGCCCCAGGACGGCCAGGCCCACCGCCACACCGTGCTTGCAGAAATTGCCCTCCCGCCCGTACGGGCGGTCGCACGAGCCGGCGAGCCCGCCGTCCTCGTCCTCGGTCGGCTCGACCGTGTAGGCGTCGCTTCCGTCCGCGGTCGCGGTGATCGCCACGTCCCCGATCTCCAGCCGGGACACCGCGGACAGACAGCCGAGCCCCGCTCGAAGGAACGCGCCCTGGCGAGCCGGCGCAGGTCTCCTCGGTGAGGCCCGGAGCGTGTGTCTGCCCGTGCTGCGGCGCCTGATCAGTCCCTACATCCGCGAGGTCTGGGAGGACGCCTTCCCCGAGCCGCTCCGCACCGCTACGACCAGCGGCTCCGCCGCGTGAAGCTCACTCCGCTCCACGAGCTCGGGGGGAGAGGGTTCCCGTCGCCTGTTGTACGACGAGGACGCCGACGGCCGGCCGGTCCGCCGACGCCTCTCCGTCCGGTGGACCGACCACATCCCATCTGACCCCCCTCGTCCTCCGGGCGCACGTCGGCGAGGCGGGAAGACCGGTGGCGCCGTGCCCCCTCCGGCGCGACCGGAAGTCCGCCTTCGCATGTCAGCGGCGTGCCGGCGCCATGGGGTTGACACCGCGGGACGCCCACCCGGGGCTCGTCATGTTCCGTCCGGAATCCCACGATTCATAGCTGGCAGGCCTTTGCCATGGCGAGGACTTGCCGTCACGGGGCCTTCACGACAGCGCTCAGCGGTCGATAGACCCATGGCATGTCCTTCCCCTCTCATGCTTCCGCCTTCCGGCGCAGACGCTGGCGGCTGATCTCGGTTGCCACCGCGGTGCCGCTGCTGGCGTCGGGGCTTGCGGTCCTGCAAGCGCCCGCACAAGCCACTCCGAGCAAGCCCGACGTTCCCGCCAAGCCCTCGGCGACCCACAAGGTCACGCTCGTCACCGGTGACGTCGTCACCGTCACCACGACGGCCGACGGCAAGCAGATCGCCGAAGTCGACCGGCCCGACAGCGCCGTCGGCGGCGTGAAGCTCCAGGAGATCAAGGGCGACCTCTTCGTCATCCCGGACGAGGCGGCGCCCCTGCTGGGCACCGACAAGCTGGACCGGCGGCTGTTCAACGTCACCGACCTGATCGAGATGGGCTACGACGACGCGAAGTCGGCCGCGGTACCGCTGATCGCGACGTACACCCAGCCGAAGTCCCGGGCGGCCGTCGAGCCCACGGCACCCCGGGGCAGCAAGCTGACCCGGAAGCTCAAGGGCATCCGAGGCGCCGCGCTCAGCACCGAGAAGCGGCAGGCTCGCACCTTCTGGAACACCGTCGCGCCGCAGGGGAGCCCGTCGCTGGGCGCGGGCGTGGCGAAGCTGTGGCTCGACGGTCGCGTGAAGGCCAGTCTGAAGGAGAGCGTGCCGCTGATCGGCGCGCCCGAGGCCTGGGCGGCCGGGTACAACGGCAAGGGCGTCAAGGTCGCGGTGCTCGACACCGGCATCGACGTCAACCACCCCGACTTCGCCGGTCTGATCGACGGCGCGGCGAGTTTCGTGCCGGGTGAGGCCATCACCGACGTCAACGGGCACGGCTCGCATGTCGCCGGCACGATCGTCGGTTCGGGCGCCGCCTCCGGGGGCGACAACAAGGGCGTCGCCCCCGGCGCCGACCTGTTCGTCGGCAAGGTGCTCGGCGGCGCCGAGGGCTACGGCCAGGACTCCTGGGTCATGGCGGGCATGCAGTGGGCCGCCGAATCCGGCGCGGACGTCGTCAACATGAGCCTCGGCGACTCGTACCCGACGGACGGCAGCGACCCGATGTCGCAGACGGTCGACGCGCTGTCCGCCCAGTACGGCACGCTGTTCGTCATAGCCGCCGGCAACTCCGGCCCGGAGAGCATCTCCGCCCCGGGCGCGGCCGCCTCGGCGCTGACCGTGGCCGCCACGGACAAGCAGGACCGGCTCGCGTCCTTCTCCAGTACCGGCCCGCTGGCCTACTCCGGCGGCATGAAGCCGGACATCGCGGCACCCGGCGTGGACATCACCGCGGCCCGCTCGCAGGAGATGACCGGCGGTGGTGAGGGCCTCTACCGCACCATCAGCGGCACCTCGATGGCCACCCCGCACGTGGTCGGTGCGGCCGCGATCCTTGCCCAGCAGCACCCGGACTGGACCGGCGCGCAGCTCAAGGAACACCTGATGAGCACCGCCAAGGGCCTGGACGGCGGATACTCGCCGTACGAGGTCGGCACCGGCCGTCTCGACGTGGCCGCCGCCGTACGCACCACGGTCCGCGGCACCGGATCGCTCTTCTTCGGCAACTACACATGGCCGCACGAGCCGAGCGACGGCGCCGTCACCAAGGACCTGACCTTCACCAACGCCGGCTCCGCCGACGTCACGCTGAACCTCGCGCTGAGCTACGGCGGCGGCCCGTTCACGCTGGGAGCCACGACGGTCACCGTCCCGGCGGGCGGCACCGCCGCCGTCCCGGTGACCGGTGACCCGCAAGCCGCCTCGGCCGGCCGGCACGTCGGCTATGTGACAGCGACCGACGCGGCCACCGGGCAGCCGGTGACCCGCACGTCCGTGGCGCTGCTCAAGGAGGAGGAGCGGTACGACCTGAACATCAAGCTGGTCGGACGGGACGGCAAGCCCGGCGCCGGCTGGGTCACGATCAACCTGGCCGGCGACTTCTGGCCGTGGCAGGTCTACGTCGACGGCTCGACCACCATGCGCATGGCACCCGGCCTGTACACCGTCGCGGGGTACGTCGACGTGGCCGGCGAGAAGGCGGACCGCTCGGGTCTGGCCGTGCTGGTCGACCCGGAGACCGTGCTCGAGGACGGCGCCGCGGACGTGGTGCTCGACGCGAGCAAGGCGCGCCTGCTGCAGACCGAGGGGCCGCAGCGCACCGAGGACCGCCAGCGCAAGGTCGACTTCAACGTCCACTACAAGGACTTCGACCCGTTCATGGACTACCGCAGCGCGTACGTGCTGCCGCCGACATACGACGACGTCTACGTCGCGCCGACGGAGCCGATGGAGCAGGGCGAGTTCATGCTGACCACCCGCTGGCGCAAGGGCGAGCCGCAGCTCAGCCTGAGCACGAGGGGCGGCCGACTCCGGTTCGATGCACTGGTGCAGGCGGGCAGCGCCCTGGGCACCGCCACGGACACGCTGGACGCCGTCTACGCGGGCAACGGTGCGACGGCCGCTTACGAGCAGGTCAAGGCCAAGGGGAAGGTCGTCGTCGTCGAGCGCAGCGACGAGGTCTCGCCCCAGGAGCGCACCGAGGCCGCGGTCGCGGCCGGTGCGAAGGCGCTGATCGTGGTCAACGACGGTGTCGGTCCCCTGATGGAGTACGTCGGCGAGTCGGCCATCCCGGTCGCCACCGTGCACCGAGACGCGGGCAAGGCCCTCGTCTCGACGGCCAAGGCCGGCAGCTTCAAGCTGACCGTGAAGCAGACCGAGTACACGCCGTTCGTCTACGACCTCACCCGGGAGTACCCCGGCCGGGTTCCGGACCGTGCCCTGGTCTACAAGCCGACCAAGGCCGACCTCGCCCGGGTCGACGCCCGCTACTACTCGGCCACGGAAGGCCGGGAGGCGGAGGGCTACCGGTCCGACTTCACCCTCAGCCCGTCCTTCAACTTCCCAGAGCGCGAGTGGCACCCGGGCACCCGCACCGAGTGGGTGACTCCGGGTCAGGTCTGGAGGGAGTTCCACGCGCAGGGCGTCGACGGAGCCCTGCCGTGGGTGATGGTGTCGGGCGACAACACGTACACCAAGGGCAGCACCACCCGCCTGGACTGGTTCGCACCGGTCACCAGGCCCGGCCAGAGCGAGTCGTTCGGCGTGTACAACTCCCGGTGGCAGAACTACATGACCTGGAACGTGCAGGCGTGGGCCTCCTCCAGCGGCACCATGCGGCTGGGCGGCTTCCTGCCGTGGGGTGCGACCGCGACCCACCTGCAGGTCTTCCAGGGCGACACCCTGATCCACGACAACCCGAACAGTACGGACATGCAGTGGGTGGAGGTGCCGGCGGGCAACCTGCCCTACCGCGCCGTCCTCGACGCGGAGCGGCCCGGTGGCGACTTCCGGCTGTCGACGCGTACCCACACCGAGTGGACGTTCATGTCCGACACCGTCGACTCGGACTTCTTCGAGCCGTTCCCGGTGCTGAACCTGGACTACAAGCTGGAGTCGGACCTGCACGGCGACGTCAAGGCCAACGCGACCCAGGAGATCGCGCTCAAGCCGGTGTCGATGGGCCGCGGCACCCTGCCGGGCACCGTCACCACGGTGAAGCTGGACGTCTCGTACGACGACGGCGCGACGTGGCAGAAGGTGACCGTCGCCAAGGGCGCCGACGGCCACTGGACGGGTTCGTTCAGGACGGCCAAGAAGCCGGGCGGCTTCATCTCGGTCCGCGCGAGCGCCGAGACCGACAGCGGCTTCAGCGTCAAGAACGAGATCATCCGGGCGTACGGCCTGCGATGAACCGCACTGCCGGGCCCCGGGGAGGTGACTCCCCGGGGCCCTTCCCCTCGCACCTGCTCCCATCAGGGACTATTCAGGGTCTGCCGCCTTGGCGCATACTCTCCCCGCTGCGGCAAGCGGAGGAGAGTCGGTCGCCGATGTTGGATGTTCTGGGCCTCGGACCCGATGACGAGCGCGTCTACCGGGCGCTGCTCGGACGCCCGAACTCCACGGCGATCCTGCTGTCCGACCAGCTCGACCTGTCGCACGCCCACGTCGACATGGCCTTGTCCCGCCTGGTCGGGTGGGGACTCGTGACCAGGTCGGCGGACGAGCGGTTCACCGCCGCACCACCGGCGATGGCGCTCGGCGCCCTGATCAGCCAGCGCCGGGACGGGCTGCGGATGGCCGAGCACGCCCTGGTGACCTTCGCCGAGGAACACCGGGCGGCGATGACCGGGAGCAGCATCAGCGATCTCATCGAGGTCGTCACGGGCGTCGACGCCATCCGCCATCGCTTCCTCCAGGTACAGCAGGCAGCCCGTACGCAGGTCCGCTCCTTCATCACCGCACCGTTCGTCGCCCTGCCTCCCGACGAGAACACGGCAGAGCCCATGGCACTCGACCGCGGCGTGCGGTTCCGGGCGGTACTGGACCGGGCCGTGCTGGCAGAACCGGGCATCCTCGACGACGCGATCGACTCCATGCGCAAGGGCGTGCAACTGCGTGTCGCCGACCAGCTGCCGATGAAGCTCGTGCTGGCCGACGCCGACCTCGGCCTTGTCCCGCTCGCGGTCACACCGGACGGGGAGCCCGGCGCCGCGCTGCTGCACCGCAGCGGACTGCTGGACGCGCTGGACGCTCTGTTCGAGACGGTATGGCGCACGGCCGACCCGCTCGCGCTGTCGGCCGCGGTCGGAGCATCCGAACCCACCGTCGAGGTCGGTCCGCAAGGCCCGACCGAGCTCGACCGCAGGATCCTCGCGCTCCTCCTGGCCGGCCTCACGGACTTGGCGGCCGCGACACAACTCGGTCTGTCACCGCGCACGCTCCACCGGCGCCTGCGTCATCTCATGGACCTGGCCGGAGTCCGGACCCGCATGCAGCTCGGCGCCTGCGCGGTACGAAACGGCTGGGCGGAGCCCCTTCGAACGTGACCGGCACGTGACGGCGTCGCCCTGCCGGGCGCGCGGGAGCCGTCTGGCCTGTGCCGTCGTCCCGGCGGCTCGTCAGCTCGTCAGCTCGTCAGGCGAGGACGTTGACGGCACGGGCGACCACGAGCCCGAGAAGGAGCAGCGAGACGAGGGACTGAACGCCCATGGCGATCTTCGCCCAGGGGGCCAGGGGGCCAGGGGGATGACGTCGGTGGGGCTGAAGGCGGTGGCGTTGGTGAGCGCGAGGTAGAGGTAGTCGATGCAGCGGGGCCGCCAGTCGGCGCTGCTCAGCCGGGGATCGAGCTGTTGGGGGAAGTCGAGCGCGGGGCGGAGGGCATGCGGTGGGCGCGGGAGGCGGGCCCACCGCTGTCGAGTTCGAAGTACAGCAGGGAGAAGGCGAGGACGGTGCAGGCCCACACCGTGCCGCCGGTCTGCAGCAGACTGGTGGCGGAGCTGGTCTCGATGTCAGTCCGTTTGAGACGCACCGCCGCTTTCGTCCGCATCGGCTTCACCGAGGCCACTGAGATGCGATCCTGGGCGCCACCGCCCTCTCTTCAACGCGGCCGCGTCTGCCCGGCCCAGTGAGAGGCGCCTGACAGGTAAAAGCGCAGATCAGGCGCCTCTTTTATACCCTGGAAGAATCCGGGCTTCTTCGGCGAGTAGGAAACCAGCAGGTTCTTCGTCTGCTTGTGGTTTGACCACAGCCCGGCGCCACTGGGGAGCATCGCGGCGACCTCGGAGATTTCCATCAGGGCGGGTTCGACGGGTTGACGCCGCCGCGGTCGGGCGGTGTCGGAAGGCTGCGGTTCCATGGGTGAGACGGCTCCTTCGAGGCCCGGGCTGAGCGTGATCGCAAAGCCGAGTTGCTCTCCGCTCTGTCGGGATTCTGAGGTCTTCGGCGGCCGCCCTGTGTCACTGCCAAGAGTCACCGGGCGGGCTAAGGCCATGGTCATGAGGAACGCCGGTTTCGCGGGGCCGGGATTCGCTGCTAGGTTCCCGCGCCGCTTCTCCGAGGATTCTTGCGGTGGCGAGTCTTCGTGCACGCGCGGATCGAGCGTCTCCGCTCCGTGAGAGTGACGGTGATCACGAGGGCTCTTGAGTGCGTGCTGCGTAGGCTTGTGGGGTCGTCGCGGTGGAGCCAGGGAGAGTGGGCGAAGTTCCCCGGCATTGCCTGATGATGCGTCAGAAAAGTCAGCAATTGGTCAGCATGAGTCCTGAAAAACCTGGGACAGCTGCCTGAACCTGCGACTCGTTGTAGGGTGTGGAAACAGCCCTTGACCTGCAAAAACGCAGGCAGGGAGCCTATGTCCAGGAGTACCTCGATGATACGTACAATGTTCAAGTCCAAGATCCACCGCGCCACCGTCACCCAGGCCGACCTCCACTACGTCGGTTCCGTCACGGTCGACGCCGACCTGATGGACGCCGCCGACCTGCTGCCCGGTGAGCTCGTCCACATCGTCGACATCGACAACGGGGCGCGCCTGGAGACGTACGTCATCGAGGGCGAGCGCGGCTCGGGCGTGATCGGCATCAACGGCGCCGCCGCCCATCTGGTGCACCCCGGGGATCTGGTGATCCTCATCAGCTACGCCCAGGTGACGGACGCGGAGGCGCGCGCGCTCGTGCCGAGCGTGGTGCACGTCGACGGGGACAACCGCATCGTGGAGCTCGGGGGCGACGCCTCGGCGCCCGTGCCGGGGAGCGACACGGTGCGTGCGCCGCACGCCGTGCCCGCGCAGATCTGAGCCGCGGCCGAGGGAGGCCCGCAGCATGGCTAGCTGACGCTCCGGCGTGATCGTCTCCTTCGTGCTCGACGCCGCACCGCACGCGTGCGTCGCCGTGCACACGGTGGTGGAGGCGACGCACGCGGGGAGCGGGAGTGGGCGTCCCGCCCCCGCTCGGCCGGGCCGGGGCGCCCACCCGAAGGAATGGGTCCCGCGAGCGGGGGCACGCGGACAGGGAGACGCTGGTGCCGAACCCGTTCCCGTCCCGCACATCGGAGTCCGTCATGACCCAGCCCCCGATCCCGGATCCGCTGCCCCCGCCCGCGCCGCCACCGGTGCCCCCGCCCGTCCCGCCGCCCGGCCCGGTCCCCCCGCCCAACCCCGTTCCCGTGCCGGAGCCCGAGCCGCAGCCGCAGCCGGGTCCCGCCGGGATGTGACGGAAGAGGCGCCGGATCGGCCCGAAGCCCTTGTCACGCACGGTTGCCCGCCCTTACCGTGGGCGACTGCCGATGCGTTCAAGGGGGGCTCATGGCCGTACGCGGAAAACACCGTCGGCAGCAGCCGAGCCGGATCAACCGTGCCTCGCTCACCGTCACCGCCGGCGGTGCCGGCATGGCCCTGCCGCTGATCGGCGCGGGCACGGCCGAGGCCGCCTCGCTCGACGTGTGGGACAAGCTCGCGTCCTGCGAGTCCTCGTCCAACTGGCAGATCAACACCGGCAACGGCTACTTCGGCGGGCTGCAGTTCACCCAGTCCACCTGGGAGGCTTACGGCGGGACGCACTTCGCGCCGCGGGCCGATCTGGCCTCCAAGGACCAGCAGATCGCCGTCGCCGAGCGTGTGCTCAAGGGGCAGGGCCCCGGCGCCTGGCCGGCCTGCGCGCCGCGCGCCGGGCTCGAACGGGGCGGCCCCGCCCCCGGCATCGCCCCGCAGACCGAACGCACCCGACCGCTCCAGGACGTCGCGTTACCGGCCCAGCGGACCCACGCGACGCAGCCGAGCCGGCCCGAGAAGCCCGCGAGCCCCACCACCGTGCCGACCGTCCGGGAGATGTACACGGTCACTCCCGGCGACTCCCTCTCCAAGATCGCCCGCGACGAGCACGTCACGGGCGGCTGGCAGAAGCTCTACGAGCGCAACCGCGCGGTCGTCGGCGACGACCCCGACCTGATCCATCCCGGCCAGCGGCTCACCCTGCGCATGACCGCGCCCGCCCCCGCGGCGCCCCCGAAGGCCCCGGCCCGGCCCGACGCCACGACGCACCCACGGCCGAAGCCCGCCCCTCAGCCGAAGCCGTCCACGCAGCCGAAGCCCGCCGCGACGACATCCGCCAAGCCCGCCACCAGGCCTGCCGCGAAGCCCGTGGCCGCCAAGCCCGCGCCCAGGCCCCCGGCCGCCAAGCCCCCGGCCGCCAGGCCGGTCGCCAAGCCCCCGGCCGCCAAGCCCGCCGTGGCCAAGCCCGCCCGGCCCGCGGTCCACTTCACCTCGCCGGTCGCCGACACCGACATCGGCACCAGCTACCGCGTCGCCGGAACCTCCTGGTCCAGCGGGTATCACACGGGCGTCGACTTCCCGGTCCCCACCGGCACCTCCGTGCGGGCCGTGTCCGCCGGCCGGGTCGTGTCCGCGGGATGGGGCGGGGCGTACGGGTACCAGGTCGTCATCCGGCACGAGGACGGGCGGTACAGCCAGTACGCGCACCTCTCCGCGCTCACCGTGCGGGAGGGGCAGAAGGTCGGCGCCGGGCAGCGGATCGCGCGGTCAGGGTCGACCGGCAACAGTTCGGGACCGCATCTCCACTTCGAGATGCGCACGGGTCCCGGGTACGGGTCCGACATCGACCCGTTGGCGTACCTCCGGGCCCGAGGCGTTTCGATCTGACACCGACAGCGAGTCCTCGGGCGTCGCCATGCGGTCGAGGGTGAGCCGGACCAGGCCGCCGGCCGCCACCGCGCCGCAGATCAGGGCGGCGACGGTGCCGGCCGTGCCGTACCGGAACGACTCGCCGAACAGGGTCAGGCCGACGGCCGCGGCGACCACCGGGTTGACCACGGTGACCGTGGCCAGCGGGGCGGCGAGGCCCGCGCCCCGGTAGGAGGCCTGCGAGAGCAGCAGTCCGGTGATCGCGAGCGCCGAGAGCACCAGCAGGCTCGGCCACTGGGCGAGCGGGGCGCTCGGCGTGAAGTCCACGGCCACCGTCTTGGTGAAGACCGAGGCGATGCCGAAGGCCACCCCGGCCGCGGCGGCCAGGATCACGGCGCGCAGCACCGAGCGCCCCACCACGTGCGCCGCCGCGAAGAGCAGGGCCACGAGGCCGAAGGCCCCGATCGCGAGCAGCCGCCGCTCATCGGCGGCGAGGGACTGCGCGCCCGTGCCACCGGTGAGGCTGAGCAGCCCGGCCAGGCCCGCGGTCGCCGTCACGGCGCCCCACCAGGCCGCGCGGCCGGCCCGGCGGCCGACGAAGACGGCCGCCATCGGCAGCGCGAAGACGATGGTGAGGGCGCCCAGCGGCTGCACCAGGCTGAGCGGCCCGTACGCGAGCGCGGCGACGTGCAGGGCCGCACCGACGCCGTTCAGCATGACGGCGCCCCACCACGCCGGTCGGCGCAGGGGCGCGTAGCGCGGGCCGGCCGAGGCGGCGACCCGCTCCTGCACGATCGCCGCGGCCGCGTACGCGACCGCGGAAACCAGGGAGAGGAGCACGGACAGCAGGAGGGGGCTCATACCTCCACGATCTCTCTTCCGGGCCTCCACGTCGTCGTACCTGGGAACGCGATCGGTGATACCGCGGATGGAGTACGCGGCCCGCGCGTACGCCGTGGGATGTACGCCCCCGCAGGTCAGGACGGGGGGAACGCGACCATTCCGGTGTCCGGGGCGAAGCGGGCACCGACGGCGAGGGCCTTCCGGAATGCCGCATCCCGAGCCGATCGGCGCGTGACCCGGTCCACATTGGCCCGCAAACTGTGCCCCCGGGCCGCCGGGCAGGTGCCGGGCCGGGACGGTCGCCGAACTCGCGTCCCTGTCCGACCCCGGCGGCGCGCGCACCGCCCGCGCGAGCTCCTCGACCAGCTCGGTCCGCGCATCCGTGGACGGGAGCCGCCGTTGCGGAGCCGAGCACGGGGCGATTCCGGCGGGGTGGAAGGATGCGGGCGTGGATCTCGACGAAAGCGCACGGGTCGGCGGCTTCTTCGCGCTGCGCACCAGCCCGCCCCCGCCGCACTCCGGCGCCCACCGACCCCTCGCGGAGCTCTACGCGGGGAGCGACGACGCCCCGCTGACCGCACGCGTCGACCGGGTCGCCGCCCGCCTCGGCGCGCCCGAGCGTCGCGTCGGCGCCTCCGTCGCCCACCTCGGGCTCGCCGCCCGGCTCTGGTCCACCGCCCTCGGGCCCGCCGCCCTGCACGGCCGCTTCCCCGACCTGACCCCCGACACGCTCCACTGGGACGGCGCGCTCACCTCGCCCGACGACCTGTGGTGGTCCGGCACCGCCACCCGCCCCGGCACCGTGGCGGAGCTCCGGGCCGCCGTCCACGAGGGCCACCTCGTCCCGCTGCACGCCGCCTTCGCCCGGGACGGCCGGATCTCGCCACGGCTGCTCTGGGGCAACGCCGGCTCCGCGCTCGCCGGCGCGCTCCGCGAGCTGGTCCGCTGGGCTCGCGCCCACGACCGCCCCGAGGCCGCCCGGCGCGCCTCCGCACTCGTCGAGGGCCTGTTCGACCACCCCGACCTGGCCGCCACCGTCCGCGGGCCCGCCCTGCGCCGTACCAGCTGCTGCCTCTACTACCGCTGCCCCTCCGGCGGCCTGTGCGGCGACTGTGTGTTCGACCACCCTCCCCGTACGGGTTTGGAGGGGCGGCCCTCCGCTCCGTAAAGTTGCGTCTTTGGAAACGCCGACAACGCCAACCGGATGCGACGGCACGAGCGATCGAGGAACGACGACGGCATGACGGTGACTGAAGAGACCCAGGACTACGGGCCGGGCATCGACCCCGAGCGCCTGGCCGTCTGCCTGAGCGTGCTCGACGAGCTCGACGAGCTGGAGGTCGACCACCCGGACGCGATCACCGTCCGCCGCGCCACCGCCGGCATCTACCGGACCGTGAAGCAGCGCCGCCGCCAGGAGCGCCGCGCCGCCAAGACCGCCAACGACAAGGCGGTCACCGAGGCCACCGCGACCGGCTCCGCACAGCGCATCGACGACGAGACCGAGGGCATCCTGCCCTCCTCGGTCACCGAGGCCGGCCGCATCGCGGGCATACTCCAGCGCCCCCGCTCCTGCTACGTCTGCAAGCAGCGGTACGTCGAGGTCGACTACTTCTACCACCAGCTCTGCCAGAAGTGCGCCGCGGAGAACCGCGCCAAGCGCGACGCCCGCGCCGACCTCACCGGCAAGCGCGCCCTGCTCACCGGCGGACGGGCCAAGATCGGCATGTACATCGCGCTGCGGCTGCTCCGCGACGGCGCGCACACCACCATCACCACCCGTTTCCCGAAGGACGCCATCCGCCGCTTCAAGGCGATGGAGGACTCGGCGGACTGGATGCACCGCCTGGAGGTCGTCGGCATCGACCTGCGCGACCCGGCGCAGGCCGTGGCCCTCGCCGACCAGGTCGCCGAGGCCGGACCGCTGGACATCCTGGTCAACAACGCGACGCAGACCGTGCGCCGGCTGCCCACCGCGTACGCCGCCCTGGTCGAGGGGGAGAGCGCCCCGCTGCCCTTCGGCGAGCTCCCCGCGCACCACGTCATCGGCGCCTTCAACTCCGGTGCCGTCGGTGAGCTCGGCGGACCGGCCGCGCTGCCGGTCGGCGTGAGCGGTCTCGACGCCCAGCAGGTCGCCGACCTCGCCCTGGTCGCGGGCAACGCCAGCATCGAGCGCCACCACGCCGGGACCGCCATCGACGCGGGCGGCCTGGTGCCGGACGTCGTCGACAGCAACACCTGGGTGCAGACCATCGAGCAGATCTCGCCGGTGGAGCTCCTCGAGACCCAGCTGTGCAACTACACGGCGCCGTTCATCCTGATCAGCAAGCTGCGTTCGGCGATGGCCGAGGCCGCCGCGAAGGCCGAGAGCAAGCGCGCGTACGTCGTGAACGTCTCCGCGATGGAGGGCGTCTTCGGCCGTGGCTACAAGGGCGCCGGGCACCCGAACACCAATGCCGCCAAGGCCGCGATCAACATGGTGACGCGGACCAGCGCCCAGGAGATGTTCCAGACCGACGGCATCCTGATGACCTCCGTCGACACCGGCTGGATCACCGACGAGCGTCCGCACTTCGACAAGCTCCGGCTCGCCGAGGAGGGCTTCCACGCCCCGCTCGACCTCGTCGACGGTGCGGCCCGGGTCTACGATCCGATCGTGCGCGGTGAGCAGGGCGAGGACCTGTACGGCGTGTTCATGAAGGACTACGCGCCCGGAAACTGGTGATTCGGGAGGGGCGCGAAGGGCGATGCCGAGCCGGTGATTTTGATCGATGATCGGGCGTTGACCTCGGCAAACGGGCCAGTGTCACTCGATCGCGTCACACTTTTGCGCCCCATAGAGCGCTGACGCGCTCATCTGGTTAATCTGATGCACATGGTCGGCCCAGCGGGGTTTAACCGAACCCCTACGGTCGGCCCGGGGACTGGCCTGCCACCAAGGCCGCGGTCCCGCCCGGAGAACGGCGCCACCGCGACCGAACGGCCCCTTTGTCCCCATCGGTACGCGACACAGAGGAGTGCGCGGTGACACCAGAACTGACCAAGCAGGAGAAGGCCCCGGCCGAACCGACCGAGCGGACGCGCCGGTCAGGAGAGCTGGGCAGCCTCGAAGTGTGGGCGCGTTCGGCCCCGATCCGCCTCGCCGGCTACGAGGACGACCTCGCGGAGCCGCACATCCTGCCCGGCATCGACTGAGTCGAGCTGTCGCTTCGCCCCGTGCCCCCGGCCGACCCCACGGCCGGGGGCACGGGCATGCCCGCGGGATCGTCCGGCGCCCGAGCCGTCCTCGGTCCAGGCCGTCCCCGGCGTCGGCCGTCCTCGGCGTCGGCCGTCCTCGGCGCCGGCCGCCGCCCGGCCGCCGGGCGTGCTCAGTCGCGTTCGGCCGGCTCGCGCAGCCGTACCGGCGGCAGGTACTCCCGCCGCAGGGTCCGGTGCCACCACGCCCCGGTCTCCCGCAGTTCGCGCCAGCTCGTGTACCGGTAGCGGTAGAGCCGGGCCCGGACGTGGGTCGGCGGCGCGTCCGGGAACGGGTTGTGGCGCAGCAGCCGCAGGGTGTCGCGGTCCCCGGCGAGCAGCCGCTCGACGAAGGGCCCGAACCAGTCCCGGGCGTAGCCGGGGGAGAGCGCGGCGAACCACATCAGCCAGTCGAGCCGCAGATGGTAGGGGGCGAACTGGCGCGGCAGCCGGCGCGGGTCGCCGGGCTTGCCCTTGAAGCCGTACTCCCGCCACACGGTGTTCTCGTCAGGGTCCGGATCGTCCGTGCCCTCGACGGCGATCTCGTCCCGGATGCGTCCGACCGTGCCGAACGCGCCGTACGTGTTGACCAGGTGGAGCGGGTCGAAGGAGCGGTTCATCGCCTGCCGCCGCGAGAGCAGGTTGCGCACCGGGTGCCGGCTCTGGAAGAGGATCAGGGCGGTGGCGGCGCACACGACCACCACGTACCAGAGCGGGGCCTCCGGCTGCGGGTGGGAGCCGGCCAGGAGCGAGCCGTCCAGGGCGGAGAGCGCGAGGACGATGGTCAGCCAGTTCAGCCAGGCGAAGTTGCCGGAGAGCACCAGCCACAGCTGGGTGACCACCATCAGCCCCGCCGCGACCGTGGCGACCGGCTGCGGGGTGAAGAGCAGGACGGGCACGCCGAGCTGGACGACGTGGTTCGCGGCGCACTCGACCTTGTGCAACGGCTTCGGCAGGTGGTGGAAGAACCAGCTCAGCGGGCCGGGCATCGGCTGGGTCTCGTGGTGGTGGTAGAGGCAGGTCAGGTTCCGCCAGCACGGGTCGCCGCGGATCTTGATCAGTCCGGCGCCGAACTCGACCCGGAAGAGCAGCCAGCGCAGCAGGAACAGGATCAGGACGGGCGGGCCGGTGTCGTCGTTGCCGAGCAGGACGGCGAGGAAACCGGTCTCCAGGAGCAGCGACTCCCAGCCGAAGGAGTACCAGGTCTGCCCCACGTTCACGATCGACAGGTACAGCCCCCAGAGCAGCAGCCACAGCAGCATCGACACCGGCAGCGGCACGGCGTCGCCCGCACCGGCGACCATCGCGAGAGCGAGTGCGGCGCCGCCCCACGCGACCGTCGCGAAGAGCCGGTCGGAGTAGCGCCACTGGAAGAGGCTGGGCGCCCGCCGGGCGGGTACGAAGCGGACGTACTCGGGGACGGGCAGCATGCCGCGCTCGCCGATGAGCGCGCGGAACTGCAGCGCCGCGGACAGGAACGCGACGAGGTACAGACCGGCGAGCCCCCGTTGGAAGACGATCCGGCTCAGCCAGTAGTCGGGGGCGGTGAACCACTCCATCGCGTGCGGCGGCGGAGACCGGCGGCGGCTGTCGCGCCTGCTGTCAGCGGCGGGCGCCGGCGGCCGGCGCTCTCACTCGTCCTCGTCCGCCGAGCGCTCGCCTTCCGCCTGGGAGGGGGTGGTGCGCATGACCTGCGGGTGGACGTGCGACTTCTGCTGCGCGTCCATGTCCTCGTCGAGGCGCTCGCCCTCGGCCTGCGAGGGGTTCGTGTACTCGTCGTACGGGCTGCTCATGGCCGCCTCCTTCGAGGGAGTACGGGTGAGTACAGAAGGAGCGTAACTCTCATCGGCCCGCGGTGAGACCCGCCAGACCGCGGCCGAGCCGGCGGGCGTAGGCGAGCTGCAGTGCCCGGACGGCCGGCCCGCCGAGCCGGGTGTACCAGACGGCGGCGCGGCTGAAGGCGGTGACCGTGAACCAGACCGTGCCGTCGTCGTGCAGGTCGACGACGAAGGACTCCTCGCCGCACTCGGGGTGCCCGGCGACGGTGCCGTACGCGAAGCCGGTGCAGCGCTCCGTGTAGGCCGTCCAGATCACCTGGCAGGGCGCGTCGAAGCGGATCGGACCGAGCCCCATCGAGACCTCCAGGGTGACGCCCGGCTCGGCGCGCCCGGCGGTGCAGGCCACCCGGGCGCCCGTCGCGCGGTGCATGGCCCACGTGGTCACGGCGGCACCGGCGGCCGCGTAGGCCGCCTCGCCGTGGCCGACCCGGACGGTGTGGTGGAGGTGGTGGTAGCCGACGGGCAGCGGGCCGGTGCGGGTGGCGCCGACCTCGGGGTAGTTCGGCCCGGTCGGGGCCGTGGCGGGGGCGTCCGAGAGGCTGCGGATGAGGCGGGTCATGCCGGGAGCTCCGTTCGGTGAGCGGTGGCTGTGGCTGTGGCTGTGGCTGTGGCTGTGGCTGTGGCGGTTGTGGTGACGGTGGCGGTGGTGGGCGATGGCGGTGGTGGTGGCGATGGCCTGGGCGGTGGTGGCCGTGGGCGTGGCCGTGGCACCCGCGGTGGTGGTCACGCCGGCCGTGGCCGGGGCGGTGGTGTCGACGGCGCTACGGGGACGTGCCTGGGTACGGATCTCCGGGCGGTGCGCGGGGCGGGGCCCGGTCGGTGGGGCGGGGCGCAGGCGACGCCAGGCGAGCAGCGAGCACAGCGCGAAGCCGAGGGCGTTGCCGAGCCCGTGGGTCGCCGCCATCCAGGTCAGGCTCGGGTGCGGGAGTCCGGTGGCCTCGCCGAGCGCCCAGCTGAGTGCGAGCAGCATGGTGGCGACCAGGACGGCCGCCGAGACCCCGAGCAGCGCGCGGGTGGCCGGATCGGCCGCCGCGGGGCGCAGCCGGCGCCAGGTGGTGAGGGCGACGGCCCACATGCCGGCGGAGAGCACGAGGGCCCCGGCCAGCTCCGCCCAGTCGTCGACGAAGTAGCCGAGCAGGACGAGCAGCGTGCCGAGCGGGACGCTGAGCGCCGCGAACCGGGTCGCGCGGCCCTCGACGGTGCGGCAGACGAGCCCGGCGACCAGGGCGGCGGTGAAGCCCGCGAAGTGGAAGTGCGGAACGGTGAGGGCGAGGACGTCGAGGTCGAAGCCGAGCAGCTCGTGGCCGCCGCGTTCGGCGACCAGGGCGAGTCCCGCGACGGACGGTGTCGCGAGGGCGCTGAGCACGGCCACCTCGGCGGGGGACAACGACCGGGTGAGGGCCAGTCGGGCGGGGGCGTGCAGGGCGAGCGCCAGGGTGCCGAGGGCGTAGATCCCGGCGAGGGCCGCGGCCACCGGCGAGCGGGGGAGCCAGAGCGCGACGGCCCCGGGGAGGGCGAACAACGGCCAGGCGCGGCGCAGGGCGCGCAGCGTGGCGGGCTGGGGGCCGCCGATCATCCGGAGCCCGGCGGGCACGACGACCAGCATCCCCAGCATCACGATCGGTCCGACGAGTACGGACACGGCACGGACACCCCCCTTGAACATGTTCAAGCTCTCCGGGACGAGCGTAGACCCCACCCTTGAACGTGTTCAAGAGTGGGGTGGTGAAAGCCTCCGAGCCGGATGGACGCGCCCGGATTGCGGCCCCCCTGGCCCTGCGGCAGACATGAAGGGACGACCCGGGGCGAACAGGCGGGAGACCCAGTGCGCGACGCAACCAGACCACGGCCCACGCGACCACGGTCAGCGCGAGCACCGCACGCGCTGCCGGGCGCCCTCGCCGCGCTCGCCTCCGCCCTGCTGCTCGCGGGCTGCGCCGGCGGCGAACCGGGCGAACCGGGCGCGGAGCAGACCGCCGCCACGGCCCCCGTCCGCGAGGTGCTCCTCCAGCCCGCGGGCGCCCAGGGACCCGCCCCGTTCACCGCCTCCACCGCGCAGGAGGGCGCCCCCGTCGACGCGGGCGCACCCGCCGCCACCGGCGTCGGCGAACCCGCGCCCGTCGGCCGGTCGCTCACCGGTGCCACCCCGGGCCTCTACGGCGGCACCCGCTCCGTCGCCAGCTGCGACGTCGAGCAGCAGGTCGCCTTCCTCACCGCCGACCAGGCCCGGGCCCGCGCCTTCGCCGAGTCCGCCGGCATCCCCGAGAGCAACATCGCCGGCTGGCTGCGCGGCCTCACCCCCGTGGTGCTGCGCACCGACACCCGCGTCACCAGCCACGGCTTCAGCGACGGCCACGCCACCGCCTATCAGTCCGTCCTCCAGACCGGCACCGCCGTCCTCGTCGACCAGTACGGCAGCCCGCGCGTCCGCTGCGTCTGCGGGAACCCGCTGCGCTCCCCGGCCGCCGCGCCCGGCGCCGCCCTCGCCGGACGGGCCTGGGCCGGCTACCGCCCCGACCGCGTCGTCGCCATCACCCCGACCACCGCGGTCGTCACCAGCCTGGTCATCGTGAACACCGCCGACAACACCTGGATCGAGCGGAAGACCGGCACCACCGGCGCCCAGGACCGCAGGCCCGACGTCCTGCCGCCCTGCGACCCCGCCGACTGCGACGTCGTCACCGCCCCGCCTCCGCCGGCGCAGGACAGCCCGCAGGCACCGGAGCCGACGACGCCCAGGAGCCCCGTCGGGCCCCCCACGGCGCCGCGACCCGTCCCCCCGGCACCCGACGACCCGACCCCGCCCGCTCCCGAGCCGCCGCTCCCGGACACGCCGGCCCCCGACTCGCCCGACGGCGGAACGCCCGTACCGATGCCCGACGCGCCGGTCGTACCGGACGGACCCGGCGAGTACCCCACCCCCGAGCCGCCGCCCTCCTTCGACGACCTGTTCCCGGCCGAGACCGTGCCCCAGCAGCCCGAGACCTTCGAGGGCTGACCGCCCCCGCCGGACCGCCCCCGCCGGACCGCCCCCGCCCGACCGCCCCCGCCCGTCCGCCGGACCGCCCCGCCCGCACGTTGTTGCCAAGCTGTGCCGATCTTCGCCGTGCGTACGGGCGGGCCTGCGCCTAGCGTGGCCCCCATGAACGCGGGCAGACGGGGCGGGGAGGCGGCCGAGCAGTGCCGCTGCGAGACGGGGGCGGCCGGGCCGACCTGCTGTTTCCTTCATGAGTTCGGCCAGGAGTTCGGGATGGGCAGCTTCGACTGGGACCTGCTCACCGGCCGGATGACCATGGACGAGGGCGCACTGCGCGTCTTCGACATGGATCCCGGCGAGTACGACGGCGACCCCGCGACCCTCGGCTCGCGCGTCCTGCCCGACGAGGGCCGCCGCCTCGACTCCCTGGTGGCGCAGGCGCTCAAGGACGGCAGCGAGCGCTACGGCGCCTACTTCCGCATCCGCACCCGCGGCGGCGTCCAGCGCTGGACCCACACCCAGGGCCTCGTCCGGCGCGACGAGACCGGTCGGCCCTTCCGTATCGTCGGCGTCGTCCGCGACGCCTCCGAGGAGCTCACCGAGTCCGCCGCACGGCTCGGCCTCGACGAGGGCAGGCGACAGCGCACCAGCGTCGTCGAGGGCATGACGGCCGCCCTCGCCCACGCCCGCACCGTCCAGGACATCATCGACCTGCTCAACGACTCCCAGGGCCTGGAGCAGTTCGGCGCGGCCAGCCTCGTCATGGGCCTCCTGGAGGCCGGGCGCATCCACCTCGTGGCCGAGGGACCCGCCGGCGCGTTCGTGCCCGGCACCCGGTTCACCCGAGTGGACGAGCCGTACCCGATGAGCGAGGTCGTCCGGACCCTGCAGCCCCGGTTCATCGAGTCGCCCGAGGACTTCGCCGCCTCCTACCCGGTCCTGTGGCCGCACATCAGCGGCCTCGGCATCACCTCCGCCGCCTACCTCCCGCTGATCGCCCAGGCCCGGCCCATCGGCGCCCTCGGCCTCCTCTACAGCGACCGGACCGGCTTCAGCGCCGACGAGCGCAACCTGCTCGTCGCCCTCGGCAGCTCGATCGCCCAGAGCCTCCAGCGCGCCATGCTGTACGAACAGGAGCACGACCTCGCCGAGGGCCTCCAGCAGGCGATGCTGCCCCGCCGCATCCCCGACGTGCCCGGCACCCAGATAGCCGTCCGCTATCGCTCCGCCCGGCTCGGCCGGGACATCGGTGGCGACTGGTACGACATCATCCCGCTGCCCGGCGGCCGGGTGGGCGCCGTCATCGGCGACGTCCAGGGCCACGACACGCACGCCGCCGCCGTCATGGGCCAGCTGCGGATCGTGCTGCGCGCCTACGCGGCCGAGGGCCACACCCCCGCCACCGTGATGGCCCGCGCCTCCGTCTTCCTCCACGAGCTCGACACCGACCGCTTCGCCACCTGCACGTACGCCGAGGCCGACCCCAACACCGGACTCGTCCAGATCGTCCGCGCCGGGCACGTCGACCCGCTCGTCCAGGACCCCGACGGCAGCGCCCACCGGCTCCCCGTCGACGGCGGTCTGCCGCTCGGGCTGTCCGCCGAGTTCGGACGACTGGACTACCCGGTCACCACCGCCGAGCTCGACCCGGGACAGACCCTGCTCATGTACACCGACGGCCTGGTCGAGAAGCCGGGCGCCGACCTCGACGAAGGCCTCCAGTGGCTCTCCTCGCTGGTCAAGCGCGGCCCGCGCGACCTGGCGCAGCTCGCCGACCACCTCTGCGACGTCGTCGACGAGCGCGGCGGCGAGGACGACGTGGCGGTCCTGCTGCTGCGACGCGAGGGCGCCCACAAGCCGCAGGCCGGCGGCCGCCTCCAACAGCACGTGGGCCAGAACGACCCCGAGGCGCTCCGGTCCGCCCGCCACATGATCCGGGCCGCGGTACGGGCCTGGGGCGCCGGCGCCCGCTCCGACGAGATCGAACTCGTCGCCGACGAGCTGACGACCAACGCCCTGATGCACACCGACGGCGGCGCCATCGTGACCCTGCGGATGCTCGCCGGCCCGGAACGCCGCCTCCGCGTCGAGGTGGAGGACCGCTCCAGTGCCCTGCCGCGCCGCCGCGAGGCCGGCGAGTCCGGCGTATCGGGGCGCGGTCTCCTGCTCGTGGACCGCATCTCCGACCAGTGGGGCGTGGAGCCGCGCGGCAGCGGCAAGTGCGTGTGGTGCGAGTTCATCACGGAGGAACCGGGGATCTGACGGGCGCCGGTCCCGCCCGTGCGGGGTCCCGCCCTGACGGGCGTCGGTCCCGCCCTGACGGGCGTCGGTCCCGCCCTGACGGGCGCCCGACCCGCCCGTGCGGCAGGGTGGGAGCATGCCCGAACTGCCCGAGGTCGAGGCCCTCCGCGAGTTCCTCGACGCCCACCTGGTGGGCAAGGAGATCGCCCGCGTGCTGCCGGTCGCGATCAGCGTGCTCAAGACCTACGACCCGCCGCTGAGCGCGCTCGACGGCGCCCGGGTGACCGGGGTCGCCCGGCACGGGAAGTTCCTCGACATCGCGACCGAGGGCACGGCCGGGGAGCTCCACCTGGTCACCCACCTCGCCCGGGCCGGCTGGCTGCAGTGGAAGGACGTGCTGCCCTCCGGACTGCCGAAGCCCGGCAAGGGACCGCTGGCGCTGCGGACCGCGCTCACCGGGGGCGACGGATTCGACCTCACCGAGGCCGGCACGACCAAACGCCTCGCCGTGCACCTCGTCCGCGACCCCGCCGAGGTCCCCGGCGTGGCCCGCCTCGGGCCCGACCCGCTCGCCGCGGACTTCGACCTCGCCGCCTTCGGCGCGCTGCTCGCGGGCGAACGGCGCCAGATCAAGGGCGCCTTGCGCGACCAGAGCCTGATCGCGGGCATCGGCAACGCCTACAGCGACGAGATCCTGCACGCCGCGAGGATGTCGCCGTTCAAGCCCACCCAGAACCTGACCCCCGAGGAGACCGCCGTCCTCTACGCGGCCGTGCGCAGCACCCTCGCCGAGGCCGTCGAACGTTCCCACGGCCTCGCCGCCGGCAAGCTCAAGGCCGAGAAGAAGAGCGGGCTCCGCGTCCACGGCCGCGCCGGTGAACCCTGCCCGGTCTGCGGGGACACCATCCGGGAGGTCTCCTTCGCCGACTCCTCCCTCCAGTACTGCCCCACCTGCCAGACCGGCGGCAAGCCGCTCGCCGACCGGCGCATGTCCAAACTCCTCAAATAGACTCCGCACCCCCGCCGGTCTTGCGCGGCTCCTGAAATAGACTCCCGCGCATGCTGCGCGTACTGGCCGTCGACGACGAGGCGCCGGCCCTCGGGGAACTCCTCTACCTGCTGCGGGCCGACCCACGGGTGCGCACCGCCGAGGGCGCGGGCGACGCCACCGAGGCGCTGCGCAGGATCGGACGCGCCCTGGAGAGCGGACCCGACGGCGACGAAGCCATCGACGTCGTCTTCCTCGACATCCACATGCCCGGCCTGAGCGGACTCGACCTGGCGCGGCTGCTCGGAGGCTTCGCCCGGCCGCCGCTCATCGTCTTCGTCACCGCCCATGAGGGCTTCGCCGTCCAGGCCTTCGACCTGGAGGCCGTCGACTACGTGCTCAAGCCCGTCCGGCGCGAACGGCTGGCCGAGGCCGTCCGGCGCGTGCGCGAGCTCGTGCACGCGCCCGCGCAGGCGCTCGCGCCCGAGCAGATCCCGGTCGAACTCGGCGGCGTCACGCGCTTCGTGTCCGTCGACGACATCGCGTACGTGGAGGCGCACGGCGACTACGCCCGCCTGCACACCGACCACGGCAGCCACCTGGTCCGGATCCCGCTGTCGACGCTCGAGGAGCGCTGGGCCGCCCGCGGGTTCGTGCGCATCCACCGCAGCCACCTCGTGGCCCTCGGCCGCATCGACGAGCTGCGCCTCGACGGCGGTGCGACCTCCGTGCGCGTCGGCGACGCCGAACTCGCCGTCTCCCGCCGACACGCCCGTGACCTGCGGGACCTCCTCGTGCGCCGGGCCGGCGGCTGAGCCCGACCGGTAGGTCCGGCGACCCCTACCCGCCCCCGACCCCTTCCGCTTACACTCCACGGGCCCACCCGACCGTGAGAGAGCGGACGCCGATGTCCGAGCACCATCCGTCCCCGGCCTCCGGCCGGGGGGACCCCCAGCGCCGGCCCCGGCGCGAGACCGTCACCCACGCCTCTGCCGTGGGCGGCGGGCCCGTGCCCCGGCCCCGTCCCCATCACGCGCCCGCCCGCTCGGAGATCAGCGAGCAGACCACCCTGGGCCACACCTACGTGCGCTCCCTGATGCGCAGCCAGCTGCGCGCCGCCCTCACCGGACTCGGCGCGCTGCTGCTGCTCGTCGGCCCCCTGCCGCTGCTGCTCGCGCTGCCGGCGCCCGAGGCCGCCGTGTGGGCGGCGCTCGGCGTCGGCGTCCACCCGGTCGTCTGGGCCATCGCCCACTGGTACGTCCGGCGCGCCGAACGGAACGAACGCGACTTCACCGGCCTCGTCGAGCGGTGACCCCCGGCGCATGAACCACAGCTACGCGGTCGCCGCGGTCACCGTCGTCGTCCTCGCCACCGTCCTCATCGGCGGTCTCGGCCTGCGGATCTCCCGTACCACCTCCGACTTCTACGTCGCCTCCCGCACGGTCGGGCCGCGCCTCAACGCCGCCGCCATCAGCGGCGAGTACCTGTCCGCCGCCTCCTTCCTCGGCATCGCCGGACTCGTCCTCGTCCAGGGCCCCGACATGCTGTGGTACCCGGTCGGCTACACCGCCGGCTACCTCGTGCTGCTGCTCCTGGTCGCCGCCCCGCTGCGCCGCTCCGGCGCGTACACGCTGTCCGACTTCGCCGAGGCCCGGTTGGAGTCCCCCCAGGTCCGGCGGCTCGCCAGCCTCTTCGTCGTCGGCATCGGCTGGCTCTACCTGCTGCCCCAACTCCAGGGCGCGGGGCTGACCCTGGAGATCCTGACCGGTGCCCCGGACTGGCTCGGCGGTCTCGTCGTCGCCCTGGTCGTCACGGGCATCGTCGCCGCCGGCGGCATGCGCAGCATCACCTTCGTGCAGGCCTTCCAGTACTGGCTGAAGCTCACCGCGCTGCTGGTCCCGGCGTTCTTCCTCGTCGCCGCCTGGTCCGGGGACGGCGCCCCGCGCGCCCGGTTCGACGCGCCGGCCGTCTTCCGCGCCCACACGGTCGTCCGGGTCGCCGACACGGTACGGATCGAGGTCGACGCCCCGCTCACGCTCACCGTCACCGGCGGCGTCGACGAGCGGGCGTACGAGCGGGGGACGGTCACCCTGCGGCCGGGCACCCACCGGATCGAGAAGGGCACCCGGCTCGCGTTCCCCGCCGGGGCGCCCGTACCGACCCGCGCCTCGAACGGCGCCGACCCCCTCGGCTGGTCCCAGCCGCTCGCCGGCGGGCGCGACGGGCACCAGCTGTACGCGACCTACGGGCTGATCCTCGCGACCTTCCTCGGCACCATGGGCCTGCCGCACGTCGCCGTGCGCTTCTACACCAGCCCCCATGGGCGGGCCGCGCGCCGGACCACCCTGGTCGTCCTCGGCCTGGTCGGCGTCTTCTACCTGCTGCCGCCGCTGTACGGGGCGCTGGGCCGGATCTACGCCCCCGAACTCGCCCTGAGCGGGGCCGCCGACGCCGCCGTGCTCGTCCTGCCGGAACGGCTGCTCGGCGGGGTGCTCGGTGACCTGCTCGGGGCGCTCCTCGCGGGCGGCGCCTTCGCCGCCTTCCTGTCGACCGCCTCCGGGCTCACCATGTCGGTGGCCGGGGTCCTCACCCAGGACGTGCTGCCCTCCCGGGGCGTCCGGCACTTCCGGCTCGCGACCCTGCTCTCCACGGCCGTCCCGCTCGCCGCCGGGGTCCTCGCCTCCAAGGTGCCGGTCGCCGATGCCGTGGGCCTGGCCTTCGCCGTCTCCGCCTCCTCCTTCTGCCCGTTGCTGGTGCTCGGCATCTGGTGGCGGCGGCTGACCCCGCCCGGCGCGATCGCGGGGCTGCTGCTCGGCGGCGGCTCCGCGCTGACCGCCGTCATGGCCACCCGGGCGGGACTGCCGCCGGAAGGCTGGCCGCACACCCTGATGGCCTGGCCCGCCGTCTGGTCGGTGCCGCTCGGCTTCCTCAGCATGGTCCTGGTGTCCCTCGCGACCCCGGGTCGCGTGCCGGCCGGAACGCCGGGGATCCTGGCCCGGCTGCACCTGCCGGAGGAGTTCAGTGGGCGCCCCGAGGCCCAGGCGCGGGGGGCCGAGCGGTGAGCGGCATCGTCCTGGCCGCGGCGGCCGCCGTCGGAGCGGTCCTGCTCGCGGCCGGCTTCGTGCTCGGCCGGAGCACCGCCCGGCGCGGACGCAGGGCGGCCGACCTCGACCTGGGCACCCCCGTCGAACGTGCCACCTTCCACACGCTGCACACCGCCTCGCTCGCCGCGCCCCCGCTGCGCGCCGGGCTCACCGAGGAGACGGCTGGCAGGGCGGCCGGCCGGCTGCGCTCCCTGCTCGGCACGGAGGCGCTGTGCCTGACCGACCGGACCTGCGTGCTCGCCTGGGACGGACCCGGCGACGGGCACCACCGCGAGGCGGTCATGGAACTCGTCGCGGAGACCGTCGCCTCGGGCCGCAGCCGCTCCGCGCACACCGGCTGCGCGGACGACTGCGCCGACCCCGAGTGCCCGCTGGGCTGGGCGGTGGTCGCCCCGCTGACCGGCGAGGACGGGGTGCTCGGCGCGCTCGTCGCGTACGGCTCGCGGGAGTCGGCGGTCCTGGTGCGGGCGGCCACGGAGGTGGCCCGCTGGGTGTCCGTCCAGCTCGAACTGGCCGAGCTGGACCGCTCCCGGACCCGGATCGTGGAGGCCGAGATCCGGGCCCTGCGCGCTCAGATCTCCCCGCACTTCATCTTCAACTCGCTCGCCGCCATAGCCTCGTTCGTCCGCACCGATCCCGAGCGGGCGCGCGAACTACTGCTGGAGTTCGCCGACTTCACCCGCTACTCCTTCCGGCGGCACGGCGACTTCGCCCAGCTCGCCGACGAACTGCGGGCCATCGAGCAGTACTTGGCACTCGCCGGCGCCCGGTTCGGCGAGCGGCTGAAGGTGACCCTGCGGATCGCGCCCGAGGTGCTCCCGGTCACGCTGCCGTTCCTCTGCCTGCAGCCGCTGGTGGAGAACGCCGTCAAGCACGGTCTGGAGGACTCCGCCGACGGCTGCCGGGTGGTGATCGCCGCCCGCGACGCGGGCGCCGAGGCCGTCGTCACCATCGAGGACGACGGGGTCGGCATGGACCCGGAGCTGCTGCGCGCGGTCCTGCGCGGCGAGCGTCCCTCGGACTCGGGCGTCGGCCTGTGCAACGTGGACGAGCGGCTCCGGCAGGTGTACGGGGCGGAGCACGGTCTCGTCATCGAGACGGGCGTCGGCGCGGGCATGAAGGTGACGGTACGGATCCCCAAGTACCGCCCGGGCGTGCACCCGACGGCCTGACGGCGCCTCCCGGGCTCAGCACAGGTGCAGCGCGAGGTGGCTGAGGGCCACGCCCACCTGCCAGGCGGGCAGCCACACCTGACGGTCCTCGTCGACGGCGGCGAGCCCGGCGAGTCCGGCCAGGTCGGCGGCGCGCAGTTCGGTGGCCCGCAGCCGTCGCCAGGTGTCCCGGGCGAGGGCGAGGTCCGGTTCCGGGGGGCGCGCGGACGGAGCGTCGAGGTGGGTGTCCACCCAGGCGGACCAGGGGTGGTCGTGGGCGGTACGGCGCAGCCAGCCGTCCCTGCCGGCCCCGGACAACAGGACGGTGAGGGACAGGGTCCGTACCCCGGCCCGGAACTCCAGCGAACCGGGCGCGACGAGCCCGCTGGTCCGCAACACGTCGTCGGCGACGTACTCGGCGCACAGCCAGTCCATGGGGACGGCGAGCCCGCCTCCGCCGGCGCCGTTCGTGCTTTCGGGCAGCACCGTTTCCACCTTCTCCCGGACGTCCAGACGAGGCCCCCGGTGACGAGCCTCCTCCGAGAAGGGCACGCGCGGGGCGCATTCGCTCAACTCGCCCGAGTGGTTTCGGACACGGCCCCCGCCACATCGGTGCAGGTGAGGGCCGTGTGACGGGGGTGAAGCCCGGGGTGGAGGAGGTCAGCCGAGGAGGGCGTAGACCGCCGTCGCGTGGGCGGCGGGCTCCTCCGTGCCCTCGGCGGTCATGGTGATGTCCGCGAAGGCCATGCGCTTGCCGGCCTTCGTCAGCCGCGCCCGCACCAGGACGTCGACGCCGAGCACGGCGCGCTGGAAGCTGATCGACTGCTGGACCGTGGTCATCGGCACGAAGCCGCCGCGGGCGGCGGACACCGCGATCACGGTCGCGGTGTCGGCGGCGGCCATCAGCGCCTGTCCGGAGAGCCCGCCGCCCTCCCGGGCGAGCCGGTCGGACCAGGGGAGCCGGAGGACGGCCTCGTGACCGTCGACGGAGGCGACGGAGAGCCCCAGGTCGAGCACCCAGGGGGCGAAGTTGTCGGCGAGGACCTTTTCGGCGGCGGCGAGAGTCAGTGTCACGAGCGTCATTGTGGGGCGACGGCCGGGGGCCGGGCAACGCCCGTGCGGCGCCGGGGCCGGTAGCCGGGCAGCCGGTGGCCGAGCTGGCGCAGTGCGTAGTGCGAGCGGGACTTGACGGTGCCGGCCGGGATGCCGAGGTCGGCGGCGGCCTCGTTGACCGTCAGGCCGTGGAAGTAGAGCCGGACGAGGACCGCGCGGTGCTCCGGGCTGAGCCCGCGGACCGCCGCGCGGACGTCGAGGGCCGCGTCGGCGGACTCGGTGGCGTCGGCCGGGTCGGCGGTGACGGCGAGCAGGCAGTCGCCGATCTCGGTCGGCCGGGACAGCCGGGAGCGGCGCGCGTCGATGGCGAGACGCCGGGCCACCGTGAACAGCCACGGCCGCATCGACTCGTACGAGGAGTCGAAGGCCTCGGGGTGGAGCCAGGCCCGGACCAGGGTCTCCTGGGCCAGGTCCTCGGCCCGCTGCCGGTCGCCGTGGGTGAGGCCGAGGAGGAAGGTGAGCAGGGCCTGCCCGTGCTCGCGCTGGAGCTCCTTCAGGGCCCGCTCGTCGGTGGTCGCCCTCGCTGCCTTCGGTGCCGTCAGTGCCGTCGTCATGTCGCCGTATCCGAACGCACCCGCTCGACGAGCGACAGGGAACGGACGAGGTTCTGCGACGAACGGTCGCACCGAGCGGTGAATGGCACGACGAACGGTCGGGCGGAAGCACTGCGTCCGATTCAGCGGGGTTTCCCACGAGACGCGGCAATGACCCTTGACTGGGGCTTATCTCCCCTGTGAATTCGTGAGAACGGATGTTCATCCTACGAATCAGCGGAGTCCGGCAGATGACCCCACGCACCAGACCCGGCGCGGCGGCCCTCGCCGTCGTCCTGCTCACCGCGGCCACCGGCTGCGCCGTCGCCGACCGCGCCCCCGACCGGTCGGCCCCCGACGCCGGACGGAGCCGCGCGGAGGAGCGGTCCCCGGCCCCCGGGGGAGCGTCCGCCCCGGCCCCCTTCACCCTCGTGGCCTCCGGCGACGTCCTGCCGCACGACTCGGTCATCCAGCGGGCCGCCGTCGACGCGGGCGGCGCAGGCTACGACTTCCGCCCCATGTTCTCGGGCGTCCGGTCCGTCGTCTCGCGCGCCGACCTGGCGATCTGCCACATGGAGACCGTCTACGGCGAGCAGGGCGGCCCGTACACCGGCTACCCCGCGTTCAAGTCGCCGCCCGAGGTCGCCGTGGCGCTCAAGGAGACCGGCTACGACTCCTGCTCCACCGCTTCCAACCACACCCTCGACGACGGGGCCGGCGGCCTGCGCCGCACCCTGGACGCGCTCGACAAGGCAGGCGTGCGGCACGCCGGCTCGGCCCGTACCGCCGCGGAGGCCGCCCGGCCCGCCCTGCTCGAGGCCGGCGCCGCGACCGTCGCCCAGCTCGCCTACACCTACGACACCAACGGCTACCCGCTGCCCGAGGGGCAGCCCTGGGCCGTCAACCTGATCGACGAGCAGAAGATCGTCTCCGACGCGCGGGCAGCCCGGAAGGCCGGCGCGGACGTCGTGGTCGTCTCGCTCCACTGGGGCACCGAGTGGCAGACGGCACCCGACGAGCGCCAGCTCGGCCTCGGCCGCGCGCTCACCGCCTCGCACACCGGGAACCGCCCCGACATCGACCTGATCATCGGCACCCACGCCCACGTGCCGCAGGCGTACGAGAAGGTCAACGGCACCTGGATCGTCTACGGCATGGGCGACCAGATCGCGGGCGACATGATCAACTACGAGGGCGTCCACGACCCCCGGGGCAACCAGGGCACCCTGGCCCGCTTCACCTTCGCCCCGCCGACCGCACCCGGCCGTCGCTGGGAGGTGTCCAGGGCGGAGTTCGTACCCCAGTCGTTCGACACCGCCCTGGGGCGGGTGGTGAACCTCAACGAGGCGATCAAGAAGGGGCGGACGCAGTACACCGGGGCCCGCGACGCCATCCGCGCGGTCGTGCTCGCCCGGGGCGCCGCCCGCGACGGCCTGGTGATGGGGGAGTAGCCCCCGGGGGCCCCGGGGCTACGGGACCACCGTGACCGGCCAGCGGCCCGCCTTCACCAGCCGCACCGCGACCGAGCCGACGAACCGGTGCCCCGCCGACTCCGAGGCCCCCACCACCACCGCGTCCGCCTTCAGCTCGTCGGCGGCCGAGACCAGTCCCGCGTACGCGTCCCCGCGGAAGGTGTGGAACTCCCAACGCACCTGGAAGATCTCCTTCACCCGCTCGGCGGACTCCCGGATCTCGGCCACCAGGCCCTCCGCGATCTCCTCCGTCGTCCCGGCGACCGGAGCCCCGAGCGAGGCGCCCGCCGCCATCACGGGCTGGACGTGGACGAGCGCGAGCAGCGCGTGCTGCCGCCGCGCCAGGCCCGCCGCGTACGCCGCGGCGCGCAGCGAGGACGCCGAGCCGTCGACCCCGGCGACGATCACCTTCGGGCCGTCCGTACCCCGTTCGAAACCACTCACCCTTCGAGGCTATCGGCTCATCAGGTGTTTTCGGACGGGCGGCCGGTGTCGCTGCGCGGAGCGCGCCGTCCTCCGGACGAACCATTGGTCATGAAAAAGGATGAGACGACCACCGGTCGCCGGTCGCTGCTGCGCCTCGCCGCCGCCCTCGGAGCCACCGCCGCCGTCGGGGTCTTCGCCACGGACCGGCTGACCGACCCCGGCGGCCCGCCCGAGGCCACCCCGGGCGCCACGCCCTCCGCCCGGCCGTCCGTACGACCCGCCCCCGCGGCGGCGGGGCCGCAGGTCCAGGCCGCCCGGCTGCGACCGGCCGCGTACCGGCTGCAGCCGATGACCGGCTACGCGCCGCCCGCCTTCCGCAAGGCGCTCCCGCCGGTCAGGACCCGGCCCTTCCTCCAACTGACCGGTGTCGGGCGCTCGATGGTGCTCACCTTCGACGACGGGCCCGACCCGCGCTACACGCCGGAGATCCTGGCCACCCTGCGGCGCCACGACTGCCGCGCGATGTTCTTCGTGTGCGGCGAGATGGCGGTCGACAACCAGGACCTGCTCAAGGAGATGGCCGAGGACGGGCACGTCGTCGGCAACCACTCATGGTCCCATCCCCTCGTCCCCAAGCTGCGCCCGTCCCGCATCCGCCAGGAGCTCGGCAGCACGAGCGACGTCATCGAACAGGCCCTGGGCGCTGCTCCGCTGTGGTACCGGGCTCCCTACGGGGCCTGGAACAAGCTCTCCTTCGAGATCGGCGCCGAGCTCGGCATGGAGCCGCTCGCCTGGACCGTCGACACCCTCGACTGGCAGGAGCCGCCCACCGACAGCATCGTCCGGAGGGTCCTGAACGGGGCCGGGCCCGGGGTCGTCGTCCTCAACCACGACGCCGGCGGCAACCGCTCGCACAGCGTCGCCGCGCTCAAGCGCTATCTGCCCCAACTCCTCGACGCGGGCTACAGCATCACCGTCCCGCGCCGCTGAGCGCGCAACCCGCCCCGTACGGCCCGGGGCCCCGGCACGCTGCGGAGTGCCGGGGCCCTGGGCCGTGCCGTGTGCTCCGCGGGCCTACCGCGAGCCCACCATCCGGGCGTAGACGACCACGTTGCCGTCGTAGCCGTGCGCCCGGGAGTAGCCGCCGCCGCAGGTGATCACCCGCAGCTCGGGCTCACCGGTGTCCGCGTAGACCTGGACCGGGAAGTCGTTCTTCGCGTACACGTCGACCCCGTAGATCTCGAAGACGGCCACCCGGCCGTCGTACCGCTCGACCTCGATGTGCTGGCCGCGCTGCAGGGAGCCGAGGCCGTAGAACACCGCGGGGCCCGCCAGGTTGTCGACGTGGCCCAC
This sequence comes from Streptomyces sp. NPDC051921, assembly GCF_040680975.1. Classification (NCBI taxonomy): domain Bacteria; kingdom Bacillati; phylum Actinomycetota; class Actinomycetes; order Kitasatosporales; family Streptomycetaceae; genus Streptomyces; species Streptomyces sp. NPDC051921. The sequence continues at coordinate 78,700 of NZ_JBFAXU010000003.1, forward strand.
GACGACCGACGTGCCGCGCATGCCCGGGGCGATGCCGTTCTGGTACCACCCGGCGAGGTTGGCCTCCTGGGGCGGCGGGGCGGCGATCCAGCCGTTGTCGTCCAGGCCGACGTCGATGACGGGGGCCGCCACCTTGAGGGCCGGGATCTTGATGCGCGAGGCCTGGGCGTAGGGCAGCGGATCCAGGCCGTAGGCGCTCGTGGGAGCCGGGCCCACCGGACGGGCGACCGGGCGCGCCGCGGCGGTGGGCTGGGGCGGGCCGGACTCGAAGCCGACCCCGTTGCGCATTATCGCCAGCCCGGAGAGCATGACGAGGGCCAGGGCGCCCCAGGGTTGGCGTCTCCTGGCGGCTTCGAGGAAGCTGAAGTCCTTGGGGCTCATGGTTCTCCCGGGCTCATGGTTCTCCCTTGGTGCGTCACGGGAACGGTAAGGGCGCGGGCGGAAACCGGCGATCGGAGCGGGGCGAACGGGTGGCGGCCCCGGGGGCGCCGCCCTGTGCCACGGTCAGGACGGGAGCGCCGGTGGGGTGCCGGTCAGGTGCCGGTCGGGTGCCGGCGGGGGTGAGTCGGGCGTCCGGGTGATGACCCGTCCGAGTAATCGTCAGATCATCGGCCTGACATCGCGTGACCTGCGGTTCCGTCAGTCCCCCACCCCCGTTCGGCGGACGCCGGGACTCACCGAGGTGGCGCAGTGCCGAAATGCGCCGGTCGGCACGGCTTGTGATGGTTCGTCATGGAAGGCGTACTCGTCGATTCTCCCGGAGCACCGCTTTGGGGCGCCTTCAGTTGGAGGTTCAACCATGCGTGCTGCACGCACTCTGGCGGTGACGGCGACCGCGTTCGCGGCGCTCGGACTCGCGGCCCCCCTCGCCACCGCCACCCAAGGGCCCAGCAGCGTGTCGGCCGACTCCTTCCAGGCCCCCGGGGGTGGTGACAACTCCAACGCCGTCACCGTCTCCCCCTTCGCGGTCCACCAGGGGTCGATCCTCACGATCACCGTCAGGGGGTGCGCCGGGGGCACGGTCACGTCCAGCGCCTTCGCGACCACCACCCTCTCCGCCGCCAACAACGGCGTTTCCACGGCCACCGCCCGCATCTTCAACAACGCCACGCCGGGCCAGTACCAGCTGACCGTCCAGTGCAGCAACGGACGGACGCTCACCCAGTCCTTCCGCGTGCTGCCGGGTCAGGGCGCGCAGGGCGGTCTGGGCGGCTCGCTCGCGCCGAGCTCCGTCGAGATGGCCGTCGGCGGCTCGCTCGTCGCCGCCGCCGCGCTGGGCGGTGGCCTGTTCATCGTCCGCCGGCGCCGCATGGGCCGCGTGGAGGTCTGACCGGTCGAACCTCCCGGCAGGCCCGCGACGCCCGTCGCCCCCGGACCCTCTTCAGGGTTCGGGGGCGACGGGCGTCCGGGGCGGTTTCGCACTCGGGCTCTTCCGTGGGGCGGGCCGGGGCACGGCCGCCCCGTCAGTGCCGACGGCCGGCGGCCGACCTGCGCCGGATCACGAAGACCAGACCACCGGCCGCGGCGAGCGCCATGGCTCCGCCGGCCGCCATCGTCCAGCCGTTCGTCGCGTCGACCGAGCCGCCGAGGCCGCCGGCGACACCGCGCGGGGTCGCGGGGCGGAGCGTCGAGAGGCTCGTGGCGGTGGCGGTCGCGCCACCCGTGATGGTCAGGTCGACGGTGCTCTGCATGCCGCCCGTGCAGTTGAAGGACACCGTGTAGACGGCGCCGCGCTTGGCGTCGCTGTCCACCGTGGCGGTGGCCGCGGATCCGGGCGCGATCGTGACGGTGTCGAAGATGCCGGCCGAGGCCGTCGCCGTGCTCGCACAGCCCGGGGCGCTGAGGGTGACCCTGCCGCCCGGGGCGACGAACGCGGGGGAGACGACGAAATCGCCCACTTGCCTCGCTCCGGGCGCTCGGGGGTTCGGCGCCGGCGCGCCGTCGGCGGCGACGGCGAGGGGGGCGGCCAGGGCGAGGGCGGCCGCCCCCAGCAGAGCGGTGGACACGGCACGTATCGCGCGCATGGTGGATCCTCCGGGTCTCCGAGGAGCAGCTGCGGAAGGGTTTTCCGCATAAGGCATGAAATGCACCTCGATACCGGAAACGCTAGGAGTCCCCTACCACAGTCGCGATCCCAGACGGGCGAATGGGGCACCCATGTCCCCCACCCGGCCCAACGTCCGGCCCGGGTCAGCCCAGGACCTGCGGGAACAGGTCGGTGAACGGCGCGGCGGTGGCCGAGATGCCCCGGCCGAACGGCGCGTCGAAGTCCCAGATGAGGAAGAGCAGGAAGGCGATGAGCGCGCTGAAGAGGCCGGCGAGCAGCACCTCCCTGCCGGTGCGCCGGATCTGCAGGGTGAAGATCAGGCCCACCGTCACCAGGGCGCCGATGATGAGGCCGAACCACACCACGCCCGGCATCGTCGCGCCCGCGTTCTGCCCGCGCGCGCCACGGGCGTCGTCGGCCACCGCCACCTGGTCCACGAGCGGTTGGTAGGCCTGCCCCTCGAAGTCGTTGGCGGGCTGGTAGTCGGTCACGCTGCGGCGGACCTTCTCCAGGAGCTCCGTCCCCGTGTCGTCGAGCTCGTTGTGGTCCGACATGTAGGGGAACTCGTCATGGACGACGAAGCTCACGTACGCGTCGACGTCGGCCCGGATCCGGTCCCGCACGGCCGGCGGGTAGACCTGGGCGCGCGCGGAGATCTCGTGCAGGGCCTGGGCCTCCTGCCGCACGGTCTCCTGGGCGGCGCTGCGGGCCTCCCAGACGCCGGCGATGGCGAGGCCGAGGACGATGGCGTACACCACGCCGATCATCATCGTCATGTACTCGATGACGTCGGGGGTCTCGCTGGGGTCGTCGTCCTCGGGGATCCTGCGGTGGTTGATGACGACGATGGTCAGGACGACGGCGCACGCGGCGGCCATCGCGATGGACAGGACGAGCCATTCGGACAAGGTTTCCTCCGTCGGCCGAGCGCGGCCCGGCCGGATCGAGCGCTCGGTGGTGACGAGCGGTCAGCGGGAGCGGGGGCGCAGGATCGCGGTCGCGAGCACCGCGGGCGCGGTGATGAGCAGGGTCGTACTGAGCACGTTCGGGGCGCTCTTCGGCTTGACCCGGGCCGTGCGCTGGTAGTGCGGCAGGGCGACCGGGCCCGGGGCCGGCGGGTGCGACCGCACGGTCGGCACCGGCGAGGGCGACGGCGCGGGCGGCGGGGGCGGGGGCGGCTCCGCCTCGGCGGTGCGCGGGGCCGGGCGGGGGCGCGCGGGCCTCGGTGCCGGGGCCGGCTTAGGCGGGGGAGCGGGCCGGGTCGTCGGCGGCTCGGGAGCGGGCGTCGGCTTCGGCGTCGGCTTCGGCGGATGTGTGGGGTGAGGCGGATGTGTGGGGTGAGGCGGATGTGTCGGGTGCGGCGGATGGGACGGGTGCGGCGGGTGCGAGGGATGCGGCGGGTGCGAGGGGTGCGGCGGGTGGGTGGGGAAACAGGAGCCCGATCCGGTGGACGCGATCGAGATGCCCGAACCGTCGGAACCGGTCGAGGCGTACGCGCACGCGTCGGCGGCCGCGGGCGCCGGGGCGGTGAGGAGCCACACCAGGGCGCCGGCCGCGAGCGGCCGCGCCAGGCGCGATCCGTACAGAGGCGACAGAGACACGCCTCGCAGCATGATCATATGGATCGCTCCGGCGGGCCGGAACGGCCCAGGATTCCCCGGATGGTGGGGATCTCGAGCCGCGGGGGTTTGACGTTTCGCGGGGTTCTGTCGTCTCACACGTACCCAACGGCCCCAACGGCCTTGTCGTTGCGCCCGATTCAGGGGGAACGCCCGACCGGCACCTCTCGTGGGACGCCCGTACGGAGAACTGGCCGGTTGTCGTCGCCCATTGGGCCGGCCCAGGGCGTACTCCGGGCTTCTGGGCTGTAAGGGAAGGGTCTTCCGGACTCCGCGCTTCCATATGCACGTGAATTTGCACGACCTGAAGGCGTGAAGTCTTCCTTACCCGCCGCACGTGCCAATGGCGTGTGACCAAGAACGGATCGCGAATTTCCGTTTCTACTCGCTCTCCAGGCGGGCGATCAGTAGCCTCAGCTCGAACGTAGGCTGCGAACACATGGCCGCATCCATGGCGACTTGATGGAGACTTTGATGGAGCGTCCCGCCTGGGCTCCGCCGGGCATCGACATTTCGGTGCCGAGCGTGTCCCGTATGTACGACTTCTATCTGGGCGGCTCGCACAATTTCGAAGTGGACCGGGAAGCGGCCCGCAAGGCCATGGAGTTCCTGCCGGGGCTCCCCAAGATCATGCAGGCGAACCGTGCCTTCATGCGCCGGGCCGTCCGGTACGCCGTCGCGACCGGCGTCACCCAGTTCCTCGACATCGGCTCGGGGATACCGACCTTCGGCAACGTCCACGAGGTCGCCCAGGCCGCCAGCGACGCGACGCGCGTGGTCTACGTCGACCACGACCCGGTCGCCGTCGCCCACAGCCGGGCCGTCCTCGACGGCGACGCCCGCTCGGCCGTGGTCGCCGCGGACCTGCGCAAGCCCCGCGAGATCCTGCGCAGCCACGAGGTCGGCGAGCTGCTCGACCTGGACCGCCCGGTGGCCCTGCTGCTCGTCGCCGTCCTGCACTTCCTGGAGGACGAGGACGAGCCCGGCGCCGCCGTCGCCGAACTCCTCGACGCGCTCGCCCCCGGCAGCCTCCTCGTCCTCACCCACGCCTCCTACGAGGGCATCCCGGTCTCCCAGGAGCGGGCCGGCGGCGTCGTGGACGTCTACCGCGACATCCGCAACCCCCTCGTGATGCGCAGCAAGGAGGAGATCAGCCGCTTCTTCGCCGGCACCGAGTTCGTCGAGCCCGGACTCGTACCGATGCCCCTGTGGCGGCCGGACAGCCCGGACGAGGAGGAGGATCCCTTCGCCTTCTCCGGGTTCGCAGGGGTGGGGCGCAAGGCGTGAAGCTGCCGTCCCAGCCGACCGGCTCCGTGGCCGACGCCGACGGACCGGAGGACAGACTCAGGCGGTTCGTGACCATCTGGAGCCGGGCCGTGTTCCCGGTCACGGCCACCTCGATGACCCGTCAGGAGTTCGAGCGGCACCTGCTGCCGCCCGCCCGGGAGCTGTCCGAGGCCCTGCACGCCCGGCCGTTCGACACCGCCCCCGCCCACCGCGTCGGCCAGGCCCTCGTGGCCGCCCACTGCACGGACCCGGACGCCCTCGCCCGCAGCCTCGGCGTGGTCGACGCCTACCTGGTGCTGTACTGCGGTGACGAGCAGGACACCGCAGCCGAGGAGCTGCGGGCCCGCTGCGCCCGGCTCCAGCACGCCATGGCCGCCGGCTTCGCCCAGGCGCTGCGCGAGCGGACCCTCGTCGAGCAGGAGTCCATCGCCCACTCGGCGCTCTCCGCCCGCAGTGCCGCCGAACTCGCCCTGCACGCCACCGAGAGCCGCTTCCGCGCGGTCTTCGACGGCGCCGCGATCGGCATCGGCATCGCGGACCTCGACGGCAACGTCCTGGAGGTCAACGAGACCCTCACCCGCATGTTCGGCGGCCTGGAGCAGACCGTCTTCAGCCGCAACATCGTCGAGTGGGCGCACCCCGAGGACGGCCCGCACGTGTGGCGGCTCTACGACGAGCTGGTGCGCGGCGAGCGCGAGCACTACCGCGTCGAGAAGCCGTACTACCGCAGCGACGGCACCGTGCTCTGGACCAACCTCACCGTGTCGCTCCTGCGGGACGCGGAGGGCGCGCCCCAGTACCAGCTGGCGCTGATGGAGGACACGACCGAACGGCGGCTGCTCAACCTGCGGCTGCGGTACGAGGCGACGCACGACGCCCTCACCGGCCTGCCCAACCGCACGCTGTTCTTCGAACGCCTGGAGAAGACCCTCGGCCCGGGCGGGGACACCCGTTTCGGCCTGTGCTATCTGGACCTCGACGGTTTCAAGGTCGTCAACGACAGCCTCGGCCACTCCACCGGAGACCGGCTGCTCGTCGAGGTCGCCGACCGGCTGCAGAGCTGTGTCACCGGACCCGGCGAGATGGTCGCCCGGCTCGGCGGCGACGAGTTCGTCGCCCTCACCACCGGGCCCGGCACCGAGCGCAAGGTCGCCGAGCTCGCCGACCGCATGCTCGCCGCCCTGGCCTCCCCGATCAGCGTCGACGGGCGCGAGCTGACCGTCCGCGGCAGCGTCGGCGTGGTCGAGGGCCCGGCGGGGGAGCGAACCGCGGCCGAGGTGCTGCGCAGCGCCGACATCACCATGTACCGGGCCAAGTCGGCGGGTGGCAACCGCTTCGAGTACGCCGACGCGGAGGCCGACGCGCGGGCCATCACCCGGCACGGGCTCACCACCGCCCTGCCCGCGGCCCTGGAACGCGGTGAGTTCTTCATCGAGTACCAGCCGCTGGTCCACCTCGGCGACGGCAGCGTGCACGGCGCCGAGGCGCTCGTGCGCTGGTGCCACCCGCAGCACGGGGTGCTCGGCCCGGACCGCTTCATCCCGCTCGCCGAGAACACCGGCCTCATCGTGCCGCTGGGCCGCTGGGTGCTCCAGGAGGCCGTGCGCCAGGCCCGGTTCTGGCAGGACGGGGCCCCCGGCGGCCGCAGGGCCACCGGTCCGCTGCGGATCAACGTCAACCTGTCGCCGACCCAGCTGCACCACCCGGGCCTGGTCGCCGAGACCGTCGACGTCCTGGAGCGCTCCGGGCTCGAACCGGGCGCGCTGTGCCTGGAGGTGACGGAGTCCGCCCTGATCGGGGCCGACGACGACCTGCTCAAGCCGCTGCGGCAGCTCGCCGAGATGGGGGTGGACATCGCCCTCGACGACTTCGGCACGGGCTACTCGAACCTCGCCAACCTGCGTCGGCTGCCGGTGAGCGTCCTCAAGCTGGACCGTTCCTTCACCCAGGGCATGCAGCAGCACCCGGCGGACCCGGTCGACCTCAAGATCGTCGAGGGCATCGTGCAGCTGGCGCACAGCCTGGACCTCGCCGTCACCGTCGAGGGCGTGGAGACCGGGGCCCAGGCCCAGCAGCTCCGGGAGCTCGGCTGCGACACGGCCCAGGGCTGGTACTACGCCCGCCCCGGCGCCCCGGACCGGATCCACTCTCTGGTCCTGGCGGACGCCGTGTAGGACGCCGCACCCCCGCGCTCTCCGCCCCGGCCGTCGCGGACCGTTCGCCCCGCCCCGTGGGGGCGGTCGTCCCGCCCCGGCCGGACGACCGCCTCCGACAGGGGTGGGCGAACGCCCCGCGTCGAGGGGGCGGCCGCGCGGCGCGCTATCGCCCCCGGCGGGAGGCCATGAGCAGCTTCTGCAGCTCGCGGGCCGCCCGCGGGGGCGCCACGTCGCTGCGGTGGGCCAGTGCGATCGTGCGGCGCAGGCCCGGGCGCGCCAGGGCCGTGACGCGCAGGTCGCGGCCGGCCCGGCCGGCGACCATCGTGGGCACGACCGCCAGGCCGAGACCTGCCCGTACGAAGCCCAGGACCGCGTCCATCTCGCCGCCCTCCACCGTGAACGAGGGCTCGAAGCCCTCCGCCCGGCAGGCCGCCACGGTCAGCTCCCGCAGGTCGTAGCCGTGCCGGAACATCACCAGGGGCTGGTCGCGCAGATCCGCGATCCGCACGGGCCGCCGCGGCGCCGGGGCGGACGCCGAGGACACCACCACCAGGTCCTCGGTCAGCAGCTCCACCGTGGTCAGGGCCGGTGAGGGGGTCGGCAGCGGCAGCACCACGAGCGCCAGGTCGAGCGCGCCGCGCGCCAGCTCCCGTACGAGGTCGTGCGAGCCGCCCTCCTCGATGAGCAGCTGGATGCCCGGATGCTGGTCGTGGAACGTCCGCAGCACGTCCGGCAGCAGTCCGGTGCACAGGCTGGGCGTCGCGCCGAGCCGCACCCGGCCGCGCTTGAGCTGCACCAGCTCCTGCACCTCGTGCCGGGCGGTGTCGGTGTCGGCGAGGATCCGGCGGGCCAGCGGCAGCAGGGCCTCGCCCGCGTCGGTGAGGGCGATGTTCCCCCGCGCCCGGCTGAACAGCTCCGCGCCCAGCTCCTGCTCCAGGGCCTTGATCTGCTGCGAGAGCGAGGGCTGCGAGACGTGCACGCGCTCGGCGGCCCGGGTGAAGTGGCGGGTCTCGGCGACGGCGACGAAGTAGAGGAGCTGCTGGAACTGCATGGCACCACCCTACCCGCGCCCATAGCTCCCGCCTATCGAGATCAGCCGATCCATGTCTTGGACCACTCGGGTCCTTCGGCCCTACCGTCGCTGGCATGGCTTTGGCAACGAAGACCGATCGGGCGACAGCCCGGACCCCCGCCGCTCCCACCCGCGGCTTCTGGGCCTCCACGATCGGCAAGAAGACGGTCATGGCCGTGAGCGGCCTCCTCATGCTCGCCTACCTCGTCGCACACGTCGCGGGCAACCTGAAGGTCTTCTTCGGCCCCGGGGAGTTCAACGCCTACGGCCACTGGCTGCGCGTCATGGGCGCCCCCGTGCTGCACCACCACTGGGGCCTGTGGATCGCCAGGATCGTGCTGCTCGCCGCCGTCGTCGCGCACGCCGTCTCCGCGTACCAGCTCAGCCGCCGCGGCCTCAGGGCCCGCCCCACGGCGTACGCGCACCGTCGCAAGGGCTCCTCCTACGCCACCCGCACCATGCGCTGGGGCGGCGTCATCCTCGCCCTCTTCATCGTCTGGCACGTCCTCGACCTGACCACCGGCACCGTCCACCCCGGTGGCTTCGAGGAGGGCAAGCCCTACCAGAACGTCGTCGACACCTTCTCCACCTGGTACGGCAACGCCATCTACATCGTCGCCATGCTCGCCGTCGGACTCCACGTCCGGCACGGCTTCTGGAGCGCCGCCCAGACCCTCGGCGTCGGCAACGCCCGCCGCGAACGCGTCCTCAAGATCCTGGCCAACGCCCTCGCGCTCGTCCTGACCGCGGGCTTCGTCTCCGTACCCGTCGCCGTCATGACCGGAGTGGTGAGCTGAATGACCTCCCCCGACTACACCCTCGGCGCCCCGCTCACCGACGAGAAGGCCCCCACCGGCCCGATCGCCGAGCGCTGGGACACCCGCCGCTTCCAGGCCAGGCTGGTCAACCCCGCCAACCGCCGGGGCCACCGCGTGATCGTCGTCGGCACCGGCCTCGCCGGCGGCTCCGCCGGCGCCACCCTCGCCGAACAGGGCTACCAGGTCGTCCAGTTCTGCTACCAGGACTCCCCGCGCCGCGCCCACTCCATCGCCGCACAGGGCGGCATCAACGCCGCCAAGAACTACCGCAACGACGGCGACTCGGTCCACCGGCTCTTCTACGACACCGTCAAGGGCGGCGACTTCCGCGCCCGCGAGTCCAACGTGCACCGCCTCGCCCAGATCTCCGTCGAGATCATCGACCAGTGCGTCGCCCAGGGCGTCCCCTTCGCCCGCGAGTACGGCGGCCTGCTCGACACCCGCTCCTTCGGCGGCGTCCAGGTCTCCCGCACCTTCTACGCCCGCGGCCAGACCGGTCAGCAGCTGCTCCTCGGCGCCTACCAGGCGCTGTCCCGGCAGATCGCCGCCGGCAACGTCGAGATGCACCCGCGCACCGAGATGCTCGACCTGATCGTCATCGACGGCCGGGCCCGCGGCATCGTCGCCCGCGACCTGATCACCGGACGCGTATCCACCCACTACGCGGACGCCGTCGTCCTCGCCACCGGCGGCTACGGCAACGTCTTCTACCTGTCCACCAACGCCATGAACTCCAACGCCACCGCCGTGTGGCGGGCCCACCGGCGCGGCGCGTACTTCGCCAACCCGTGCTTCACCCAGATCCACCCCACCTGCATCCCGCGCACCGGCGACCACCAGTCCAAGCTCACCCTGATGAGCGAGTCGCTGCGCAACGACGGGCGCATCTGGGTCCCCAAGGCCCAGGGCGACACCCGCCCCGCCCACGAGATCCCCGAGGACGAGCGCGACTACTACCTGGAGCGCATCTACCCCTCCTTCGGCAACCTCGTCCCGCGCGACATCGCCTCCCGCGCCGCGAAGAACGTCTGCGACGAGGGGCGCGGCGTCGGCCCCGGCGGCCAGGGGGTCTACCTGGACTTCGCCGACGCGATCCGGCGGATGGGCCGGGACAAGGTCGAGGAGAAGTACGGCAACCTCTTCGACATGTACGAGCGGATCACCGCCGAGAACCCCTACGAGGTGCCGATGCGGATCTACCCCGCCGTGCACTACACGATGGGCGGGCTGTGGGTCGACTACGACCTCCAGACCACGATCCCCGGCCTCTTCGCCATCGGTGAGGCCAACTTCTCCGACCACGGGGCCAACCGCCTCGGCGCCTCCGCCCTCATGCAGGGCCTCGCCGACGGCTACTTCGTGCTCCCCGCCACCATCAACGACTACCTGGCGCGCCACCCGCACAGCGAGCCCGTCACCGACGAGCACCCCGCCGTACGGGAGGTCCTCGCCGAGACCGAGGACCGGATCCACCTCCTCCTCGCCGTCGACGGCGACCGCACCCCCGACTCCTTCCACCGCGAACTCGGCGAAGTCATGTGGGAGTTCTGCGGCATGGCCCGCACCGAGGAGGGCCTGCGCAAGGCCCTGCGCCGCATCCCCGCGATCCGCGAGGAGTTCTGGCGCCGGATCAAGGTCCCCGGGACGGGCGAGGAGTTCAACCAGTCCCTGGAGAAGGCCAACCGCGTCGTCGACTACCTGGAGCTCGCCGAGCTCATGTGCCTCGACGCCCTCCACCGCGCGGAGTCCTGCGGCGGCCACTTCCGCGAGGAGTCCCAGACCCCGGACGGCGAGGCCGCCCGGCGCGACGAGGAGTTCTCCTACGTCGCCGCCTGGGAGTTCGGCGCGGAGGGCACCCCGGTCCTGCACAAGGAAGACCTCGTCTTCGAACACGTCCACCCCACCCAGCGGAGCTACGCATGAGGCTCACCCTGCGCGTCTGGCGCCAGAAGAACGCCGACGCCGAAGGCGCCATGTCCACCTACGAAGTGGACGGAATCTCCTCCGACATGTCCTTCCTGGAGATGCTGGACACCCTCAACGAGGAGCTCATCCTGCGCGGCGAGGACCCCGTCGCCTTCGACCACGACTGCCGCGAGGGCATCTGCGGCGCGTGCAGCCTCGTCATCAACGGCGACGCCCACGGCCCCGAGCGCACCACCAGCTGCCAGCTGCACATGCGGTCCTTCCGTGACGGCGACACCATCGACGTCGAGCCCTGGCGTGCCGCCGCCTTCCCGGTCGTCAAGGACCTGGTCGTCGACCGCTCCGCCTTCGACCGGATCATCCAGGCCGGCGGCTACGTCAGCGTCCCCACCGGCTCCGCCCCGGAGGCGCACGCCACCCCGGTCCCCAAGGCCGACGCCGACCTCGCCTTCGAGCACGCCGAGTGCATCGGCTGCGGGGCCTGCGTCGCCGCCTGCCCCAACGGCTCGGCGATGCTGTTCACCTCCGCCAAGGTCAACCACCTGGGCGTGCTGCCCCAGGGCGCACCCGAGCGCGAGAGCCGCGTCCTCGACATGGTGGCCCAGATGGACGCCGAGGGCTTCGGCGGCTGCACCCTCACCGGGGAGTGCGCGACGGCCTGCCCCAAGGGCATCCCGCTGCCGTCGATCGCGGCCATGAACAAGGAGTGGCTGCGGGCCCGCCGCAAGGCCGGCCGTTCCTGAGGCCCGTCCGACGGTTCCCGACGGCCGCACCCGCGCGGCGCCGGCGGCACGCCGGGGCGGCGACCGGCCCCGCGTGGCGCTCGGCGCCGCGGGCGCCGAGAATGAAAGGGCCGGAGCGGATCTTCACGCCGCCCGCAGCGCAGCCCTGTTCGAGACCCAGGGATCCAGGTGATCACGGATGTGCCGATGGCTCGCGTACTGGGGGACACCCGTGCTCCTCGACACCATCCTCTACAAACCCGAGCACTCCCTGATCGACCAGAGCCTGCACTCCAAGCTGGGGGTGGAGACCACCAACGGTGACGGCTTCGGTGTCGGCTGGTACTCGCCCGAGAACGACACCCCCGCGCTCCTCCGCGACGTCGGCCCCGCTTGGAACAACCGCAATCTGCGGGAGCTCGCGGACCACGTCCGGTCCCCGCTGTTCTTCGCCCACATCCGGGCGTCGACCGGGACGGCCGTGCAGCAGTCGAACTGCCACCCGTTCCGGTACGGGCGTTGGATGTTCATGCACAACGGCGCCATCGCCGGGTTCCCCCTCGTGCGCCGCGAGCTCACCCTGCTCGTCGACCCCCGGCTGTACCCCGACATCGAGGGCACGACGGACTCCGAGGTGATGTTCTACCTGGCCCTCACGTTCGGTCTCGACCGGGACCCGCCCGCCGCCGTCGCCGAGATGGCGGGAGTCGTGGAACGGGTCGGCCGTGAGCACGGCGTGGAGTTCCCGCTCCAGATGACCCTCGCCGTGACCGACGGCGAGCGGGTCTGGGCCTTCCGCTACTCCAGTGCCCGCGCGTCCCGCTCGCTGTACTACAGCAGCCGGGTGGAGGCGCTGCGCAGACTCCACCCCGACATCGCCTTCCTGCGGCACCTGTCCGAGGAGAGCCGCCTCATCGTCTCCGAGCCCCTCGGCGACCTGCCCGGCGCCTGGAACGAGGTTCCGGAGAGCAGCTACGGCGTCGTGCAGCCCGGCACCGACGAGCTGCACCGCTTCGCTCCGGCGGCGGCCTGACCCGGCACGCCCCGGCATCGGCACACCGTCCCGGGACCCCCGGGCCCCCGGGACGTCCCGGGTCGACCGACGTGACCGGACGTCCGACGTGACCGTGGGGACGCCACCCGGCTAGGCAGCAGCCTCGGCCGCGCGCCGGATCGCGTCGAGGGTGCGCCGCACGTCGTCGTCGGAGGTCGACCAGTTGCTCACCGAGATGCGCATGATGCGCCGCCCGTGCCAGGTGGAGCCGCTGATCCAGGCCGTGCCGTCGTCGAGCAGCCGGGCGAGCACCCGGTCCGTGCGTTCGTCGCCGCCGAACTCGGCGCACACCTGGGTGAACACGACGTCGTTGAGCACGGTCGCCCCCTCGATGGCGGCGATGCCGGCCGCGAACGTGGCGGCATGCCGGCACAGTCGCTCGACCAGGTCGGTCACCCCCGAGCGGCCGAGGGACCTGAGGGCGGCCCACACGGTGAAGGCGCGCCCGCGCCGGGAGAGTTCGGGCACCTTGTCGATGGGGTCGCCGTGCTCGTGATGGATGAGGTAGTCGCCGCGTTCGCCCATCGCCGCCCGTACCGCGGACGGGTCGCGCACGATCGCCAGTCCGCAGTCGTAGGGGACGTTGAGGGTCTTGTGGGCGTCCGTCGCCCAGGAGTCGGCGTCCGCGCAGCCCGCCGTCAGATGGGCGTGGCGCGGGGAGGCTGCCGCCCACAGCCCGAAGGCGCCGTCGACGTGCACCCACGCGCCCGCGTCGCGAGCGGCCCGAACGCTCTCGGTGAAGGGGTCGAAGGCGCCGGAATGCACGTCGCCGGCCTGGAGGACGACGAGGACGGGCCGCTCTCCGCTGCCCGCCAGCGCGTCCCGCAGCGCCTCGGCCTCGATGCGTCCTTGATCGTCCGCCGTCACCAGCTCCGGCCTCCCGAGCCCGAGGTAGCGCAGCGCCAGGTCGACGGCCATGTGCCGTGACTCGCCGGCGAGGACGCGAACGGCCGGGCCCCCGTGGAGGCCGTCACGGGCCACGTTCCAGCCGGCGCGCCGCAGCACCGCGTCGCGGCCGGCCGCGAGACACGTGAAGTTCGCCATCGTCGCGCCCGTGGTGAAGCCGACGGAGCTGTCGTCCGGCAGTCCGAGCAGATCGAGCAGCCACGCCCCGGCGATGTCCTCCGCCGCCGTGTACGCGGGGGAGACGGTGCGCATCACGCAGTTCTGGTCCCAGGCGCTGACCAGCCAGTCGGTGGCCAGCGCCGCCGGTTCGGTGCCGCCGACCACGAAACCGTAGAAGCGCCCGCTGGGGAAGGCGGTGAGCCCCGGTTCACAGGCCGTGGCCAGGAGGTCGACGACGTCGGCGGGCCTGCCGGGACCGTCGGGCAGGTCCGCACCCAGGGCGCGGACGATCTCGTCCACGCCGGCGCGGGCCGGAACACGGCGGTCGGGCAGGCTCGCCAGCCACCGGACGGCATGGTCGTGCGCCCGTCGGAGCGCCGCCTCACGCGGGTCCATACCTCCGACCATGTGCCCGTCGGTGCCGCCGCGCAAGCCATGGTGGGGAGGCTCGCCCGAGCGCGTGGCGGGCTCCCCACAGCCGGTCACCGGCGGAGGTGGGCCAGCACCGCGAGCACCCGGCGGTTGTCGTCCGGGGACGGCTCGATCCGCAGCTTCGCGAAGATGCTCGCGGTGTGCTTCGCCACCGCGCTCTCGCTCACGTGGAGCGTGGTGGCCACGGCCGCGTTCGACCGGCCCTCGGCCATCAGCTTCAGCACCTCGTGCTCGCGCGGGGTGAGCGCCGACGTGTTGCCCCGGGCGTCGCTGCGGGCCAGCAGCCGGGCCACCACCTGCGGGTCGAGCACCGTGCCGCCCGCGGCGACCGTCCGCACCGCGTCGACGAACTGGGCCGTGTGCGTCACCCGGTCCTTCAGGAGATAGCCGACGGCCCCCTCACCGCCCGCCAGCAACTCCTGCGCGTACAACTGGTCGACGTACTGCGAGAGGATCAGCACCGGCAGGCCCGGCCGCTCGCGGCGGGCGTCGAGCGCCGCCCGCAGGCCCTCGTCGGTGAGGCCCGGCGGCAGCCGTACGTCGATGACGGCGACGTCCGGCCGCTCCTCGCGCAGTGCGCGCCGCAGCGCGGGCTCGTTGTCCACGGCCGCGACCACCTCGCAGCCGTGCTCCCGCAGGGTCCTGGTCAGGCCGTCCCGGAGGAGGAAGAGGTCTTCGGCGAGGACGACGCGCACGGTATCTCCAGGGTGGCGAGGGTGGGTCCGCCCGGCGGACTGTGCAGGGCGAGGGTTCCGTCGAAGGGGCGCAGCCGGCGCCGCACGCCGAGCAGCCCGCCGCCGCCCGCGGACGGGTCCGCACCGCCCCGGCCGTCGTCGGCGACGCTCACGCGCAGCACACCGTCGACGTGCCCGAGCCCGACGCGGACCTCACGCGCGTCCGCGTGCTTGGCCGCGTTGGCCAGCAGCTCGGCGACGGCGAAGTAGGCGGCGGACTCGACGGCCGCCGGGAACCGCCCGGGCGGCAGGGCGACGTCCACGTGCACGTCCAGGAAGCTGTCCAGCGCCAGCGACCGCACCGCGTCGCCGAGCCCCCGGTCGGCGAGGACCGGCGGCAGGATGCCGTGCACCAGCTCCCGCAGGTCCTGCAGCGCCCGCTCGGAGGCCTCCCGCACCTCGACGAGCAGGGCGCGGGCCCGCGCCGGGTCGTCGTCCAGGAGCCGGGTCGCCGCCTCCAGCGTCATGCCCAGGGCCACCAGCCGGGCCTGCGCCCCGTCGTGCAAGTCACGTTCGATACGGCGTAGTTCGACGGCCTGGACATCGAGCGCGTCGGCCCGGGTGCCGGTGAGGTGGTCGATCCTCCGGGCGAGCTCGGTGGTGTACGGGGCGCGGAGCGCCCATCGGATCCAGCGGGCGTGCCCGGCGAGCGCCCGGGGCGCGAGGGCGACGCCGGCCGCGCCGAACACGAGGCCCAGGAGCAGGGCGGCCGCCATGGTCACGGAGGACCGGACGGGCACGAAGGCGTACCAGTTGTCGTCCCCCAACTCCCGCCACACGAAGGGCTGTACGAGCGCGCCGAACACCCCGTACCAGAAGAGGCACAGCGGCACCGCCACGACCAGACCGCCCGTGACGGGCTCCAGCCACGCCCAGCGCAGCTCGCGCCAGAACCCCTCGTCCGCGAGCAGTGCCCGGGTCGAGCGGGGGAGCGGCTCGGGCGGACCGACCTCCCGGCCCGACCACCCGGCGGCACGGCCCCGCTGCCGGTCGGCGCGCCTGCGCAGGCCCGCCGCGGCGGGCGGGAGGAGCGGAAACCCGAGGCCCACGGGCAGCAGGAGCAGCGCGCCCACCACGAGCCCGCCGTACAGGGGGAGGGCCAGATCGCTCAGCGACTGCCGCTGGCACCGCCCGAGGGCCGTCCAGGCACCCCGTCCTCTTCGCACCGACCGTTCCCCCATGTCAGAGCGCGCCGCTTCGCGCCGCCGCGATCGTAGCGCCCGGCGCCCGCACCCCCGCCCGTACCACCCACAGGAGCGCCACGACCAGGCACGCGGCCGCGAACAGGAGCATCGGCGGCACCGCGCCGGACTCCTCGTCCATGAAGAGCAGCATCCCCAGGTTGACGAGGGCGTGGAAACCGCCCGCGAGGAGCAGCCGGTTCGCCCGGATCCGCTCCAGCGCGAGCCCGAGGACCACGGACATCGCGACGGTCGCCACCAGGAACCCGGCGGCGTACGCCGGTGCCTGCGCGAACACCCCGACGTGCCACACGCCCCAGACCACGCCCACGACGCCCGACGAGGTGAGCGGACCGAAGCGGGACCGCAGCAGTGGCTGCAGCAGGCAACGCCAGCCGATCTCCTCCCCGCAGGCACCCGCCAACTGCGCCACCACGACGAGCAGGAACGGGTGGGACAGCGTGCGCGGATCGGTGGCCACCGGCCCGTCGTGCACCACCGCGTAGGCACCCGCCGACAGCGTGATGATCAGCGGCGCGGTCACCAGCAGCGACCACCCGGTCCGCGGCGGGGACCCGGCGGTGCGGGCGGGCGGGGCCACGGCCGGCGCCTGGGGCGGTGGTGCCCCGTGCCGGGCTCCGGGCAGGGCCCCGGCCAGGCGCCGGCGGATCCGTGCGGGCCACAGGAGCGCGCACACGAGCACCCCCGCCGCGGGCCCGAACTGTGTCAACTGCACCACCTCGGGCGGTATCCCGACCGCCGGCTGCACCGCCCCGAGCAGTCCCGCCGCCACGAACGCCACGGCGAGGAACACCCCCGCCTCCGCCTTCCGTCCCCGTACCCCCATGCCCGCGGCCTCCTCGTCGCCCGGTCCGTCTCCGTCACCGTCGACTCTGCCGTCCGGCGCGGGAACGGTCCCTGGAGGCGACTGCCCGACGGGGGTGTACCTGGGTACACCTCCGTCCGGCAGTCGCGGCTCACCGGGCGAGTCTGGCCGCGAGGAAGCGCGCGGTGCGGCTCTCCGGGGTCCCGGCCACGGCGGCCGGCGGTCCCTCGGCGACGATCCGGCCGCCCTCGTCGCCGCCGCCCGGGCCCATGTCGAGCACCCAGTCCGCCGTCGCGACCACGTCCATGTCGTGCTCGACGACGACCACCGTGTGCCCGGCGTCGACGAGCCCGTGCAGCTGGCGCATCAGCACCTCCACATCGGCCGGGTGCAGGCCCGTCGTCGGCTCGTCCAGGACGTAGAGGGTGTGCGCGCGGCGCGGCCGCTGGAGCTCGGCGGCCAGCTTGATGCGCTGTGCCTCGCCGCCCGACAGCTCCGTGGCCGGCTGCCCGAGCCGCAGATGGCCGAGGCCGACGTCGAGCAGGGTCCGCAGACTGCGGGCCGCCGCCGGCGTGTCCGCGAAGAACTCGGCGGCCGCCTCCACCGTCAGGTCGAGGACCTCGGCGATCGTCAGCCCGCGCAGCCGCACCGTGAGCGTCTCCGGGGCGTAGCGGGCGCCGTGGCAGTCCGGGCAGGGCGCGTAGGTGCTCGGCAGGAACAGCAGCTCGACGGAGACGAACCCCTCGCCCTGGCACGTCTCGCAGCGCCCTCCCGGCACGTTGAAGGAGAACCGGCCAGCCTTGTACCCGCGGGCCACCGCCTCGTCCGTCGCCGTGAACAGCTTGCGCACGACGTCGAACAGCCCGGTGTTCGTGGCCAGGTTGGAGCGCGGGGTGCGCCCGATCGGCTTCTGGTCCACCGTCACCACCCGTGTCACGGCCTCCGCTTCCTGCGCGGCCTCGGTCAGGGCGCCCACCAGGGTCGACTTCCCCGACCCCGACACCCCGGTGACGGCGGTCAGCACCGACAGCGGGAACGCGGCGTCGAGACCGCGCAGATTGTGCCGGGTGACCGGGCCGGTCCGCAGCCGCCCTGCGGGCTCACGCGCGGTCCGTTCCGGCACCGCCGCCCGGTCGAAGAGGAAACGGCGGGTCGCCGACCCGGGCACCTCGGCGAGTCCGCCGGGCGGACCGCTGTGCAGCACCCGGCCGCCGTGCACCCCGGCCCGCGGGCCCACGTCCACCAGCCAGTCGGCGTGCCGCACCACGTCGAGGTGGTGCTCGACCACGAACACCGTGTTGCCGGCTGCCTTCAGCCGGTCCAGGACCACGAGCAGCGCCTCCGTGTCCGCCGGGTGCAGTCCCGCGGAAGGCTCGTCGAGCACGTACACCACCCCGAAGAGCCCGGCCCGCAACTGCGTGGCGAGCCGCAGGCGCTGCAGCTCCCCGTTGGACAGCGTCGGCGTCGACCGGTCCAGGCTCAGATAGCCGAGGCCCAGCTCCGTGACCGTGGCGATCCGCGCCACCAGGTCACCGGTGAGCACCCGGGCCGTCTCCGTGCCGCCCGCCGCGTCCAGCGTCCTGGCCAGGTCGGTCAGCGGAAGCCCGGCGAGCTCCGCGATCGTGCGACCCGCGAAGGTCACCGCCAGCGCCTCCGGCCGCAGCCGGCTGCCTCCGCACACCGGGCACGGCTCGCTCGTCAGGAACCGCTCGGCCTTCGCCCGCAGCGTGGCGCTCTTCGAGTCGGAGAAGGTGTGCAGCACGTAGCGCCGGGCACTCATGTACGTGCCCTGGTAAGGGCGTTGGATGCGGTCCGCCTCCCGCACCGGATGGACGGTGACGACCGGCTGCTCCTCGGTGAAGAGGATCCACTCGCGGTCCTTCGCGTCGAGTTCCCGCCAGGGCCGGTCCACGTCGTGGCCGAGGGTGTCCAGGACGTCCCGCAGGTTCTTGCCCTGCCAGGCCCCCGGCCAGGCGGCGATCGCACCTTCCCGGATGGACAACCCCGGGTCGGGGACGAGGAGTTCCTCGTTGGTGTCGTGCACCCGGCCCAGACCCTGACACGAAGGGCACGCCCCGGCGGCGGTGTTGGGGGAGAAGGCGTCGGAGTCGAGGCGCTCCGCGCCGGGCGGGTAGCTGCCCGCGCGGGAGAACAGCATGCGGAGGGAGTTGGACAGCGTGGTCACGGTGCCCACCGAGGAGCGCGCGTTCGGCGTCGCGCGGCGCTGTTCCAGCGAGACGGCCGGCGGCAGGCCGGTGATCTCCCCGACCTTCGGTGCCCCGACCTGATGGATGAGCCGCCGGGCGTACGGTGCCACCGACTCGAAGTAGCGGCGCTGCGCCTCCGCGTAGATGGTGCCGAACGCCAGCGACGACTTCCCCGACCCCGACACCCCGGTGAAGACCGTGAGCGCGTCGCGCGGGATGTCGACGTCCACACCGCGCAGATTGTGCTCGCGGGCTCCCCTGACCCGGACGAAGGGGTCGTGGGGAGCGGCGGGGGAGGGGCCGGGGGTCTCGGTGCCGGGGTCGCGCATCCGACGATTCTAGGCGGGGATCGTGGTGTTTGCCCTGGTCAGGCCCGCCAGGCGAGCGAGCCGGCGGTACGAGTCGAGCAGGGCGCCCCGGTCGTAGGTGCTCGTGGTCACCAGGATCTCCTGCGCGCCCGTCTCCTTGACCACCGCCTGCAGCGCGTCGGCGACCTGGTCCTCCGTACCGCACACATGGCCGCTCAGGCCCGACGCGTACAGCTCCCGCTGCTTCCGCGTCATGGCGAGCGTCTCGATCGTCTCCGGCGGCGACAGCGGCGGGAAGACCCCGAGGGTCCGCGACTGGGCGAGCGACCACGCCTCCGGCACCAGGAGCCGGCGCGCCTCCTCCTCGCCGTCCGCCACGACGACGGTCCCCGCGACCACGACGTACGGCTCCGCGGACCACGCCGAGGGCCTGAACGCGGCCCGGTAGGCGTCGATCGCGTCGAGCAGCCGGGACCGGCCGCGCAGGTCGCCGATGACCAGCGGCAGCCCCGCCGCGGCCGCGATCGCCGCGCCCTCGCCGGTGGCCAGGACGTACGGCGGCACCCGCAGGCCCTCCGCGGGGCGGGCGTGCACCTGCGGGTGCGCGGTCTGCTCGCCGGTGAACCAGCCCAGCAGCTCGTCCAGTTGCGCGGCGAACCGGTCGGCGTCCTCCTTCTCCCTGCCCAGGGCCCGCCGAATGCCGTCCGTGAAGCCCACCGAACGGCCCAGGCCCATGTCGATCCGGCCCGGGAACAGGGCCTCCAGGACCCCGAACTGCTCCGCCACCACCATCGGCCGGTGGTTCGGCAGCATCACCCCGCCGGTGCCGACCCGGATGCGCGACGTGGCCGCTGCCACTGCCGCCGCGAGCACCGTCGGCGACGAGCCGGCCACCCCCGGCACGCTGTGGTGCTCCGACACCCAGAAGCGGTGGTAGCCCAGCGCCTCGGCCTCCCGGGCCAGGCGCACGGTGTCCCGCAGCGCCTGCGCGGCGTCCTCGCCCTCCCGGGTGCGGGAGCGGTCGAGGACGGAGAGGCGGACGCCGTCGAGGGGGGTCGTCATGCTGCTCACACAGGGTTCAACAGCGCGGGGCGCCGGGGATTCCCCGGTGCCGGCGGCTGCCTACCCTGGGGGAGTGATCCGACACCGCAGGCCCGTGGCCGTCTTCGACCTCGACAACACCCTCGCCTCCACCGCCCACCGGCAGCACTTCCTGGAGGGCCGCCCCCGTGACTGGGAGGGCTTCTTCGCCGCCGCCCCCAAGGACCCGCCGCTCCCCGAGGGCGTCGAGCTCTGCCGCGGGACCGCCGAGGAGTGCGACATCGTCTACCTCACCGGCCGGCCCGAACGCTGCCGCCGCGACACCCTCGACTGGCTCGCCGCGCACGGCCTCCCGGAGGGTC
The DNA here is from genome assembly GCF_040680975.1 of Streptomyces sp. NPDC051921. Lineage (NCBI taxonomy): Bacteria > Bacillati > Actinomycetota > Actinomycetes > Kitasatosporales > Streptomycetaceae > Streptomyces > Streptomyces sp. NPDC051921. Next base: position 99,557 of record NZ_JBFAXU010000003.1, read on the forward strand.
CGGTGCACATGCGCCGCGGCCGCGACTTCCGGCCCGCGCGCCTGACCAAGCTGGACGTGCTGCGCCGGCTGGAACGCGACCGCGAGGTGCACGTCCTCGTCGACGACGACGAGCTGGTCTGCGACGCCGCCGAGGCGGCGGGCTTCAGCGTCGTACGCGCCCGGTGGGCGGTGCCGTCGGAGGCGTTGCGGGACGCGCAGGAGGTGGACGGGCGGGCGTGAGGCGGCGGCCTCAGGCACCCTCCTCCAGGCGGAAGCCGACCTTCAGGCCGACCTGGTAGTGCTCGATCGCCCCGTCCACGAGATGCCCGCGCACCTCGGTGACCTCGAACCAGTCGAGGCCCCTCAGGGTCTGCGAGGCCCGCTCGACCCCGTTGCGGATGGCCTGGTCGACGCCCTCGGTGGACGTGCCGACGATCTCGGTGACGCGGTAGGTGTGGTTCGACATGGAAGCCGGACTCCTCTCGATGCCCTCGGTGCGTTCCCTCCACCGTGCCCCACCGGGCCGAGGTCCGCGACACGTCCGCCGCCGGCCGGGCGGCGGACGCAGGAGTTGGTAGAGGACTTGACCATCCGCATTGGTCCAGACCAGAATCCAGGCCACATGCCCGCGCGAACCTTCCGTTCGGTCCCCCCACGTCGGGTCAGCAGCCCCTGCAGAAGGTGACCTACGTGAAGAACCGGCGTCTCGTCTGTGCCCTGGCCGTCCTCTCCGCCCTCTCCCTCGCCGGGTGCGGCCTCCTTCCCGGCGGGGGGAGCAAGGACCGCACCGTGAACGTCTGGCTGATGCGCGACAGCGTCAGCGACGACTTCCTCCAGCGGTTCACCGAGGCCTACGAGGCCGAGCACGACGGGGTCGAGCTGAAGGTCACCATCCAGGACTGGACCGGCATCGGGAAGAAGGTCACCGAGGCCATCGAGGGGCCGGGCGGACCGGACGTCATCGAGGTCGGCAACACCCAGGTCGCCCAGTACGCCGACACCGACAAGCTCTACGACCTCACCCTGGAGTCGGTGCGCGACCTCGGCGGTCAGGACTGGCTCCCCGGCCTCGCCGAACCCGGCAGCATCGGCGGCGCCCAGTACGGCATCCCCTGGTACGCGGCCAACCGCGTCGTCATCTACAACAAGGACCTCTTCGCCGATGCCGGCGTCAAGCCGCCCGCCACCCGCCGCCAGTGGCTCGACGACACCGAGAAGCTCAACCGCGACGGCAACCAGGGCATCTACCTCGCCGGACAGGACTGGTACACGCTCTCCGGCTTCATCTGGGACGAGGGCGGCGAACTCGCCGTCGACAGGGGCGGCGTGTGGGCCGGCGCCCTCGACAGCCCGGCGGCCCTGCGCGGCATGGACTTCTACAAGGACCTCCAGGCCCTCGGCAAGGGCCCCAGGAACGCCGACGAGCAGACCCCGCCGCAGGCCGAGGTGTTCGCCCGCGGCGACGTCGCCCAGATCATCGCGACCCCCAGCGCCATACCCGTCATCACCAAGGCCAACCCCGGGCTCAAGGACAAACTGGGCTTCTTCCCGATCCCCGGCAAGAAGGCCGGACAGCCCTGCGCCGTCTTCACCGGCGGCTCCGACCTGATCATCCCGGAGAACGCGCCCGAACTCTCCGCCGCCCTCGACGTCGTCAAGGCGCTCGCCGGGGAGAAGTGGCAGGGCGAACTCGCCCGCGCCATGAACTACGTCCCGAACAAGAGCTCCCTCGCCTCCGTCGTCGCCGGCCAGGAGGCCACCGCGACCATGGCTGTCGGCGCGGCCCGCGGCCGGGCCACCCCCAACTCGCCCCAGTGGGCCGACGTCGAGGCCGACAACCCCATCAAGCCGTACATGACCGCCGTCCTCTCGGGCGACGACCCCGCGCAGGCCGCCAAGAGCGCGTCCGAGCAGATCACGGACTCCCTCGCCGAATAACCGCTCAGCCCACCATTCAGCGCCTCCACACCAACCGGCCCCCGCACGGTCACGTCGAATCCAGCCACGAACGGAAGAAACGAGGAGCCGGGCCACCGCTCGCACGGCCCGGCTCCGACCGTCCCCTTCCGTAGTGCCGGAGGAGCCCGCCATGGCCGCCGTACCCCTCGCCCAGACAGTCGCCGGACCGGCCCGCGAGACCCTCGCCGCCGTACCGGCCCAGCCGCAGCCCGTGGACGAGCCGCAGCCCCGCTACGTCGTGGGCCTCGCCAAGGACCAGGAGGACGTCCGCGCCGCCCAGCGGCTGCGCCACCTGGTCTTCGCCGGCGAGATGGGCGCTCGCCTGGACGGGCCCGAACCGGGCCTCGACAGCGACGCCTTCGACGCCTACTGCGACCACCTGCTCGTGCGCGAGGAGGAGACCGGCGAGGTCGTCGGCACCTACCGGGTGCTGCCGCCCGAGCGGGCCGCCGTCGCGGGACGGCTGTACTCGGAGAGCGAGTTCGACCTCACCCGGCTCGCCCCGATCCGCCACGACCTGGTCGAGGTCGGCCGCTCCTGCGTCCACCCGGCCCACCGCAACGGCGCCGTGATCGCCCTCGTGTGGGCCGGACTGGCCCGCTACATGACCCGCACCGGGCACAACTGGCTGGCCGGCTGCTGCTCCGTCCCGCTCGCCGACGGCGGCACCCTCGCCTCCGCCACCTGGGACACCGTCAAGGCCAAGCACCTCGCCCCCGAGGAGTACTGGGTCACCCCGCACCGCCTCTGGACCCCCGAGGGCGTCGCCCCAGCCGAGGGCCGCGTCGAGCTGCCCCCGCTGCTGCGCGGCTACCTGCGGCTCGGCGCCTGGGTCTGCGGCGCTCCCGCCCACGACCCCGACTTCGGCGTGGCCGACCTCTACGTGCTGCTCTCGCTGCGCCGCACCAACCCGCGCTACCTGCGCCACTTCCTCTCGCTCGCCCCCGCCCGGTGACCGCCTCCACGGCCCCGTCGCCGTGGCTCCCCACGGCGCCGTGCACGCCCGGCCGGTGCGCCGCCCACCCCGGCCCCGCCGCCCCGCGCGCCGGCGCCGTCCAGGGCGTGCTCCGGCTGGCGGCCGGGCTCGCCGCGGTGCTGGCCGGCGTCCTGCTCGCCCCGCTGGCGGCCCCGCTGCCGGCGGGGCGGCGCCTGCTCCTCGTACGGCTCTGGTGCCGGGTGGTGCTGCGCGCCTTCGGCGTGCGCGTCCGGGTCACGGGCGCGCACGCTCCCGCGGCCGGACCGCTCCTGGTCGTCGCGAACCACGTCTCATGGCTGGACATCCCGCTGGTCGCGGCCGTGCTGCCGGGCCGTACGCTCGCCAAGCGCGAGGTGCGCGGCTGGCCCGTGCTCGGCCCGGTCGCCGCGCTCGGCGGGACCTTTTTCGTCGACCGCGACCGGATCAGGAACCTGCCGGCCACGGTCGAGGCGATGACCCGCGCCCTCGCGGCCGGCGGCCGGGTGGTGGTCTTCCCGGAGGGCTCCACCTGGTGCGGGCGGGCGGGGGGCGTGTTCCGCCGTGCTGCCTTCCAGGCCGCATTGGACAGCGGATCCGATGTCCAGCCCGTGCGGATCGACTACCGGCCGGTGGGGCCCGCGGCCTTCGTCGGTGAGGACACCCTCGGGGCGTCGCTCTGGCGGATCGCGACGGCGCGGCGGATCGAGGCCGAGATCCGCATACTGGATCCGATATCCAGCATGCGGTATCCGGACCGCCGCGCCCTCGCCCTCGCCGCTCAGTCCACCGTCGCCAGGGAGAGCGCGAACCGTTCCTTCTCGTCCGTCCACCAGTGCGAGAGCGTGAAGCCCGCCTCCGCGAGTTCCGCCCGCACCCCCTCCTGACGGAACTTCGCGGACACCTCCGTCCGCATCTCCTCACCCGCCTCGAACGGCACCACCAGATCGAGCTCCGGGATCTTCACCGCGAGCGCGTGCCGCGCCCGCAGCCGCATCTCGATCCACTCGTGCTCCCGGTCCCACAGCGCCACGTGGTCGAAGTCCTCCGGATGGGCGTCGGCCCCCAGCTCCCGGTCGACGACGGCCAGCACGTTCTTGTTGAACTCCGCCGTCACGCCGGCCGCGTCGTCGTACGCGGCCACCAACGTGACCTCGTCCTTCACCAGGTCCGTCCCGAGCAGCAGGGCGTCCCCGGGCACGAGCATCGCCCGGACGCCCCGCAGGAACTCCCGCCGCTCCTCGGGCAGCAGATTGCCGATGGTGCCGCCCAGGAACGCCACGAGCCGGGGCCCGACCGTCGGCGGCAGGTCGAGCCCGTGGGTGAAGTCGGCGACCAGGGCGTGCACGCGCAGCCCGGGCCGCTCGTCGAGGAGCGCCTCGCCCGCCCCCCTCAGGGCGGACTCGGACACGTCCACCGGCACGTACGCGTCCAGTTCCGGCAGCAGCGCGTCGATCAGGAGGCGGGTCTTCTCCGACGACCCCGACCCGAGCTCCACCAGGGTCCGCGCGCCGGTCGCCGCCGCGATCTGGTGTGAACGGGAGGCGAGGATCTCCCGCTCCGCGCGGGTCGGGTAGTACTCGGGCAGCCGGGTGATCTCCTCGAAGAGCTCGCTGCCGCGCGCGTCGTAGAACCACTTCGGCGGCAGTTCCTTCGGGCTGCGGGTCAGGCCGTGGAGCACATCGGCGCGCAGCGCGGCGCCGGTGGCGTCCTCGGGCAGGGTGCGGGTCAGCTGGAAGGGGCTCACGGGGAGGGCTCCTTGAGCGGGGTGAGGACGACGTCGGCGCGGGAGGCGGTGAGGACCGTGCGGTCCGGCACCTCGGTCCAGCGCGGATCGTCGTCGTACGGTTCGGAGGCCACGACCGTCCGGCCGGGCCCGGTGAGGTACCAGAGCGAGTTCCCCCAGGCCGTCGCCGTGATCGTCGCCCCGTCGGTGAGCAGCAGGTTGAGCCGGGCGCCGGGGGCGGCCTCGGCCACCTCCCGCACGGTGTCGGCGAGCGCCAGGTCGGGCGCGTCACCGGCCCGCAGCCGGTGCAGCGCGAGCGCCCACACCAGCGCCGAGTCGGTCCGCGCCTCCAGGGCCAGCAGCTCCGCCGCCGGCAGCGCCGCGGCGAGCGCGACGAGGGAGCCGGGCCAGCCCGGGACGGCCCCGTTGTGGCTGAACAGCCACCGGTCGGCCCCGAACGGCGCCGCGGCGGCCTCCCCGTCCGCCCCCGGCAGGGTGGCGCCGCGTACGGCGGCGAGCAGGGCCCCCGTGCGCACCACCCGGGCGAGGTCGGCGAACGAGAGGTCGCCCCAGATGGGCGCGGCCCGCCGGTAGCGGGCGGGCACCGGATCGCCCTCGGCGTACCAGCCGACCCCGAAGCCGTCGGCGTTCACCAGTCCGCTGCTCTGCGTCCGCGGCTCCCAGGCCTGCCGCTCCAGCGAGTGCGGGGGGCGCAGCAGCAGTTCGCCGAGGGCGACCGGTTCCCCGAGGTAGGCGAGGTGCCGGCACATCAGACCGGCTCCGCGTTCCGGGCGGTGCGGAAGCCGGCGAAGATCTGCCGCCGCACCGGCAGGTCCCAGTTGCGGAAGGTGCCCCGGCAGGCCACCGGGTCGACGGCGAAGGAGCCGCCGCGCAGCACCTTGTGCGCGGGCCCGAAGAAGACCTCCGAGTACTCCTTGTACGGGAAGGCGCGGAAGCCCGGGTACGGCAGGAAGTCGCTCGCCGTCCACTCCCACACGTCGCCGATCAGCTGGCGCACCCCGAGCGGGGACGCTCCCTCGGGAAAGCTTCCGGCGGGCGCGGGCCCCAGGTGCCGCTGCCCCAGATTGGCGTGCCCGGGGCCGGGGTCGGCGTCGCCCCAGGGGTAGCGCCGCGAGCGCCCGGTCGCCGGGTCGTGCCGGGCCGCCTTCTCCCACTCGGCCTCGGTGGGCAGCCGTCGCCCGGCCCAGCGGGCGTAGGCGTCCGCCTCGTACCAGCTGACGTGCAGCACCGGCTCGTCCTCGGGCACCGGCTCGGTGACCCCGAAGCGGCGGCGCAGCCACCGGCCGCCTTCGCGCCGCCAGAACAGCGGTGCCTCGATGCCGTGTTCGCGGATCTGCGCCCATCCCTCGGCCTGCCACCACCGCTCGTCGTGGTAGCCGCCGTCGGCGAGGAAGGCCTGGTAGGCGCCGTTGGTCACCGGGGTCGTGTCGATGAGGAAGGCCGGCACGATCCGGGTGTGCGCGGGCCGTTCGTTGTCGAGCGCCCACGGCTCGTCCGAGGTGCCCATGGTGAACGGGCCACCGGGTACCAGGACTTCGGTCCGCGCGGGCAGGTCCGCGGTGGGCGCGGGCGGTGCGGGGGCGGTGAGTGCCGCAGGGCCCGTGCGCAGCTGATGGGTGATCAGCATGGTCTCGTCGTGCTGCTGTTCGTGCTGGGCGATCATCCCGAAGGCGAACGCGGACTCCACCAGCGGCCGGCCCTCCAGGCGGGTGCCGTCGAGGACGTCCAGGACCCGGGCGCGTACGTCCGTCGCGTAGGCCCTCGCCTCGGCGGGCGCGAGCAGTGGCAGTGACGGCCGGGTCGCCCGCGGGTGCTCGAAGGCGTCGTACAGCGAGTCGATCTCGGGCCGCAGCGCCTCACGGCCGCCCACGGCCCGCCAGAGCCACTGCTCCTCCTGGTTGCCGATGTGTGCCAGGTCCCACACCAGCGGGGACATCAACGGGGAGTGCTGGGCGGTCAGTTCGGGATCCTCCACGCAGGAGGTGAGCAACTCGGTCCGGTCCCGCGCCGTGGTCAGTGCCGTCACCACCCGCAGGCGCAGCGCGTGCTCGTCGATCCGCTCCTCGTCGGGCGCGGTCTCCTGTGCGGTCATGAGGCCACCTCCTGCAGCTCGTCGGCCGGGCAGCAGCCCCGCATCACGTACCGTTCGTGGAAGGCGGCGACCGCGCCCACCACCTCGGGCGAGGCCCCGATCCGGGGCAGCGCCTCCAGGGCCGCCGGGAACACGTCGAGCGCCGCCCGGTGCAGGGCGGGGTCCGTCAGTCCCTCCCGGGCGGCGATCCGCCACAGCGGGTTGCGCGGCGCCGGAGCCTGTCCCGCGAGCGCCTCCAGCGGATCCACGGCCCGGTGGGCGGTCTCGGCGGCCACGGGATCCTCGAAGAGCGCGGTGGTCACCGCGATCGGCACCATCCACCCGTCGGGGCCGGACTGGGCGTCGATCATCCGCAGCTCCAGGTGCCCGCGCGGCCGGACCGGCGGGAAGAGGGTCGTCATGTGGTAGCGCAGGTCGTCCGCGTCGGCCCGGCGCGGCCCGCCGGTGCGCAGCCACTCCCGGAAGGTCAGCCCCTCCGGCACCGGCCATGGCCCCTGGGGCATCCGTACGCACATCACGGGCGTGTCCAGGACGTGCGCCGCCCACGCGGCGCGCGGCTCCCCGTACGGCGTCCCGTCGGCCGAGCCGTCCGGGGACGGGGCGAGCGCCCGTGAGGGGTCGAGCTCGTCCCAGAGCAGCTGCCGGGTGGAGCGCCAGCCGGTCCGGCGCCCGCCGTGCACGGGGGAGTTGGCGAACGCCGCCACCAGCACCGCGCCCAGCAGGTGCGCGAGCCGCCAGCGTCGCCGGTAGCCCAGCGGCCCCGGCCCGTCGAGACCGGCGTCGAGACAGACCTGCACGGAGGCCGACTCGCACATCATCGCCCGCCCGGAGGGTCCGGTCCTGCCGAGGACCAGCTCCATGGCGTCGTAGCGGGGTTCGTGCAGCACCCGCGCGCGCGGCGCGTGCCAGGGATCGACCCCGTAGCCGCTGAGGCCGAGTCCGAGCGGGGCGAGTGCCTCCCGCACCGCCCGCAGATCGGCGGCGAGCGAGTCCAGGCACTCCATGAGCGAGGCGGCGGGAGGCGAGCTGAGCTCCAGCTGCCCGCCGGGTTCGAAAGTGAGGGCCGCGACCAGCGGCAGGGCCCGTACGGTGTCGATCGCCGCGGCCAGCCGGTGCGGCGGGACGGGAAGGCGCGGATCACGCAGTTCGTGGACGAGCCACTCCAGCTCGGCCCCGACCGTACGCGGCGGTCCCGTCTTGAAACAGATACATCGCAGCAGGTCCTCGGCATCCTCCTCGGTCAGAGGGGGACCGCCCCTGGGTATGCCGCTCGACGACGGTGTCGTCATCGCTCCACCTCCTGGGAAAGCGCTGATTCCACCTAAAGCCACCCGGCACAGGCGTGCAAGAGCGCCTCTCGCGCCCCAGCCGGACAGGGCCGGAAAACCCGTTGCCGCCCCCGAAGGGAGTCGATCATGCTTTCGGCTCATGAGCGCACGACTGCGGGCCCTGGCCCGCGAGACCGAGGAGATCGTGGCCGCGGGCCGCTACACCGCGCCGGACGGCCGGACCGTCCCCCTCGCCGAACAGCTGGCCGCCGCCCTGGCCGGAACCCGCCTCCACGGCCCCGAACCGGTGCCCGTCAGCCCGGACACCGACCGCACGACCACCCTCCAGGTCACCGGAGAGAGCAGCCTCGCCGCCGCCCGCCGGATGCTCCTCGCCGCGGCCGGTGCCCCGGTGGCCGTCCTCAACTTCGCCTCCGCCCGCAACCCCGGCGGCGGCTACCTGAACGGCGCCCAGGCGCAGGAAGAGGTCCTGTGCCGCTCCTCCGCCCTCCACGCCACCCTGCTGCGCGCCCCCGAGTACTACGAGCACCACCGGGCCGAGCGGAGCGAGATGGGGGCCCCGGCCGGAGGCCGGGGGAGGGACGCCTTCTACTCCGACCGGGTCATCCACTCGCCCGGCGTGCCCGTCTTCCGCGACGACCGCGGACACCTGCTCGACGAGCCCTTCACGGTCGGCTTCCTCACCTCGCCCGCGCCCAACGCCGGGGTGATCCGACGCCGCACCCCCGAGCTCGCCGACCGCGTCCCCGCGGCCCTCGCCTCCCGCGCCGAGCGGGTCCTGGAGACCGCCGCCGCGCACGGCTACCGCAGGCTGGTCCTCGGTGCCTGGGGCTGCGGCGTCTTCCAGAACGACCCCGCCCGGGTCGCGGGCACGTTCAAGGCGCTGCTCACCGGCGACGGCCGGTTCGCCCGGCACTTCGACGAGATCGTCTTCGCGATCCTCGACCGCACCCGCGACCAGGCCACCCTGGGGGCCTTCCGGAGCGTCATCGGCCCGTCCTGAGCGCTCAGGACCAGCCGTACCGCTCGATCAGCCGGCCGACCACCCGGTCGAAGCGCGGCCGGTCGAGCGCGCAGGCCTCGCGCCGCATCCCCGACTCGTGCACCCGCAGCACCCGGTCCAGATCCACCCACGAGTCGCGCCGCTCGGAGTCCCACGAGCCCGCGCCGATCGCCACCCACTCGCGGTCGTGGTCGTGCCGCTTGCTCGACAGCTGCACGGCGAGCAGCGTGCCCTCCGCCTCCCGCGCCACCACGAGCACCGGGCGGTCCTTGCCCCGCCCGTCGTTCTCCTCGAACGGCACCCAGGTCCACACGATCTCCCCCGGATCGGGGTCCCCGTCGTGCGCGGGCGCGTAGGAGGTGCGGACCGGCCCGATGGCGTACGGGTCCGCCTCGGTCGTCGTGTACGTCGGCATCGTCATCCCGGCACCGTAGCGCCCGCCCGCGCCGACACGCCCGGCCTGACGTGCAGGTTTCGTACCCCCGTGCGAGTCTGGGAAGAAGTTCCCCGACCACGGGAGGCACGATCGTGGGCAAGAAACAGACCCGGGTCAACAAGGGTGCCCGTACGGGTGGCCACGAACATCGGGCGACGGCGACCGAGACCAGGACGAGCCCGCGCTCGTCCCTGCCCGAGGCGCCACGCCCGGCCATCGACGTCCCGTCCCACCGCAAGGAGCGCAAGTTCGGGCACAACTGACAGGCGGGTGACCGCAGTCGGGACGGTGCGTGGATGATGTACCTCCATTCACGCTCGTCCCTAGGGGGAACATGCGCACCACCGGTACCACCGCGGTCCTCGGCATCGCCCTGCTCGCCGGACTCACCGCCTGCACGTCCTCCACGGATCCGCAGAGCGCACCGACACCCACGGTCCCCGCGGCCACCGTCCCGACGGCCACCACCGCCCCGACGGAGACGTCGGGCCGGGGCGGCGGCCTGCCCGACATGATCGGCGGCAGCGTCGCGGGCGCGTACAGCCAGCTGACCGGCGGCCTGCGGGTCGACGACGTCTCCGGAAAGGGCCGGATCGTCCCGGTGGACTCGCCGGCGGCCGCCGACTGGAAGATATGCACCCAGGAGCTCGCCCCCGACGGCACCGCCGTCCTGGGCGCCGTGAAGAAGGACGAGCACTGCTGACCGGCCCCCACGGCCGCGCAGCGGCTCGCGAGCGGGGCCCGGCGCCAGGACGGCACCGGGCCCCGCTCCGTGCCCCCGGCTAGGCGTCGTCGCCGACCGGGATCTCCTCCGCGCGCGGCGCGGGCACCACCACCTCCGCCGCCGCGGACGGGGCCGGACCGTCCGGCTTCATGTTGGCGAGCAGCTGACGGGCGAGCCCGAGCCCCGTCCCGCCCATCGTGAGCGCCTTGGCGAACATCTCCGACATGCCGTCGGCGCCGTTGAGCAGCACCATCTGATCGACGTTGCCGAACGCGGACGCGCCCGCCTCCACGATCTCCGGCCACCGCTCGGCCAGTTGCTGCGCGACGACGGCCTCCTGGTTCTCGGCGAGGGCTGCCGCCCGCGCCTTGATCGCCTCGGCCTCGGCGAGACCCTTCGCCCGCGTCGCCTCGGCCACCGCCAGACCCTTGGCGTGGGCCGCCGCGGCCTCCGCCTCACCCGTCACCCGGGTCGCCGACGCCGCCGCCGCGCTCGCCAGCTCGGTCTGCTTCGCCTCGGCCTCGGCCGCCAGGATGCGGGCGTCGCGCTCCGCCGCCGCCAGCGTCCGCTTCTCGTAGGCGCGCGCGTCGGCCGGCTTGCGCACCTCCGTCTGGAGCTGCTGCTCCTTGAAGTGGGACTCCAGCTCGGCGACCCGGGTCTCCTGGACCACGACCTCCTGGCGGGACGCCGCGTCGGCGAGCGGACCGGCCTGCCGGGCCTTCGCGGACGCCTGGTCGCGCTCGGCCTGGTAGCCCGCCTGGAGGATCTCGCTGTCCCTGGTCGCCTCCGACATGCGCGCGGCGGCCTGCTGCTCCGCCTCGGTCGCCCGCCGGTTGGCCTCCGCCTGCGCGATGCGCGCGTCGCGCTGCACGGCCGCCGCGTGCGGCGCGGCCAGGTTCTTGATGTAGCCCGTGGGGTCCTCGATCTCGTGGATCTGCAACGAGTCCACGATCAGACCCAGCTTCTCCATCTCCGTGCCACAGGCGGAACGGGCCTGACCGGTCAGCTTCTCCCGGTCACGGATCATGTCCTCGACCGTCAACCCGCCCACGATGGCGCGGAGATGACCGGCGAAGACGATGTGCACCCGCTCCGACATCAGCTTCTGCTGGTCGAGGAAGCGGCGAGCGGCGTTGGCGATCGACACGAAGTCGTCGCCCACCTTGAAGATGACGACACCCCGCACCTTCAGCGGAATGCCCTGGTGCGTGACGCACTCCACGGACAGCTGCGTCTCGTTGAGGTCGAGCGAGAGCTTCCGCACCGCCTGGACGCCGGGCATCACGAGCGTGCCCCGTCCGGTGACGATCCGGAACCCCATGCCCTCGCCGAGGCCCTCCGTCTTGTGGTTCGAACCCGAGATGATCAGCGCCTCGTTGGGTTCCGCGACGCGCCACATCAGTTTGAACAGAGCGATCAGGAAGACGACGGCGCCGACGACGGCGCCCGCCAGTATCCAGAGGCTCATGGGCTGGTCCCCCTTCACCGGACCCGTGCGGTTCCGGTGAAGGGAGTGTGCGCCCGGGGCGCGCCGCGCTCAATGGATCGGTCAACTGTCGTACGCGGCTGTGACATACACGGTGCGTGGAGGGAGATGTTCCACGACCATCACGACCGTTCCCGTCTCGATCCGGTCCCTCCCCGAGGCCGAGTAGGCGAGGAAGTGTTCGGCTCCGCCACGGATGCGGACGATCACCTCACCGACGAGGCCGGGCCCGACGGTGCCGGTCACCCGGCCGAGCAGTCCCACCATCGAAGCGTCGTCCATGACCAAAAGGTACGTCAGATCCAGCCCTCCAGGGCGGACATGAACCCGTCGAAGTCGTCCCGCTGGATCGTGTGGCCCGCACCGGCCACCGTCCGCAGCTCGAAGCCGCGTTCCTTCAGCGTCCGGGCACGCTCGGCGGGGACGAGCATGCTCGGGTCGGCCAGCATGACGAGCGACGGCCGTGCGGCACGCTCCGGTCCCAGGTCCCGCCCGGTGAACGGCACCAGACCGTGGGCCGAGCTCTCGTCCCAGATCCGTACGGTGTCGAGCTCGACGTCCAGGTCCTCCTCCGCCCACCGCGGGTTGAACATCCGCACGTGCTCCCGGGTCAGCAGCTTGGCGTCGGTGAACAGCTCCGGACGGTAGCCGTGCCGGCCCGCCGGCAGCTGCCAGGCCGGGTCCACGTACACCGCGCGCCGCGGGGCGAGCCGCTCCACGGCCAGGGCGAGGGCGAGACCGCCGAGCGAGTGCCCGATCGCCAACTCCGCCCCGGCGGGCAGCGTTTCGACGAGATCGTCCGCGTAGTCCCGCGGGGCGTACCCCGCGGGACCCGCCGCCCGTCCGCTCGCTCCGTGACCCCGAAGGTCGACCGCCACGGCGCGGTAGCCTCGCCCGGCGAGCGCCGGTCCCACCCGCCGCCAGGTGCGGTGGTCGGACATGATGCCGTGGACCAGGAGCGCCACGCGCTCCCCGGCCCCCCAGGTCCTCGTGTGCAGCTGCACGGGCGGTGCCTCTCTGCGTGGTGCGCGGCGCGGCGGCTCAGCGCACGGTACGGATCGGGCGCACGGCGAGCGCGCCGAGCACCGACAGTACGGCGGCGACCAGGAACAGCGCCGTGTATCCGCCGCTGAGCGAGACGATCGTCGAGGCGACGAACGGGGCGACGATCTGCGGTCCGGCGTTGGCGATGTTCAGCACGCCCATGTCGCGCGCCGCGTCCTCGGCCTTCGGCAGCACCATCGTCACCAGCGCCGTGTCCACCGCCATGTAGCAGCCGAAACCGAGGCCGTTGACCACGGAGAAGGCCAGCATCGCGGTCCAGCTGTTCGACACGGCCGGGATCAGCAGGGCGACGGCGGCGAGCACGGCGGAGGCGCCGACGAACAGCTTGCGCCGGTCGTACCGGTCGGAGAGCCAGCCACCGAGCACGGTGGAGACGACCATCGCGACGGCGTTGAGCGGGGTCAGGATCGCCACCGCCTCCTCGGCGCCGAGTCCTGCGGGCAGGTCGGTGCGGTCCTTGAGGACGTACAACTGGAAGCCCGCGACGGCGAAGTAGCCGAGGATGAGCAGCGCCCGGCCGATGAACGCCCAGCGGAAGTCGTGGTCCTTCAGCGCGCTGCCGAAGGCCGCGACCTGGGCCTTGACCGGCATCGGGGCCTTGGGCGCCATGCGCTGCTCGCGGGCGCAGGAGGTGAAGAGGAGGGCCGTGGCCGCGACGATCGCGCCGAAGACGAGGTATCCGGTGCGGTAGTCCTCCGAGAAGGCGGCGCCGACCAGGGCGCCGATCGTGGAGCCGATGGGCAGGCCCAGGCCGACGGCGGCCGAGGCCTTGCCGCGCGAATCGAGCGGGACCCGGTCGGGCACCACGGAGGTGATGGCGGCCTGGTAGACGTTCATCACGGCCTGGCCGAGGCACCAGGCGATCGTCACCAGCAGGATCGTGTGCACGCTGCCGAGCAGCAGCATGACGGGCAGGGCCAGCAGCCCGCCCGCGAGGATCCACGGGTTGCGGCGTCCCGAGCGGTCGGAGAGCGCGCCGGCCACCGGGTTGAAGACGGTCGCGAAGATCGCCGATATGCCGGAGACCAGACCGAAGTTGGCCACCTTGTCCGCCGGGGCGATCTCCTCGATCTGGAGCGCGAGGAGCATGCCGGGCACGCCTACGTACAGCGCGTACATCGCCGTGTTCCCGGCGAGCAGCAGGGGGAGCAGTCCCCGGGTCGGCCGGGGGGCGGCGGGGGAGGCGGTACCGGAGTCCTCGGCGGTGCCGGGGGACGTGCCGGGGGAGGAAAGGGCCACGGTGCCCTCCTGGGGTGATCGCCCGATGCGGGGGCGGGAAGCGGAAGGATGAGCGATGGGTTACACGTGTCAGTGACTCGTGTAAACCTTGTGTAGCACTCGAATCCGGCCATCCGCCAGACCCTGCGCCGGATCGTTCTGGAAAGATGCCGGATCGATGAGCCAGTCACCCAAGAACTCCACCGGACGCTCCGTCCCCACCAGCGCCGACGTGGCGCGGCTCGCGGGGGTGTCCCGGGCCACCGTGAGCTACGTCCTGAACAACACGGCGGCCGTACGGATCAGCGAGCCCACCCGCCGTCGGGTCCGGGAGGCGGCCGAGGAACTCGGCTACGTCCCGCACGCCGCGGCCCGCAGCCTCCGCGCCGGCCACAGCCGGATGGTCCTGCTGCCCACCGCCCACGTGCCGATAGGCCCGCTGTACAGCCGCTTCTTCAACGACCTGCAGTGGGCCCTGCGCCGCCTCGACTACACGGTGGTGCAGTACGGCAGCGTCGGTCTGGACGCCGACGAGGCAGCCCGCGCCTGGGCCGAGCTGCGCCCGGTCGCGGTGGTCTCGCTCGGCCAGGTCGAGCTGACCCCGGCCGGGGTGGAACTGCTCAAGCGCTCCGGTGCCAGGGCCGTCATCTCGGTGGGACCGCAGCAGGTGCCGGGCACCCACGCGCTCGTGATGGACCAGTCGCAGGTCGGCCGGGTGGCCGGGGACCACCTGATCGAGCGCGGCTGCCGCAGCATCGGTGTCGTGATGCCGCAGGAGCCCGGCCTGGAGATGTTCTCCGGCCCCCGCCTGGAGGGTGTGCGCGCCGCGGCCGCGGAGGCCGGCGCGACCGTCGTGCCGCTGCCCCTGCCCTACGAGGAGGAGGCGGCGAACGTGCTCGCCGGGCGCTGGCGCGAGCTCGGCCTCGACGGGGTCTTCGGCTACAACGACGAGTACGCCATGCTCCTCATGCGCGCCCTCCAGGACGCCGGGGTCGCGATCCCCGAGGAGACCGCCGTGGTCGGCTCGGACGACCTGGTCCTCGGCCGCCTCCTGCGGCCCCGGCTCAGCACGGTGCACATCGACATGGTCGTCGGCCGCCGGCTCGCCGAACTCGTCGACCGGGCGGTGCGCGAGCCGGACGCGGCGCCGGAACGGCAGGAGCTGCTCGCCTCCCGGGTGGTGCACCGCGAGTCCAGCTGAGCGCGCCCGTCGGGGTGTCCGGTCGTGCGCGTCCGGCCGGGCCGCGCACGGTCCGCGCGTCCGGCCGGGCGCGCCGCCGTCCGTCGTCTTAGCGTCGGTGCATGAGCACATATCCGAAGCGGTTCGAGATCCTGCTGGTGTCCGCGCACGTGGAGGACCGTGGTGACGCCTCCATAGAGGACAGTGCCGTCCGCTCGGCGGTCGTCGAGGCGACCGGCCGCACCGGTGAGACGGGGTACCCCATCTACGAGGGGCACGGCCTGGTCGCCGACATCGATCCCGAGACGCGGACGGTGGAGGCGCTGCTCGTCGACGGCAGGGAGCTCGACTACGGCCTGACGGCACTGATCAGGGGCCCGGGGACGGCGCGAGGGGGCGTTGACAGGAGCGGGAGAGGGGGCGGAGACTCGGGCCCGCGGTGACGAAGAATATTTCACCAGGCGAACAGCTTCTTCGCTTCCGCATCCGTTTGCCCGTAAGCGAAGGTCACGTGGGAGAGAACCGATGAGCATCCGCGACGTCTACATCGTCGACGCCGTCCGCACCCCGATCGGCAAGTTCGGCGGTGCGCTCTCCTCGGTGCGCCCCGACGACCTGGCCGGCCACGTCGTGCGGGCCCTGGTCGACCGCACCCCCGACCTCGACCCCGCCCGGATCGACGACGTGTACTTCGGCGACGCCAACGGCGCCGGCGAGGACAACCGCGACGTCGCCCGGATGGCCGTACTCCTCGCCGGGCTGCCCACCTCCGTCCCCGGCGTCACCATCAACCGGCTCTGCGGCTCCGGCCTGGAGGCCGTCATCCAGGCCGCCCGCGCGATCGCCCTCGGCGACGCCTCCGTCGCCGTCGCGGGCGGCGTCGAGTCGATGTCCCGCGCCCCCTGGGTGCTGCAGAAGCCGGAGCGCGCCTTCCCCGCCGGGCACCAGCAGCTGCACTCCACGACCCTCGGCTGGCGCATGACCAACCCGCGGATGCCCGCCGAGTGGACGGTGTCCCTCGGCGAGGGCGCCGAACTCGTCGCCGACAAGCACGCCATCAGCCGTGAGCAGCAGGACGCCTTCGCCCTCGCGAGCCACCGCAAGGCCGCCGAGGCCTGGGCCAAGGGCCTCTACGACGGCGAGGTCGTCCCCTACGAGGGCGTCGACCTCGCGCGGGACGAGTGCATCCGCGACAGCACCTCTCCCGAGGCCCTGGCCAAGCTCAAGCCCTCCTTCCGCACCGACGGAGGCACGGTCACCGCCGGCAACGCCTCTCCGCTCAACGACGGCGCCGCGGCCCTGCTGCTCGTCGACGAGGAGGGGCTGCGCGAGACCGGCCGCGAGCCGCTCGCCCGGATCCGCGCCTCCGCCGTCACCGGCATCGAGCCGCAGCTCTTCGGGCTCGGTCCGGTGGAGGCCGTGCGGCGGGCCCTGGACAAGGCGGGCCGGGACTTCTCCGACCTGACGACCTTCGAGCTGAACGAGGCCTTCGCCGCCCAGGCCCTCGGCTGCCTCGCGGAATGGCCGGAACTCGACCCCGCCGTGGTCAACCAGCGTGGCGGCGCCATCGCGATCGGGCACCCCCTCGGCGCCTCCGGCGCCCGGCTCGCCGGCGCGGTCGCCCACCAGCTCGCCGCCGCGGGCTCCGGCACGGGCCTCGCCGCGCTCTGCATCGGCGTGGGCCAGGGCCTCGCGCTGGTCCTGGAACGCTGACAGCACCTGCTGACGGAACGGGTGGGGGCGGAACCCCAGGCCCCCACGCCCCCCGCGCCTCACCGCGCAGGTGACGCCCGCTCATCTGCCCCTGCGAACGGGCCGGCCACCCCGCGTACGGGCAGGCCGGCCCACCCGCGTACGGGGAGTCGGCCGGCTCTCGGGAAGGCCGAGGCCGGCCGGCTCGCGTACGGGAAAGGCGGGGCACCCTCCCGCATCCGCGCGCGGGGGCGCTCACCCGCACAGGTGAAGGGGCGGCCCGGACGCGCCGGGCCGCCCCTTCACGTGGTCACTGGCCCTGCTGGGCCTGCGCCTCGGCGATGGACTTCCGCACCTCGTCCATGTCGAGGCCTCGGGCCTGGCCGATGACGTCCTCCAGCGCCGCCTCCGGCAGGGCGCCGGGCTGCGCGAAGATCGCGACCTTGTCGCGCACGATCATCAGGGTCGGGATCGAGCGGATCTCGAAGGCGGCCGCCAGCTCCTGCTGCGCCTCGGTGTCCACCTTGGCGAACACCAGGTCCTCGTGGCGCTCGGAGGCCGCTTCGAAGACGGGACCGAACTGACGGCACGGACCGCACCAGGAAGCCCAGAAGTCGATCAGAACGAAGTCGTTCTCACTCACGATCTGGTCGAAGTTGTCCTTGGTGAGCTCTACGGTGCTCATTCTTCCTACCTCTCCGGGCCGGTCTCCTGACGGATTCCTTACGGTCCCCTCGGGACACGCCACGCACAACGGTGTATCGAGCCGCGCTATTCCACGCCGATTCCCGACGTCACCCCCAGACTGGAGCTCATGACCTTCGAATACGACGTGGTGGTCCTGGGCGCGGGACCGGTGGGCGAGAACGTGGTGGACCGGGTCCGGGCGGCGGGACTGACGGTGGCGGTCGTGGAGGGCGAGCTGGTCGGCGGTGAGTGCTCGTACTGGGCCTGCATGCCCAGCAAGTCGCTGCTGCGGCCCGCCATCGCCCGCTCCGAGGCCCGCCGGGTCGCCGGACTGCGCGGCCACGCCTATCACCCGCTCGACGCCCAGGACGTCCTCGCCCACCGCGACGCCGTCGTCGGGAACTGGAAGGACGACGGCCAGGTGGCCTGGGTGCAGTCCACCGGTGCCGACCTCCACCGCGGCCACGGCCGCCTGCACGGCCCCCGCCAGGTGGTCGTCCAGGGTCCCGAGGGCGACCGCCACGTCCTCACCGCCCGGCACGCCGTCGCCGTCTGCACCGGCAGCCGCGCCGTCCTCCCCGACCTGCCGGGGCTGCCCGGCGCCCACCCCTGGACGAGCCGCGAGGCGACCAGCTCCAGCCGGGTGCCCCAGCGCCTGGTCGTCGTCGGCGGGGGAGTGGTGGGAGTGGAGATGGCGACCGCCTGGCAGGCGCTCGGCTCGCGGGTGACCCTGCTCGTCCGGGGCGGGGGACTGCTGCCCCGGATGGAGCCCTTCGCGGGCGAGCTCGTCGCCGACGCCCTCGCCGAGCGCGGCGCCGACATCCGTACCGGCACCTCCGTCGCGGCGGTGGTGCGCGACGGGGGCACCGGCCCGGTGACCGTGGTCCTCGAGGGCGGCGACCACGTCGAGGGCGACGAGGTGCTGTTCGCGACGGGCCGCCGGCCCCGCACCGAGGACATCGGCCTGGAGAGCGTCGGCCTGGAACCGGGCTCCTGGCTCACGGTCGACGACAGCCTGCGCGTCGTGGGGCACGACTGGCTCTACGCCGTGGGGGACGTCAACCACCGAGCCCTGCTCACCCACCAGGGCAAGTACCAGGCGCGGATCGCCGGAGCCGCCATCGCCGTCCGGGCCACCGGCGACGGGGCGGTGGACACCTCGCCCTGGGGGCCGCACTGCGCCACCGCCGACCACGCCGCCGTCCCCCAGGTCGTCTTCAGCGACCCCGAGGCGGCCGCCGTCGGGCTCACGCTGGCCGCCGCCGAGGCCGCGGGGCGCCGGGTCAGGGCCGTCGACCTCGACCTGACCTCGGTCGCCGGCGCCAACCTGTACGCCCAGGGGTACCGGGGACGCGCCCGCATGGTCGTCGACCTGGAGCGCGAGACCGTCGTCGGGGCCACCTTCGTCGGCCCCGGCCTCGGCGAACTCCTCCATTCGGCCACCGTCGCGGTCACCGGCGAGGTCCCGATCGCCCGCCTCTGGCACGCCGTTCCGTCCTATCCCACCCTGAGCGAGGCCTGGCTGCGGCTCCTGGAGGCGTACCGGGACGGGTCGGCCACGTCATGAGCCCGGCCGAGCGGGCCAACGAGTACGACGCCTCCTGCGCCCGCTGCGGCGGACCCGTCCCGGCGGGCGCGGGGCTCCTCCGGCACGGCGCCAAGGGCTGGGAGGTCTTCCATCCGGAGCACGCCCCCGCACCGGGACCGCCGCCCCGGGGCGATCATCCCGGCTGGCACCGACGGCGGCTGCTGTCCCTGGACATCGGATCCACGGGCCATCGTCCGGCCGTGGACCGGATCCGATCCGCGGCGTTGCGGGGGAGTGACGGGACGGCGTGGGACTGGACATGGGATCCAGAATCCGATGTCCAGGGTGCGGGTGCGGGTGCGGGTGCGGGTGCGGGTGCGGGTGCGGGTGAGGGTGCGGGTGCGGGTGCGGGTGCGGATGTGGATGTCGGATCCTGGATCCAACCTCCAGCCGCGGGATCCGATGCCGCCCGTCCCGCCGACCCCGCCCAGGCCCTCGACGAACTGGCCACCCTCGTCACCGACCACCTCTCCTCCAAGGAACTGCTGGTCGTCTGGTTCGCCCCGTACGTCCTGACGATGCTGCACGCGGAACTCGTCCGCCACGAACTGGTCCCGCTCACCGAGCGGTTGCCCGCCGGTGTCGCTCCCCTCTGCGATCCGCTCGTGCTCGACCGGCACGTCGACCGCTACCGCCCGGGCACCCGCTCTCTGCGGGCCGTGGCGGAGTGGTACGGCGTTCCGCTCGCCCGCCCCGGCGATCCCGGGGCGGACGCCGAGGCGGCCCTGCTGGTCGCCCAGGCGGTCGCCGCCTGCCATCCGCCGCTCGCCAAGCTCTCCCGGCCGGCACTGCACACCGAGCAGATCCTCTGGTACGCGGAGCAGACGAGCCGTCATCCGGACGCGCCGGCCTGGCCGTTCGCGGCCGTCGAGCCGTTGCCGTGGGAGCCGCCGGCGGACTAGCCAGGAAGCGGGGTCAGGAGGCGGGGGAGGCTCGGGGGATCAGTAGTCCCGCCGCGGCGCGGGCCGCGTCGAGGGCGTTCCTGGTGTCCCGGCCCGACTCCTCCCCGAGGACCACGCGTGTGCTCAACCCGTCGAGCAGGGCGAGGAGTTCGGAGGCGCGGGCGGTGACGTCGGTCGGCGCGAAGTGCTTCTGGTCGACGCCCTTGGCGAGCAGCGTCTCCAGGTCCTCCTGCCAGCCGCGGTCGAGCTCGGCCTGTGCGGTCCGCAGTTCCTCGTTGGCCGGAATCCGCGCCCACAGCTCGATCCAGAGCGTCCAGCGCGGGTCGCGCGGCCCGCGCGGCAGGTAGAGCCGCAGGAACAGGTCGAGTCGGCGGGGGGCGCCGATCCGGCGGGCGAGCAGCTGGCGCCGCTCCTCGGCGAGCTCGGCCTCGCTCCACCGCAGGGCGGCGAGGAGGAGCAGGTCCTTGCTGCCGAAGTGGTACAGGATGTGGCCGCCGCTGGTCCCGAGGCGCTCGGCGAGCGCCGACATGGTGAGCGCGGCGAGGCCGTCCTCGGCGATGGCGGTCATGGCCTCCTCCAGCATCCGCTCCCGCGTGATGCTGCCGTCCCTCCGCCGTCCCGCCCGCGCTGCCGCTGCCACCGCTGCCGTCCTCGTGTCGACTCCGTCCACGGGGTCGACCCTAACCGCAATCCCTTGAGGTCTTGACGTGGCCGGATCCTTGCCTCCATCTTGAATGCCATTCAAGAACTTAGAACGTCGTTCAAGATCGGCATCCGGTCGGCCCGTGGTCGGCCGGTGGCCGACCTGTGGGCGGCACCCGAGAGGGGAGTGCAGTGTGCTCGAACACGAGACGGTGCCCGCGACGGCGGGCGCGGCGGGCCGTGACGAGGTCTTCCAGGTCGAGGGCCATGGCATCGATCCCATTCCCGACAGCGAGCGCCACGGCGGGGCCAAGGACCTCTTCTGGCTCTGGTTCGGCTCGAACCTGACCTTCACCTACGTCATCAACGGCGCCCTCGCCGTCGCCTTCGGCCTGTCCTTCTGGCAGGCCACCGGCGTCGTCGTGCTCGGCGGGCTCTCCTTCTTCGTCATCAGCGCCGCCGGACTCGGCGGCGTCCGCACCGGCACCGCCACCCTCGTCATCTCCCGCGCCGCCTTCGGCGTCCGCGGCAACTGGCCCGCCGGACTCCTCAACTGGATCGTCAGCATCGGCTACACCATCGTCAACACCGTGGTCGGCACGCTGGCCCTCGAAGCCTTCCTCGCCGACCTCGGCTGGAGCGGCGGATCCCTCCCGCGCGCCCTCGCCCTCGCCGTCACCCTGGCCCTGACGTTCGCCGTCGCCCTGTGGGGCCACGCCACCGTCCAGTGGGCCGAGCGCTGGATGGCCTACGTCCTCGCCGTCGGCTTCGCCGCCCTGCTCGTCTTCGTCCTGCCCGGCGCCGACACCGCCGCCCCGGCGGCCTCGCCCGGCGCCTCGGGCTGGAGCCTGGCCCTCCTCGTCATGCTGGCCGGCCCCTTCTCGTACGTCCCGATGCCCGCCGACTACACCCGCTACCTGCCCCGCACCACCTCCCTCAAGGCGCTCACCTGGAGCGGCGGCCTCGGCGGTCTCCTCTCCTCCGCCGCCCTCGGCGTCGCGGGCGTCGCCGCCGCGACCCAGGCCGACATGACCGACGCCGTCGCCGGCACGGAAGGACTGCTGCCCGGCTGGTTCCAGCCCCTGTTCCTCGCGCTCGTCCTCGGCGGCTCGGTGACCAACTCGATCATCACGCTCTACTCGTCCAGCCTGAACCTCCAGGTCCTCGGCATCCCCTGGAGCCGCGCCCGCGCCATCGTCATCAGCGCCGCCGTCACCGCCGCGGGCTCCCTCGGAGCCCTGTTCCTCACCGACTTCACCACGTCGCTGCTCTCCTTCCTCTCCCTCCTGATCATCGTGTTCGCGCCGTGGGGCGGCGTCTTCCTCGCCGACATGGTGCTGCGCCGCTGCGCCTACGACTCCGCCGCGCTGCACGCCGGCGAGCGCGGCGCCTACTGGTACCGGGCCGGCTGGCACCCCGCAGGCATCACCGCCCTGCTCGCCGGGATGCTCTTCGCCGCGCTCACCTGCGACTCCGAGCTGTGGACCGGCCCGCTGGTCGCCCCGCTCGGCGGCGCCGACCTGTCCCTGCTCGGCGCCGTCGTCTCGGCCGCCGTCCACGTCCTCCTCGCCCGCCGCGCCGTACGGCCCGCCCCGGCCGCCTGACCGCCCGCTCCCCCTCGTACCGCAGGAGAAAGACCCGTATGAACCGCCCCGCCCCCGCCGACCTCCTCCTCACCCACGCCCGCGTGCACACCGTCGACCCGGAGCTGCCCGAGGCCGAGGCGCTCGCCGTGCGCGACGGCCGGATCGTCTGGGTCGGCGACGCCGACGAGGCCGAGGCCTGGACCGGACCCGGCACCCGCGTCCTCGACGCGGGCGGCCGGCTCGTCCTGCCCGGCTTCGTCGACGCCCACAACCACGTACGCCTCGGCTCCGACGACGCCTGCGTCCAGCTCGCCGGCGCGCGCGACCTCGACGAGATCCACACCCGCGTCCGTGCCTGGCGCACCGCCCACCCCGACGCACCCTGGATCGAGGCCGAGGCCTTCGACTACTCCGCCATCCCCGGCGGCCGGATGCCCACCGCCGCCGACCTCGACCCCGTCACCGGCGACACGCCCGCCCTCGTCCTGAGCTACGACGTGCACACCGCCTGGCTCAACACCGCGGCCCTGCGCGCCCTCGACGTCCGCGCCGACCGCACCGACCTGCCCTTCGGCACCGCCGTGACCGACCCCGCCACCGGTGAACCGACCGGATTCGTCCAGGACTTCGCCGTCAAGGGGCTCTCCCGTGAGGGCCATCGCGCACTGCGCGGGCTCGGCGTGCCGTGGGCGTCGGCGGACCGTCAGTACGGGCGCCTCGCCAAGAGCCTCGACGACGCGATCGGCTACGGCATCACCACCGTCGTCGAGCCCCAGAACTCCCTCGACGACCTCGCTCTGTTTCAGCGCGCCCGCACGGAGGGCCGGCTCCGCTCGCGGATCGTCGCCGCCCTCTTCCACCCGCGCGGCACCACCGAGGCGGAGCTGGACGAATTCGCCGCCGCCGCAGAGGAGTTCGCGGACGACCGACTGCGCGTCGGGCCGCTCAAGCTCTACATCGACGACGTCGTCGAGCCCCGCACCGCGGCCCTCCTCGAACCGTACGCGGGCTGCGGCCACCACCGCGGCGACACCTTCTACCCGCCCGAGGAGTTCGCCGAACTGCTCACCCGTCTCGACGCCCGCGGCTTCCAGTGCTTCGTGCACGCCACCGGCGACCGCGGCATCCGTACGGTCCTCGACGCCGTCGAGCAGGCCCGTGCCGTCAACGGCCCTCGCGACGCCCGCCACCAGGTCGTGCACGTCGAATGCCTCGACCCCGCCGACACCCCGCGCTTCGCCGAACTGGGCGTCACCGCCTGCATGCAGCCCCGGCACGCCGCCCCCGACATCGCCGGCCCCGGCCAGGACTGGGCCGAGAACATCGGCCCCGAGCGCTGGCACAAGGCCTGGCCCCTGCGCAGCCTGCACCGCGCGGGCGCCCTGCTCGCCCTGTCCAGCGACTGGAACGTCGCCGAGATGGACCCCATGATCGGCATCCACGCCGCCGTCACCCGGCGCCCGCCGGGCGGCGGGGCGGCCTGGACGCCCGGGGAGACCCTCGACGTCGCCACCGCGGTCGAGGGCTACACGATGGGCTCGGCCCGTGCCAACTTCCTGGAGCACGAACGGGGTTCGCTCACCGTGGGCAAACTCGCCGACTTCGTCGTCCTGTCCCGCGACATCCTGGCCGTCGAACCCGACGTCATCCCCGGCACGGTCGCCGAGACCGTCGTCGTGGGCGGCGAGGTGGTGCACACCGCCGGACGGTAGTGCTCCGCGGAAGCCGCCGGAGCAAGCGGAGCGGCGGGCATCGCGCACGGCGGCACCCGCGTCCCGGCGCACACTCCCCACGGGGACGAGTACGGCGTCACCGTCGCCGACCCCGACGGCTACTGCCTCGTCCTCTGCTCGCGCACCTGGGGATAGGCCCGGGCCCCGATCCGCCGGACGGGGCCCGGCCGCGCGCGTCGCACCGCCGCCGCCGGCCGCCGTCGGTAGGTTCGGGCGGCATGGCGGACCCCCTCTTCTACGTCGATCACTCGGACCTCCGCGAGGGGAGGCTCGCCGAGGCCAGGAGCGCGATGCGCGACCTCGCCGCGTTCATCGAGGAGAACGAGCCCCGACTGATCGCCTACCGCTTCTTCGTCGACGAGGCCCAGGCCACGATGACCCTCCTCGCCGTCCACCCCGACTCGGCGGCCCTGGAGTCCCACCTGGAGCTCGGCGGACCCAAGTTCCGCGCCTTCGCCGAACTCATCCGCATGCGCTCCATCGACCTGTACGGCCGGCCGAGCCCGGCGGTCGTCGAGGGGCTACGGCAGAAGGCCGCGATGCTCGGCGGAGGCACCGTCACCGTGCACTCCCCGGAAGCCGGGTTCAGCCGACTGCAGCCACCCGACCAGGTGAAGTGACCCGACTTCGCGTCGGCAGGGTGGTCGACTGCGGCAGGCTCGCCCCACCATGACCTCGGCGGGACGCGTTCCGGTCCCGGCCCCGCGCGTACCCAAGGGTGGAGACGATGACCGGCAGACGCAGAGTGCTCGCCCATGTCCTGACGATGTGTCTGACACTCGGCGGAGGCGGGGCGTCGGCGACCGCGAGCGCCGCCGCGCCGCCCGCCCCCGAGGTGGTGCGGGCCGCGGCCGCCGCCGACCAGACCACCATCTCCCACGACAACCTGCGCACCGGCTGGGACCCGAACGAGCCGGGACTCGCCCCCGACCAGGTGTCCAGCTCCGACTTCGGGCAGCAGTTCTCCACCGCGGTCGACGGCCAGGTCTACGCCCAGCCCCTCGTCGTCGGCAGCACCCTCGTCGTCGCCACCGAGAACAACAAGGTCTACGGACTCGACGCCGCCTCCGGGAAGATCAACTGGACCAAGGACCTGGGCCCGTTCTGGCCCGCCTCCGCCATCAACTGCGGCGACCTGGTCCCCAACATCGGCGTCACCTCCACCCCCGTCTACGACCCGGCCAGCGGGGCGCTCTACCTCACCGCCAAGGTGAACGACGGCCCCGACGCCCAGCACCCGAGCTGGTACGTGCACGCCATCGACCCCGCCACGGGCGCCGAACGCAGCGGCTGGCCCGTCAAGGTGGCGGGCGCCCCGGCCAACGACCCGGGCCGCGCCTTCAACTCGTACACCGCCGCCCAGCGCCCCGGGCTGCTGCTCATGGGCGGCTCCGTCTACGCGGGCTTCGCCTCCTACTGCGACCGCGGCCCGTACGTCGGCTACGTCCTCGGCGTCAACACCTCCACCCGCAAGACCACCCTCTGGGCCGCCGAGGACTCCTCCGCCAACGGCATGGCCGGCATCTGGATGAGCGGCGGCGGCCTCGTCTCCGACGGCCCCGGCCGGATCTTCCTCACCACCGGCAACGGCGTCACCCCCGCGCCCGGACCGGGCACCATGCCGCCCGGCCAGCTCTCCCAGTCCGTCGTCCGGCTCGGCGTCAACAGCGACGGCACCATGTCCGCCCAGGACTTCTTCGCCCCCAGCGACGCCAACCAGCTCGACCTCAACGACACCGACCTCGGCTCCGGCGGTCCGGTGGCCCTGCCCGCCACCCCGTTCGGCACCAGCGCCCATCCCCGGCTCCTCGTCCAGATCGGCAAGGACGGGCGCCTCTTCCTCCTCGACCGGGACGACCTCGGCGGGCGCAGCCAGGGCCCCGGCGGCACCGACAAGGTCCTGGGCACCTTCGGACCGTACGAGGGAGTCTGGGGCCACCCGGGCGTCTACGGAGGCCAGGGCGGCTACGTCTACACCATCGGCTCGCGCGGACCGCTGCGCGCGTTCGCGTACGGACTGACGGGCACCGGCCGGCCCGCCCTCACCAACACCGGCAGCAGCACCGGGACGTTCGGCTACACCTCCGGCTCGCCGGTGATCACCTCCACCGGCACCAACTCCGGCTCGGCCCTCGTCTGGGCGGTCTACTCGGACGGCTCCAACGGAGCCAACGGCCAGCTCCGCGCGTACGACGCCGTCCCCGTCAACGGCACGCTCAAGCTGCGGTGGTCGGCACCGATCGGCACCGCGTCCAAGTTCTCCGTCCCGGCCACCAACGGCGGCCGCATCTACGTCGGCACGCGCGACGGCCACGTGCTCGCCTTCGGGCGTCCCGCCAACTCCGCCATCACCAGCAGCCCCGTCGACTTCGGACGGGTCGCCGTCGGCGGCAGCGCGAACGCCACGGCGACCGTCACCGCCACCCGCGACGTCACCATCAACGCCGTCACCACCCCGGCCGGCAGCGCGTTCACCGCCGCCCCGACCGGCCTGCCGCGCACCCTGCGCGCCGGCGACACCTACTCCGTACCGGTCCGCTTCGCGCCGACCGCACCCGGGCCCGACAGCTCCTTCATCACCGTGTCGACCGGTGTCGGCGACAGCGCCGTCGGGCTCACCGGCTACGGAACGCGGCCCGGGCTCCTCGCCTCGCCCACGCTCCTCGACTTCGAGACCGTGCCCACCGGCACCAGGAAGTACCTCGGCGTCACCTTCACCAACACCGGAACGCAACCCGAGACCGTCTCCGCGACCGCCCCGCCCGGCGCCCCGTTCAGCGCCACGGGCCTGCCCGCCGGCGGCACCGTCGTCCAGCCCCAGCAGTCGGTCTCCGTCCAGGTCGCGTACGTCCCCACGACCGACGGCGACGACACCGGAAGCCTCTCCGTGACCGGGCAGAACGGCACCTCCACCGTCTCCCTCAAGGGCACCGCCGTCACCGGCCAGGCCCGGCTGACCGTCACCCCGACCTCGACCGACTTCGGCACCGTGAAGGTCGGCCAGTCGGTCACCAAGACCTTCGACATCAGCAACACCGGCAACATCCCGCTCACCATCACCAAGGCCAAGCCGCCCGCCGCCCCCTTCCACGTGACCGACCCGCTCAGCGAGGGGCAGGTCATCGGTCCCGAGGACGTCATCCACCAGTCCGTCACCTTCTCGCCGACCTCCCTCGGCACGGTCAACGCCGCCTACGAACTCACCTCCGACGACGGACGCGGCCCGCAGAACGAGACCCTCACCGGAGCCGGCGCCGCCGGGACCGGCGTCACCGTCCCCGGCCCCAACGCCGGCGGCTGGAAGCTCAACGGCAACGCCCAGATCTCCGGCGGCGACCTGCAGCTCACCCAGGCGACGGCGGATCAGCGCGGCACCGCCGTCTGGCCCGTACCCGTCCTCACCGACGGACTCAGGGCGACCTTCACCACCGTCATCGGCGGCGGGACCGGCGCCGACGGACTCTCCTTCGCCCTCCTCGACCCGGCCAGGACCACCGCGGGCGCCCTCGGCGCCGGAGGCGGCGGCCTCGGCTGGTCCGGACTCCCGGGTGTCGCCGTCACCCTCGACACCTACGACAACGGCGCGAGCGATCCCTCGGCCAACTTCCTCGGCATCGCCACCGGCGGCAGCGGCCCCGCCCTCACCTACGCCTCGACCACGACGAACGTGCCGAACCTGCGTGCCGGCGGCCACACCGTGAACGTCGCCGTCACCGGCACCACCCTCACCGTCACCGTCGACGGCACGCAACGGCTCAGCACCAGCGTGGCCTCGCTCCCGCCGACCGCCTTCCTCGCCTTCACCGGCGCCACCGGAGGCAGCACCGACATCCACGCCGTCCGGGGCGTGACCCTCACCGCCGCCTCGTACGCGGTGCCGCCGCCCGGTCCCAACGGCTGGACGTACAACGGCAGCGCGGCCCTGTCCGGCACCAGCCTGGAGCTGACCCCGCTCCAGACCTTCCAGCGCGGCTCGGCCGTCCAGGCCACCGCCGTCCCCTCCGCCCGCCTGAAGGCCCGCTTCACCGCCACCATCGGCGGCGGCACCGGCGCCGACGGACTCGCCCTGCTCCTCCTGGACGCGAGCCGGACCACCGCGAAGGCACTCGCCGCCAACAGCGGCGGCAGCCTCGGCTTCGCCGGACTCCCGGGCGTCGCCGTCACCCTCGACACCTACGACAACGGCCCCAACGACCCCTCGGCCAACTTCGTCGCGGTGGCCACCGGAGGCAGCGGAACCACCCTGACCTACGCGGCCACCGCGACCAACGTCCCCAACCTCCGCAGCGGCAGCCACACCGTCGACGCGGTCGTCACCGCCACCGGCCGGCTCCAGGTCAGCGTCGACGGCACCCGTGTCATCGACGTCGCGGTGACGCTCCCGCAGAACGTCCTCGTCGGCTTCAGCGGCACGACCGGCGGCCGGACCGACCGGCACACGGTGACGGGGGTGCGGGTCGGCTACTGAGCAGCCGACCCGCGGCCGTGACGTTCAGTGGCCCGCGCCACCGGACGTCACGGCCATCCGCCGGGTGAACGTGCGTCCGCCGTCGGTCGACCCGTGCACCCCGTCCCGCGTCGCCACCAGGATCCGGCGCGCGTCGACGGCGGTCAGCGCCTGCGGCGCGCCGCCCGGCACCGTCGAGACCCGGCCGGTCCGTCCGGTCCGGACCGAGCCGGGGTCTGGGCCCGCCGGACCGGACCGGCGGAGCCCGACGGAGCCGGTCCGGTTCGGGCCCGGGTCTGTGCCCGACGGACCGGTCCGAGCCGGGGGCTGCGCCCGACCGACCAAGTCCGAGCCCGACCAGCCGGTCGGCCGGTCCGAGCCGGTGTGGGCCCGACCGGCCGGTCGGCTGCTCAGAGCGGGGCTGGGCCCGCCGGCCGGTGGGCCGGTCAGAGCCGGTCGAGGATCTTCCGCAGCTGCGCGATCTCGGCGTCCTGCGTCCGCACGACGTCGTCGGCCACCTGCTTCGCCGCCGCGTCGGCGCCGTCCTTCTGCTCCGTCTTCGCCATCGCCACCGCGCCCTCGTGGTGGGCGATCATCAGCTCGGCGAACGTGCGGTCGAAGTCCTTGCCCTTCGTGGCGGCGAGGGCCTTCATGTCCGCGTCGGACATCATCCCGGGCATGCCGTGGCCGCCGTGCCCGGCGTTCTCCGGCCTGCCCCAGGCCTTGAGCCAGGACCGCATCTTCCGGATCTCGGGGTCCTGGGCCTTCTCGATCGCTTCGACGAGCTTCTTGATCTCGGGGTCCGCCGCACGGCCGTCGGCGAGCTCCGCCATCTCCAGGGCCTGCTCGTGGTGCGGGATCATCATCTGCGCGAACATCACGTCCGCGTCGTTGAAGGCCCCGGCGGACGCCGAGGCGGAGGCGGAAGCCGTGGCCGACGGGGTGGCGGAGGCCTTGCTGCCGTGCTCCATGCCGCCCATGGAGCCGTCGGAGTCGCCGGAGCCGCCACAGGCGGCGAGGAGGAGCGCGGCGGCGGCGACGGCGCCGGTGAGCGCCAGCCTGCGGGTGGTGCGGTGGGCGGTGGGCGTGCTGAAGGTACGCATAGGTGTCACACCTCGTGTGCTGTCGTGTCGGATCGTGGTGGCGGATCGGTTCGTCGAGCGCGTCGGCGGGCAGCACGGGGCGCCCGCGGTGGCGTGACGGCCTAGATCCGCAGGATCGACAGCTGGGCGAGGTCGGGTGGCCGGGGCGGCGGTGCGTTCGGGCCCAGGGCCGGCAGCAGCCCGGCCAGGAGCGCGGCGGTCCGGTCCGGACGGCGCGCGAGGGCCGCCCGGACGAGCGCGACGAGCAGCCAGGCCCCGAGGACCGCCACGCAGAGCGTGGTCATGTCCATCCCCGTTCCGTCGGACTCGTGCGAGGCCGACTTCCGGTGGTCGCCGCCGTGGTCGCCGCCGTGGTGGGCCGGGGCGGAGGCGTCGGCGGAGGCGCCGTCGGCGGGGGAGGCATCGGCGGGGAGGAGGCCGGTCGCGGCGACGACGTGGGTCGTGCCGTCCGCGCCGCCGCCGGAGGAGCCCTCCGGGTGCCCCACCGAGTGCATCACGAAGACACCGAGCGCGAGCACGACGACGAGCAGGAGGTGCGCCAGGGCGCCTCCTGCTCGTGTACGGCCGCGTCGCTCTCGTTCCACGTGCACGGAAGTGAGCCTATCCGAATACCCCCGACGGGTACGCGACGCGCGCCGCGGCGCGCCGCGAACAGTCCCCGAACGGCCCGCGCGAACGGGCTACCCGACCGTGTCGCCGGCCATCGCGGCGGCCAGCCGCAGGTGCGGGGCGGCCTCGTCGGCCCGGCCCTGGCGCTCCAGGGTGCGCCCGAGCATCAGCCGGGCGTAGTGCTCGACGGGGTCGCGCTCCAGGACGGCGCGCAGCTCCTCCTCGGCGCGGGTGAGCTGGGCCGAGTGGTAGTACGCGCGGGCCAGCAGCAGCCGCTGGGCCGTCTGGTCCAGGTGCTCGGCGACCAGACCGCGCAGGATGCGGGCGGCCGTCAGGTACTCCCTCGCCTCGAAGAACAGCTGCGCGCGGCTCCATCGGTCGGCCGCCGTGCCGAACTCGTAGTACGTCTCGTCGCTCACTGTTCACTCTCTCCGTGGTCGAGCCGGGCGGTGCTTCCTTCGCTCGGCTCAACACCCCGTCCTTGTTGAACATTCCACCAATATTGTGGCGCGGGTCCGCCCCGTACGGACCTCCGACAGGAATAGGTTGAGCGACATGAGCAATCTTGATCGCCAGGCCACCCTCCAGGTCTGCGGCGGCCGGGGTTTCGTCGTCGCCGAACCGGTACGGGAACTCCTCAGCCCCCGCCACGTCCAGCTCGGCGAATCGACCGAGGTCCGCCGACTGCTCCCCAACCTCGGCCGCCGCATGGTCGGCGCCTGGGCCTTCGTCGACCACTACGGCCCCGACGACATCGCCGACGAAGCCGGCATGCAGGTCCCGCCCCACCCGCACATGGGCCTGCAGACCGTCAGCTGGCTGCACGAGGGCGAGGTCCTGCACCGCGACTCGACGGGCAGCCTGCAGACCATCCGGCCCCGCGAACTGGGCCTGATGACCTCGGGCCGGGCGATCTCCCACTCCGAGGAGAGCCCCCGGCCGCACGCCCGCTATCTGCACGGCGCCCAGCTGTGGGTCGCGCTCCCGGACGCCCACCGGCACGTCGAGCCGCACTTCCAGCACCACGCCGAGCTCCCGCGGGTCACGGCCCCCGGCCTGACCGCCACGGTCATCCTCGGCGCCCTCGACGGCGCGGTCTCCCCGGGCACGGCCTACACGCCGATCACCGGCGCCGACCTCGCCCTGACCGCCGGCACCGAGCTCCGCCTCCCGCTCGACCCCGACTTCGAGTACGCGGTCCTCGCCATGTCCGGCGAGGCCCACGTGGACGACGTCCCCGTCCTCCCCGGCTCCATGCTGTACCTCGGCTGCGGCCGCACCGAACTCCCGCTGCGCGCCGCCTCCGACGCGGGCCTGATGCTCCTCGGCGGCGAGCCGTTCGAGGAGGAGCTGGTCATGTGGTGGAACTTCGTGGGCCGCACGGACGAGGAGATCCGCCAGGCCCGCGAGGACTGGATGACCGGCTCCCGCTTCGGCGAGGTCAAGGGCTACGAGGGCGGGCGCCTGGCCGCCCCGGAGGTGCCCCCGACCCCGCTGAAGGCCCGGGGGAGGGTGCGCTGACCTGCGGCTTTGCTCCTTTCTGGAGCTTTCGCGGTGACGCCGTTCTACGCGCTCGATTCTCCCCGGCCGGGACGGCCCCACTCGGGGGTTGCCCCGGCCGCTCGGCGGTGGGGGTTGTTCAGGCCATGGTGCCCACGATCTCCTCGACCAGCTCCAGAGTGGTCTCTGGGTGCAGAAAGGCGAAGCGGGCGACCGTCTCGCCCTCCCAGCCGGTCGGCGCGACGAACGCGGTCTGGCCGGCGAGGAGGCGGGCGGACCATTCCGCGTAGTCCTCGGGGGTCCAGCCGATGCGGCGGAACAGTACGGCGGACAGCTCCGGTTCGCGGATGAGTTCGAGGTGCGGGGTCTTGCGAATGAGGGTGGCGGTGGCGCGGGCCAGGGAGAGGGCCTTCTCCATGGCCTCGGTGTAGGCGCGGGTGCCGTGGACGGCGAGGGAGAACCACAGGGGGAGGCCGCGGGCACGGCGGCTCAGCTGGTGGGCGTAGTCGCTCGGGTTCCACTGAGTGTCGTCGTCCGTGTGAAGGGCGTCGAGGTAGGAGGCGTCCTGGGTGTGGGCTGCCCTGGCCTGACGCGGGTCGCGGTAGAGGAGGGCGGCGCAGTCGAAGGGGGCGAACAGCCACTTGTGCGGGTCGATGACGAGGGAGTCGGCGTGCTCGATGCCCCGGTAGCGGTCCCGGACGCTCGGGGCGAGGAGGCCGGCACCCCCGTACGCGCCGTCCACGTGGAACCAGAGGTCGACGTCACTTGCCACGGCGGCGATTCCCGCGAGGTCGTCGATGATGCCGGCGTTGGTCGTGCCGGCGGTCGCCGCCACTCCGATGACGTCCGACGGGTCCGCGTCGGCGAGGAGCGCCGCGCGCAGCGCGGGGCCGGTCAGGCGGTGGTCCATGGCCGGCACGGTGAAGGGCTCGACGCCGATGATGCGCAGGGCGTTGCCGATGGAAGAGTGGGCCTGGTCGGACACGGCGAACCGGACGCGGTCGTACGGGCCGAGGCCCCGGCGGGACCGGGCCGTGTCGCGTGCGGTGACCAGGGCGGAGAGGTTTCCGGCGGAGCCGCCGGAGACGAAGCATCCGCCGGCTTCGGCCGGCATCCCGGCGAGGTCCGCGAGCAGGCGCAGGACCTGGTTCTCGGCGGCGATGGGGCCGGAGGCGAGGAGCCACGAGACGCCCTGGATCGACGAGCATGAGACGAGCATGTCGAAGAGGGCGGCGGCCTGCGTGGGGGCGGCGGGGACGAACGACAGGAAGCGGGGGCTGTCGACCGCGATCACGGTCGGCGCGAGCTGCTCGGTCCACAGGCGCAGGACCTCCGCCGGATC
This sequence comes from Streptomyces sp. NPDC051921, assembly GCF_040680975.1. NCBI lineage: Bacteria > Bacillati > Actinomycetota > Actinomycetes > Kitasatosporales > Streptomycetaceae > Streptomyces > Streptomyces sp. NPDC051921. The sequence continues at coordinate 132,520 of NZ_JBFAXU010000003.1, forward strand.
GTTTCCCTCGGGGCCGATCAGCCCGACCAGGACCCTGTCGAGCTTGTCTCCCTCGCCAGTGTGGTTGAGCGGGGGCCGGTTCAGCAGCCGGTCGCGCAGGGAGGCGACGACGAGGTCGGTGAGGGCAGGGTCGTACGTGTGCATGGTGGGCCTTCGTGTTGACGATCAGCGAGCCCGGCCGGGCAGGGCAGGGCCGAGGCCCAGTCAAATCGGCGCCCGGGTGGGAGGGTTCGGTCTGCCTCACAGCTCTGGGGTGGTCGCTTCGTCCGCTCGACCGAACCAGTTGCCCGGCGCGGGGGTGTTCCGGCGGCCCGTACCAATCGCGGTCGGACCTTTTGGCTTCGGCGACGACCTCCCGCCGCTCCCATCGAGCGACGATCGCGTCGAGACCCCGCGCAGTACGGCGGGAAGAACGGAAAGGCTGCCCCGCATGCGTCACGTCACCCGCCCGACCCTCGGCATCCTCGGCGGGATGGGACCCCTCGCCACGGCCGACTTCTACCGGCGGCTCGTCGAACGCACCCCGGCGGGATCCGACCAGGCGCATCTGCCCGTCCTCATGTGGGCGGATCCGGGCGTCCCGGACCGGACGGCGGCGCTGCTCGGGGAAGGGCCTTCGCCCGTTCCCGCCCTCGTCGAGGGTGCCCGCTGGCTCCAGCGCGCGGGAGTCAGCTGCATCGCCGTCCCCTGCAACACCGCGCATGCCTACGTCGAGCAGCTGTCCAGGGCCACCGGCGTCGAGGTCCTCGACATGATCAGGGCCGCTCTTGAGGCAGCGGCCCGCCGCACGCCTGGGCTTGAGCGCGTGGGCGTCCTGGCGACCCGGGGGACGCGCCTGACCGGACTGTACGAGCGGGCCGGCGCCCGGCTCGGGCTCGACGTGGTCCAGGTGTCCGGCCCCGTACAGGAGGAGTACGTGGACGCCGCCATCCGCGCGGTCAAGGGCGGCGCCGACCCCGCCGGGCCCGAACGCTGGATCGCCACGGCGACTGACAGCCTCAAGGAGCGGGGCGCGCAGGCGGTCGTCGCCGCCTGTACCGAGATACCACTGATCAGCTCAGCGGCATCCCGCGTGCTGCCGCTGGTCGACTCGACCGACGCCCTCGCCGAAGCCGCCGTCGCCCGCCTCTGGCGACCCACGAGCGCAGTTCGTATTCGCGAACGAACCGGCTGACGTATCCTCGTCCGCACGCACCACATCGCAGGGCTGCGCGAGTCCTAACCTGCGGAGATGATCAGGCACATGTCGACGCACCCCGCCCGAAGTCTCAGCCGGGTGCTCGAGGACTTCGGCCACACCCTCCTGGACCTCCTGTACGGCGACCCTGACGCGGCCGGCGAGATCGGCGGCGTCGGCATCCACGATCCGTACGACGAACAGCACTACCCGGAGCGCGCCATCGTGCTCGGCGTCGGTGTCCACGGAGCGGAGGAGACCGCCCGGCTGCTGCGGTATCTCGCCGCCCTCGGAGCCACCGCCCTCGTCGTCCGCGGCCCCGTCGACGACGCCGACGAGCTGGAGCCGGTCGTCAACGAGACCGGCGTCGCTCTGCTCGCCCTGACCCGCGGTGCCTCCTGGGCCCAGCTCGCGGCCATGCTGCGCACCCTGCTCGCCGAAGGCGACGTGGGCAATGCGGGGGAGGGCGAGGAGCAGACCCTGGGCGGGGTGCCGTCCGGAGACCTCTTCGCCCTGGCCAACGCCATCGCCACCCTCCTCGACGCCCCTGTCACCATCGAGGACCGCCGCTCCCGCATCCTCGCCTTCTCCGGACGCCAGGACGAGGCGGACGCCCCCAGGGTGGAGAGCATCCTCGCCCGCCAGGTCCCCGAGCGCTATCTGCGCCACCACGAGGAGCACGGCGTCTTCAAGGAGCTGTACCGCACCGAGGGCCTGGTGCACGTGCCCGCGCCGACCCTCGGCGACGAGGTGGCACTGCCCCGGGTCGCCGTCGCCGTGCGCGCCGGCGACGAGTTCCTCGGATCCGTGTGGGCGGCTCTGCGTAAGCCCCTCACTCCGGAGCGGGAGAAGGCGTTCCTGGAGGCGGCGAAGCTCGTCGCTCTCCACATGCTCCGCTTTCGGGCCGGCACGGACGCCGAGAACCGCCTGCGGGCCGACCTCGTCACCACCGCCCTCGAAGGCGGGGCCGGAGCGGTCGAAGCCCTCGGCCGGCTCGGCCTCGTCGACGAACCCACCCTGGTCATGGCCATGGGCCTCGCACCCGAGCGGGGCGAGGACCACGCCCACGTCACTGCAGAGCGCCAGCGCCTGGCCGCCGCCCTGGCCGTGCACCTCACCGCCGTACAGCCGCGTTCTGCCGTGGCACTGCTCGGCGACGTGGCGTACGCGCTCTTCCCCGTCCCGGGCGACAACGCCCACGCCCGGGAACGCGCCCTGCAGGTGGCGTCGAACTTCCTCCAGCGCACCGGCGACCGGGCCGGCGCCGTCATCGGGATCGGCTCCGTCGCCGAGGAACCCGCGGCGCTCCCGCGGTCCCGGGCCAACGCCGACCGGGCCCTGCGCGTGCTGTTCACCGGCCGTACCGGAAAGCGTGTCGCCTCGATCGCCGACGTGTACGTCGACGCCCTGCTCCTGGAGATGCGGGACCTGGCCATTGCCAACCGCGACGAGCTGTCCGGCCCTCTCGCCCGCCTCGTCGCGTACGACGCCAAGCACAACGCCCACCTGGTGGAGACGCTGCGGGCCTGGCTGGACGCCTTCGGGGACGTGATCACCGCCTCGGCGAGCGTGTTCGTCCACCCCAACACCTTCCGGTACCGGATCCGCCGAGTGGCAGAGGTCGGGGAGATCGACCTCCAGGACCCGTCGGCCCGGTTCGCCGCGATGCTGCAGCTGCGCCTGCTGGAACCGGGACGGACGCAGAAGGGCGGCGGGAGCGGGACCGAAGGCCCGGGCACCGCCGCCAGGTTCGACTGAGCGTCGGCTCGGTCAGAGCCGCACGCCCGGCGGGAGCGTCAGGTCCGCGTGGGTGTCGTGGAAGGCGTCCGCGTCCTGGATGGTGCGCACCCAGTCGTAGAACAGCTCCTTCGTGGACAGCGTCTCGATGCCCCGGCCGGCCAGGCGCCGCAGGCCCCGCTCGTGGGCCTGCCCGGGGCTGTACGCGGCGTCGTCCACGACCACCACGCGCTTGCCCGCGTGGTGCAGCTGGATCGCCGAGTGAGCGACGCAGATGTCCGTCTCGATGCCGACCAGGATCATCGTCGTGCGTGCGGTGGCCTCGATCGCGGCGGCGATGTCGGGGTTGTCCCACACGGCGAAGGCGTTCTTCGGCAGCGTGAGCGCCTTGGCCGGCAGCGCCTCGCGGATCTCCGGCACGGTGTGGCCGCCGGCCGCCGGGTCCTCCTCGGTCACCACGACGGGGATCTCCAGGCGGTCCGCAACGGAGGTGATCCAGGCGATGCGCCGCACCATGTCGTGGAACCGCTGCCGGTCCACGTCGAGCCGGTGGGGCGGGTAGAAATCGGTCTGCACATCGATGATCACCAGGGCGCAGTCGTCGCGGTCGATCAGCGGCATCGTCGTCTCGTCTCCTCATACGTCGGGTGCACGCCACCCTAGGAACGCCGGCCGCCCCCGGAGTCGTCTGGCGGACCAAGCTCCGACCTGCACGTTCGTATCCCTGTACGAACCACGCCGGTGCCTTCGTACGTACGCTTTCGGCCAAGCTCACCGAGCCGCAAACAGACACATCGAACCACCCGGAGGGCGAGCGTGAAGGCCGACATCGAGCACTGGACGAGCCGCCTCGCGGAGCTCGCCGCCGACTCCGACGTGCCTGGCGCGAGCCTGGCCTTCTGGTACGGCGGCGAGCTGTACGAGTGCGCGACCGGCGTCCTCAACACCGCGACCGGGGCGCCCGCGCACACCGACTCGCTGTTCCAGATCGGTTCGGTCACCAAGGTGTGGACCGCGACCCAGCTGATGCTCCTGGTCGAACAGGGCCGTGTCACGCTGGACACCCCGGTCGCGGAGATCCTGCCGGAGTTCACGGTGGGCGACCCCCGTGCCACCGAAGCGATCACCCTGCACCACCTGCTCACCCACACCTCGGGGATCGACGGAGACCTCTTCCTGGACACCGGGCGCGGAGACGACTGCCTGCGGCGGTACGTCGAGGCGTGCGCCGACCTGGAGCAGACCTTCCCCGTCGGGGACTCCCACTCCTACTGCAACTCCGGCTTCGTCATCGCCGGCCGTGTCGTCGAGCAGCTCACCGGAAAGGTGTGGGACCAGGCCCTGCGCGAGCAGGTCTGCGACCCGCTCGGCCTCTCCCACACCTGGACGCTGCCGGAGGACGTGCTGCGCTTCGGCGCGGCCGTCGGCCACGACGAGCACGGCGCCGTGGTGCCGCAGTGGGGACTGCCCCGGTCCGTCGGCCCCGCCGGACTGATCTGCGCCCGGGCCGCCGACGTGGTCACCTTCGGCCGCGCCCACCTCACCCCCGGAGCGCTCCTCGCCGACCCCGCCGCCTTGCGACAGGCACAGGTCGACCTGCCCAATCCGTACGGCGGCGGGCGGCAGTGGGGCATCGGCTGGAGCCTGGACGAGTGGGACGGCCACGAGGTCGTCTCCCACACCGGCGACACCATCGGCCAGCACGCCGCGCTCTGGGTCCTGCCCGAGCTGGGGACGGTCGTCGCCGCGCTGATCAACGGCGGGCGGAGCGTCGAGTTCCAGCAGCGTCTCGTCACCGAGCTTCTCGGGGACCTGCACGCGATCGACGTCCCCGCCCCCATCGGGCCCCCCGAGCCGCCCGTCCACGTCGACGTCGAACCCTTGACCGGTGTGTACGAGCGGGCCGGCAGCAGGATCCATGTGACCGCGCACGAGGGCGGACTGCGCCTGCGCACCGAACCCACCGGCATCCTCGTCGGCCTCGCCCGGTCCCGCACCCTCGACCTCGTCGCTGTCGACGCGACCACGTTCGTCGGGCGCGACGAAGGCGACTCGATCTGGGACGCGGTGGTGTTCGAGCGGCGCCCCGACGGCCCTCCGTACCTCCACTACAGCGGCCGCGCCACCCCCAAGACCAGCTGATCTCCGCAGGATTGGATCGCCATGGCACCACCTTCCACCGCAGATGCGGCGACCTCAGCCCTTTGGGCAATCTTCGACGAGGCCGGAGTCGAGGGCTTCGTCCACGCCCGCGACATCGACGACGCCGACGGAGACCGCGAGGTCGCCTTCCGCGCCGACGCCCCCGTCATCGTCGCTTCCGTCCGCAAGATCGCCGTTGCCCTCGCCTACGCCCGCCAGGCGGCGGCCGGAGCCCTCGACCGGGCCGCCCGCCACACCATCACCGCCGCCAACCGCGAGGGCGGCGGCATCGGCACCGACAGCTGCCGGCACGACGTCACCCTGAGCACCCGCGACCTCGCCTTCTTCATGCTCTCCATGAGCGACAACGCGGCCACCGACAAGCTCATGGAGATCCTCGGCACGGACCGGGTACGTGCCGTCGCCACCGAACTCGGCTGCCCGCGCCTTCCGGTCGGGCGCTACCGCGAGCTGTGGGACCCGGTCTGGGAGGAGCTCGGCCTCGACCCGGACGGCGACATCGATGCCCAGCTCGACCAGGTGAGCGAGGACCGGATCAGGGGCCTCGCCATGCTCGACCCCGCCCGTTCCGCGTCCAGTACGCCACGGGAGATCACGTCCATGCTGACGGCGATCTGGCGCGACCGGGCCGGACCCGCCGAAGCGTGCGCCGAGGTCCGTGAGCTCATGAGCCATCAGCTGTCCGTGCACCGCCTCGTCGCGGGCTTCGACGCAGGCGTCCGCGTCGCGGCCAAGAACGGCTCCCTGTGGGGCGTCCTCAACGAGGCAGCCGTCGTCGAGTACCCCGACGGCGGCCGGTACGCCGTCGCCGTCTTCCTGCGCACCCCCGCCCTCGGCGGCCGTAACCCGGCCGCCGACGCCGCGATCGGCCGTGCCGCACGGACCGCCGTCGACCACCTGCGCCGCCCGTCGGCCGAGAGCACCTCCCAGGAGACAGCATGATCACAGCCGCCGCGCAGTCGGCCGGGGCCGATCAGACCCGCACCGCTCTCTCGTACGTCTTCGCGCAGGCGCGGGCCGAAGGCTTCGTCCACGTCCGCGACCTCGACACGGGAGCGGAGTTCGGCCACGGCGCCGACACCCAGGTCGTGCTCGCCTCCGTCTTCAAGATCCCCATTGCTCTGGAGTACGCCCGGCAGGTGGCGGCAGGGGAGCTCGACCCGGCCAGGCGCCACACCGTCACATCCGCCTACCGGGCGGGCGGCAGCGGCACCGACGGCTGTGCCCACGACGTCGAGATGAGCGCCCGCGACCTCGCCTTCATGATGATGACGATCAGCGACAACGCCGCCACCGACCTGCTCCTGGACGTCGTCGGACCCGACCGCGTCCGCGCGACACTGGACGACCTGGGCTTCCCCGACTTCGGGTTCTCCTCCTGCGCCGCCCTGGACGACGACATCCGCCGGGAACTCGGGCTCGATCCGGACCGCTCCCTCGACGACCAGCTCGCCGGCATCCCCGACGAACGGCTCCTCGCCCTCCGCGCCTGCGCTCCCGGCACGAGTCCGTCGAGCACCCCACGCGAGGTGACCGCGCTGCTCGCTGCGATCTGGCGCGACGAGGCCGGGCCGGCGAGCGCCTGCGCCGAGGTCCGGGACATCATGGGCCAGCAGGTCTGGCAGCACCGCCTGGTCTCAGGCTTCCCCGAACCGGGCGTGCGGCTCGCCGGGAAGACGGGCACCGACTTCGCCGTACGCAACGAGGCCGGCGTGGTCGAGTACCCGGACGGCAAGCGGTACGCCGTGGGCGTCTTCCTCCGTACGTCGACCGCGGCCACGCGGCAACCCCTCGCCGACCGCGCGATCGGCCGGGCCGCACGGGCCGCCGTCGACCATCTCCGCGCCGGAACCTGAACGAGCCACGCCCAGCCGAGCCGCACCGTGCACACCGCCCCTCCGTACGGACACGCCACGCCCCGGACCGCATCGCCCGCGGTCCGGGGCCGACGTGTCTCCGAGACCGTCGCCGGGCTTGGGATCCCCCACCCAACGAGCCCCGCGGCTTTCGTCGCCCCGACTGAATCATTTCCGGCCACGAGCCGCGACTGTGGGGCAACTCTCCCGCTCCAAGGAGTCCCCCTATGAAGCCCCCGATGAAAAGAGCCAAGGCGATGTCCGCCTGTCTCGCGGTGTCACTGCTTGCGGCCGGCTGCGGCGGCGTCGCTCAGGCCGGATCGTCCGGCGGTGACGCCTTCAGCTACGCGATCAAGAGCGACCCGGGACTGCTCGACCCGGCCCAGATCCAGAACACGACCACGTACACCGCGCTGTCGCTGGCCTACGACACCCTGGTGCACGCCGGTTCCGACGGCCGCATCGTCTCCGGACTCGCCGAGAAGTGGGACGTCAGGCCCGCCTCCGTCACCTTCACCCTGCGCCGGGGCGTCACCTGCGCCGACGGAAGCCCGGTGACCGCGAGCACCGTCGCCGCCAACGTCAACCACATCACCGACCCCGCCACCAAGTCGCCCGCGTACGGCGTCGTGGTCCCCGAAGGACTCACCGCGAAGGCGGACGACACCGCCCGCACCGTGACCCTGTCGACGCCCGAACCCTTCGCTTTCATCCTGCAGAGCACCCGCTACCTCTTCATCGTCTGCGGAGCGGGCCTGAAGGACCGCGCCCTGCTGGCGAGCGGCACGTCCGGATCGGGCCCCTTCCGGCTCACCTCCGCCGAGCCGAACCAGAGCTACACCTTCGCCAAGCGCGACGGCTACGCCTGGGGACCGGACGGGGCGACCACCGCCGACCCGGCCATGCCCGGCTCGGTCGTGCTCAAGGTCGTCGGCAGCGAGTCGACGACCGCCAACCTGCTGCAGTCCCACGAACTGAACGGCGCGCAGCTCGCCGGCCCCGACCGCGCCCGCGTCACCAACATCCCTGGCGTGACCACCACCGTCCAGGCCAACGGCACCCAGGAGTTCCTCTTCCACCAGGGCAAGGGCCACCCCGGCAGCGACCCTGCCGTCCGCAAGGCCCTGCTCCAGGCCGTCGACATGGACTCCCTCGGGGCGATCGCCACCGGCGGCACCGGCCGCACCCCCACCGGCCTGGTCATGGACCCCAAGCCCTGCCCCGGCGACACCGTCACCGGCCACCTGCCCGTCTTCGACCCGATCGAGGCCAAGTCGGCGCTGTACGCCGCCGGCTGGCGCCGCGGCTCCGACGGCATCTGGGCGAAGGAAGGAAAGCGGCTCACGATCCGCATGATCTACGGCACGTCGTCAGGCGAGACGATGGCCGCCGCGGCCGAGTACCTGGCTGAACAATGGAAGAAGATCGGCGTCGACGTCCGACTGCGGGCCGTGTCCGACGCGGCCTACGGCGAGATCGAAGCGGTCACCCAGGACTGGGACGTGGACTGGGCGCCCCTCGGCGTCACGCTGCCCACCCAGCTGTTCGGCACCCTGTCCGGCCCCTTCACCCCCGACGGCGGCAACTTCGCCCACCTCACCAACACGGAGTACGAGAAGCTCACCGCCCAGGCGAGCAAGCTGCCCGGCACCGCCGGCTGCACCCTGTGGGACCGGTCGGAGCACGCCCTGATCGAGAGCGGCGACATCGTCCCCGTCGTCGACAAGACCGTCACCGTCGCCGCCCACAACGCCACCTTCCGCATCACGTCGGGCCTCTTCGACGCGACATCGATCCGTATGACGGGAGGACGGAAGTGACCACCACGACCGATGCCCTCACCCCGCACGAGACGGCCCCGGCTGCCCCACCACGCCGCCGCGTCCGACGCCTGACCCCGCTCTTCCTCGCGCGACAGCTGCTGCGCCTGGCCGGGTCCCTCGCCGTGCTCGTCGTCGCGTCGTTCGCGATGATCCACCTGATCCCCGGCGACCCGCTGCGCCAGATGCTCGGCCCCACCGCGCCGAAGGAGCTGGTCGACCAGCGCAGGAGCGAACTCGGCCTCGACCAGCCGTTGTTGAGTCAGTTCACGCACTACGTCAAGCAGCTGTTCTCCGGAGATCTCGGCACCTCGTTCTTCTCGTCCCAGCCGGTGACCGACCTCATCGGCCAGGGCCTGCCCAACACCCTGGCCCTCGCGGTCCTCGCCACCCTCGTCGCACTCGCCGTGGCCGTACCACTGGGCCTGTGGGCCGCCGTCCGCACCCACAACGGACGCCGGCGAGGCACCGAGACCGCCTTCACCACGCTCACCGGCGCCGCCGTCGCCATCCCCGAGTACCTCTACGGTCTGGCCCTGCTGCTCGTCCTCGCTCTGGGCCTCGGCCTGTTCCCGCCGGGCGGTCTGACGGGACCCGCCTCCTTCGTGCTGCCCGTGACCGCACTCGCCATCGCACCGGCGGCGATGATCGCCCGCCTGGCCCGGGTGGAGACCCTGCGCGAACTGGACACCGACTACATGCGCCTGGCCCACGCCAAGCGCCTGCCCGCCTGGCGGCTGTACGCGGTCCACCTGCTGCCGAACACCCTCACCGCGACCCTGACCATGGGCGGCCTGCTGCTCAGCGGTCTGATCACCGGCAGCGTCCTGGTCGAGAACGTCTTCGCCTGGCCCGGTCTCGGCCTGCGCACCGTCGAGGCCATCACGCAGAAGGACTACCCCGTGGCGCAGGCCATGATCCTCGTCTACGGCGCGCTCGTCCTCGTCGTCAACTTCCTCGTCGACATCCTGCTCGGGGTCCTCGATCCCAAGTCGACTCTGTCCACCCCGTCCGCCTCCACCCGCAGGGAGGGCTGATGCGTCACCTGCTGAGAAACCCCGTCGGTCTGCTGGGCGCCGTACTCGTCGCCCTCATGGTCCTCCTCGCCGTCGTCGGACCGCTGATCTGGCAGGACGCCGCCGACCAGATCAACCCCAAGGAGATCAGCCAGGGAGCCTCCGCCGCGCACTGGCTGGGCACCGACGCCCTCGGCCGGGACCTGCTGGCCCGGACCCTCGTCGCCACCCGGCTGACCCTGGGCCTGGCCTTCCTGGCCACGCTGATCGGCACCGTCTCCGGCGTCCTGCTCGGCACCCTTCCGCAGGTCCTGCCGCGACCGGCCGGCCGCGCGGTGATCGCCGCGGTCGACCTCCTGGTCGCCTTCCCCACCCTGCTGCTCGCCATGTTCACCGCCGTCGTCGCCGGGCTCGGCGCGCAGGGCGCCGTCCTCGGCATCGGCGTGGCCCTCGCACCGACCTTCGCCCGGCTCACCCACACCATGACGGCGACTGTCGCGGGATCGGACTACATCGCGGCCGCCCGCATGCTGCGCGTGCCCCGTCGCCGCATCCTCACCCGGCACATCCTCCCCAACATCGCCGAACCGCTCATCCTCAACACCGCCCAGGCGATGGGCGGCGCCCTCCTCGGCCTGTCCGCGATGTCCTTCCTCGGCATGGGCGTCCAGGCACCCTCGTACGACTGGGGCCGCCTGCTCAACGAAGCCTTCGGGCACGTCTACGTCACCCCGTCCGTGGTCGTCGCGCCCGCGCTGGCCGTCACCCTCGCCGGTCTCGGCTTCATGCTGCTCGGCGACACCTTCGCCAAGGCCGCCGCCCACACGAGCGAACCCGTCGGCAAGCCCGTCGCCCCCGTGGTGACCCCCACCCGGGACGAACCCGTACCGGACGCCGTCCTGGAGGTGCGGGACCTCAACGTCGCCTTCCCCGGGCGCATCACTCCCGTACGCCAGGTGTCGCTGACCGTCCGCGAGGGGGAGATCGTCGGCCTGGTGGGCGAATCGGGCAGCGGCAAGAGCATGACCGCCGCCGCCATCGGGCAGATCGTGCCCTACCCCGGACTCGCGGGCAGCGCCCGCACGCGACTGGCCGGGGTGGATCTGGACGGCCTCACGGACGCGGAGCGCCGCAAGCTGCTCGGCTCGTCCCTGGCGATGGTCTTCCAGGACCCCACCTCGTCGCTCAACCCGGCCCTGCGGGTCGGCGGCCAACTCGCCGAAGTGGCCACCCTGCACGACGGCGTCACGCGCACCGAGGCACGGGCCCGCGCCGTCGAACGCCTCGGCACGGTCCGCATCAAGCAGCCGGCCGAGGTCGCCCGGCAGTACCCGCACGAGCTCTCCGGCGGCATGCGCCAGCGCGCCGTCATCGCCATGGGCCTGATGAACACGCCCCGCCTGATCATCGCGGACGAGCCCACCACTGCGCTCGACGTCACCGTCCAGCGCGAGGTGCTGCGAGTGCTGCGCGAGGTGGTCGACGAGACACGCGCGGGCGCCCTGTTCATCTCCCACGACATCGCCGTCGTCAGCGAACTGTGCGACCGGATCGCCGTCATGTACGCGGGCCGCATCGTCGAGGAGCTTCCCGCCGACGGCCTCCACTACGCCCGGCACCCCTACACCCGCGCACTGGTCGGCTCCCTGCCGGACATGGACACCGACCGGTCGGGTCCCCTCAGCACCATCCCCGGCCGCCAGCCCGCGCCCGGCGACGTCGGCGACGGCTGTGCCTTCGCCGACCGGTGCGCCTTCGTCACCGCACGCTGCGCGATCCGGCCCAAGCTGCTCGCCCGTACGGAAGACCACTCCGTGGCCTGCTGGGAGGTCCAGTGAACATCGACCGACTCACCGTCCGATACGGCTCCTTCACCGCTGTCGACGGCGTCAGCCTGGCGGTCCCCGAGGGCTCCGTGACCGGTCTCGTCGGGGAGTCGGGCTCCGGGAAGTCCACCCTCGCCCGCGCCGTGGCCGGCCTGACGCCTTACCGGGGCACGGTCACCGGCGTCGCGCCCGGACGCGTCCAGATGGTCTTCCAGGACCCGTACTCCTCGCTGAACCCGCGCATGAGCATCGGCGACGCCATCGCCGAAGGCACCCGCGTCCCGCGCGCCCAGCGGGCGGCGGAGGTCGGGCGGCTCCTCGAACTGGTCTCCCTGCCGGCCACGTACGCGGGCAAGTACCCCCGTGAGCTCTCCGGCGGCCAGCGCCAGCGCGTCGCCATCGCCCGCGCCCTCGCGGCCGGGCCCGAGCTGCTCATCGCCGACGAGATCACCTCCGCCCTGGACGTCTCCGTCCAGGGAGCCGTCCTCAACCTGCTGCGCGAACTGCGCGGCGAACTCGGCCTGACCATGCTCTTCATCTCGCACAACCTCGCCGTCGTGCGGTACGTCTGCGATGCCGTCGCCGTCATGCACCATGGCCGGCTCGTGGAGTCAGGCCCTGTCGAAGAGGTGATCGGGGCGCCCCGGCACGAGTACACCCGCACCCTGCTCGACGCGGTCCCGCGACTCGCCCGCACCTGAGCCTCCCGCTCGCGTCCGGCGGCCCGATACCCCGTACGGGCCGCCGGACGTCTTCCCCCTGCCCGAAAGGACCGTCGTGTCCCACGACCTCCAGCACCGCGCCGTCGTCGCCGACGCGCACAACGACCTCCTCATGGCCGTCGCAGCCCGCCCCCCGAAGCGCTGGGGTGCCTTCTTCCGCGAACGATGGCTGCCCCAGCTGCGCGAGGGCGGCATCGACATCCAGGTCCTGCCCGTCTTCATCGACGACCAGTACCGCCCCGAGGGCGCGCTCCGGCAGACCCTCCGCATGATCGAGTGCGCCCACGTCCTCGCCGAGGCCAACGCCGACCAGGTCGCGCTGTGCCTGAACGGCGACGACATCGACGCCGCCCTCGCCGAGGGCAAGATCGCCCTGGTCCTCGCTCTGGAGAGCGCCCCCGGCATCGACGCCTCCGTCGAACTCTTCCCCACCCTCTTCCGGCTCGGCGTTCGGATCGCCTCGATCGCCCACTGGGGACGCACCCCGCTCGCCGACGGCAGCCGCGAGGACGCCACCGGCAGCCGGCTCACCGTGCCCGGCGTCGAGGCGCTGCGCGAGATGGAACGCCTCGGCATGCTCTTCGACATCTCCCACCTGGGAGCGAGCGGCGTCGCCCACGTCCTGGAGCTTGCCACACGGCCGCTCATCGCCACTCACTCCTGCGCCCGCGCCCTGCGCGACCACCACCGCAACCTCACCGACGAACAGATCCGCGGCGTGGCAGCCACGGGCGGTGTGGTGGGCGTGAACTTCGTACCGGACTTCCTCACCGACGACCAGGCCAAGGTGAGCACCGATCGGATCGTCGACCACATCGAGCACATCGTCTCCGTCGCGGGGATCGACCACGTCGGCCTCGGCTCGGACTTCGTACGCGAGGTCATGACGGACGTCACCCCGCCCTGTTGCGAGAACCTCGACGACGAGGACCCGATGTTCGACTTCCCCGGCCTCGAAGGCCCCGCCGGAATGCCCCTGGTGACCGAGGCGCTCGTCCGCCGAGGACTGCCGGAAACGGACATCCTGAAGATCCTCGGCGGGAACATGCGGCAACTCATGACCAAGCACATGGGCTGACGGCCGACGCTGCCGCGGTGCCCGGCGGGTCGTACGACCCGCCGGGCACCGGCCGTTCCACGGCCATTGGGTCCCCGGTACGAATCGGGCGCCCAGGTTGTCACCGCGCCACCAACCGGGCCGTGTCCGGCCTGCCTAGCGTGGTGGTCATCCCCACCTGGAGGAACCACCGTGCCGGTTGACCAAGAACCCCACCCCCTGCGAGCGGACCACGCGTCCGCCCCCGTACCCGAGCTCGACGCCATGCTCGCCGACCTCGAAGAGCTCGTCACCTGCGAGTCGTACTCCGCCGACCACGCCGCTGTGGCCCGCAGCGCGCGGGTGGTCGCCGAGCAGGGTGCCCGGCTGCTCGGCGCCCGCCCGCAGACGCTCGTGATCGACGGCGTCACGCACGTCCAGTGGACCTTCGGAACCCCGCGCGTCCTGCTCCTGGGCCACCACGACACCGTCTGGCCGATCGGCTCCCTCACCACCCACCCCTGGTCGGTGGAGCAGGGCATCGCCCGCGGTCCCGGCGTCTTCGACATGAAGGCCGGCCTGGTCCAGATGTTCCACGCACTGGCCGCCCTGCCCTCCCTCGACGGGGTGTGCGTCCTGGTCACGGGCGACGAGGAGGTCGGCTCGGACACCTCCCGCCCGCTCATCGAGGACCTGGCACGTCAGTGCACGGCCACCTTCGTCCTGGAGCCCTCCGCACCCGGAGGCGCACTCAAGACCGGCCGCAAAGGCGTCTCCCTCTACGACATCACGGTCCACGGCCGCGCCGCCCACTCCGGGCTCGAACCCGAGAAGGGCATCAACGCGGCGACCGAACTCGCCCACCAGATCCTCGCCCTGAGCCGGATCGCCGACACGGTGACCGCCGAGACCGGGCCGGGGACGACGGTCACCCCCACGCTTGCCTCGGCGGGCACCGCGAACAACACCGTTCCCGCCCGCGCTGACCTCAGCGTGGACGTACGCGTCCCCAGCGCGGCCGCCCAGGACGCGGTCGACCAGCTGATCAGGACCCTGGGACCGCAACACCCCGAGGCGCGCCTGAACATCGCCGGCGGCCTCAACCGGCCGCCCCTGGACCCCGACGCCTCACGCGGGCTCTTCGCCCTGGCCGACGACATCGCCGCGCGGCTCGGCCTCGACCCCCTGCGGCAGGCATCCGTCGGCGGCGCCTCCGACGGCAACTACACCGCCGGAGTCGGCTGCCCCACCCTCGACGGCCTCGGCGCCGTCGGCGACGGCGCCCACGCCGACCAGGAACACGTCGTCACCGCCACCATGCCGGCCCGCGCCCGGCTCCTGTCCCACCTCGTCGGAGCGATGCAGTGACCGCACTCGACGTCCGGGAACTCCACACCATGGAGGACCTCGACACCGTCAGCCGCCTCTACGCCGGCATATGGGGCACGGCCGCCGACAGCCCGCCCGTCTCCGCCGAGGTGATGCGAGCCCTGGCCCACGCGGGCAACTACGTGGCCGGCGCCTACGAGCAGGGCCGCCTGGTCGGCGCGTCCGTCGCCTTCTACGGCGACCCCGTCGGCACCACCCTGCACTCCCACATCACCGGCGCCTCCCAGGGACGCGGCATCGGCCTCGCCCTCAAACTGCACCAGCGCCGATGGGCCCTCGCCCGCGGACTGAAGCGCATCACGTGGACCTACGATCCGCTGATCCGCCGCAACGCCTACTTCAACCTCGTCAAGCTCGGCGCCCGCCCCGAGGAGTACCTGCGGTCCTTCTACGGCGCCATGGACGACGCCATCAATGGCGGCGACGAGTCCGACCGCGTCCTGACCGCCTGGGACCTGACCGCGCCCGCAGGGCCGTACACCTTCGACCTGCCCGCCGATGTCGCCCATGGCGTCCGCAACGACGACGGCCGCCCCGTGATCGGCCCGACCGACGCCCACACCGTCCTCATCGACCTCCCCGACGACATCGAGTCCCTGCGCCGCACCGACCCGGGCGTCGCCCGCGACTGGCGGCTGGCCGTACGGCACACCCTTGGCGGCCTCCTCGCCGAGGGAGCGCGCGTCGCGGGCTTCCACGACCGACGCAGCTACGTCATCCACCGCACCACCCCCTGACCAACGCACCAGGAGCCACCCGCACATGAAGACCACGATCTCCGGCGTCGAACTGCGCCGCATCGCGATGCCGCTCGTCGCCCCGTTCCGCACCTCCTTCGGCGTCGAGACCAGCCGTGACGTCCTGCTCGTCCGTGTCGTCACCTCCGACGGAGTCGAAGGCTGGGCCGAGTGCGCGGCCATGTCCGAGCCCCGCTACTGCTCCGAGTACGTCGACGGGGCCCAGGACGTCCTGCGTCGCTGCCTCGTCCCGGCCCTGCCGAAGGAGGGTGTGGACGCGGCGACCGTCGGCCGCGCGCTGGAACCCTTCACCGGCCACCACATGGCCAAGTCGGTCCTGGAGACAGCAGTCCTCGACGCCCAACTCCAACTGTCGGGCGAGTCCTTCGCGGCCCATCTGGGCGCTGCCCGCGACCGCGTCCCCTGCGGCGTCTCCGTCGGCATCATGGACTCGATACCCGAGCTCCTGGACGCGGTCGACGGCTACGTGTCGGAGGGCTACGTCCGTATCAAGCTGAAGATCGAGCCCGGCTGGGACGTCGCCCCCGTCCGCGCCGTCCGCGAGCGCTTCGGCGACGACCTCCTCCTCCAGGTCGACGCCAACGCCGCGTACACCCTGGTCGACGCCCAGCAGCTCGCGAAGCTCGACGACTTCGGCCTCCTGCTGATCGAACAGCCCCTCGCCAACGACGACATGGTCCAGCACGCCCAGCTCGCCAAGCTGCTGCGCACCCCGATCTGCCTGGACGAGTCCATCGAGTCCGCCGCCGACGCCGCCGCGGCCATCACCCTCGGCGCGTGCTCGGTGATCAACGTCAAGCCGGCCCGTGTCGGCGGCTACCTCGAGGCCCGCCGCATCCACGACATCGCCCGTGCCCACGGCGTCCCCGTCTGGTGCGGCGGCATGCTGGAGACCGGCATCGGCCGTGCGGCCAACGTCGCCCTGGCGGCCCTCCCCGGCTTCACCCTGCCGGGCGACACCTCGGGCTCGCACCGCTACTTCGCCACAGACATCACGAAGCCGTTCGTTCTCGCGGACGGCCACCTCGACGTCCCGACGGGCCCGGGGCTCGGCATCGAGCCGCTCCCGGACGTCCTGAAGGAGGTCACCACCTCCACCGAGTGGATCGCGTTCTAGTCCTCAGTACAGGACAGCCGAACCTCGAAGGCTCCCCGGGCGCGTACCGCTCCGGGGGAGCCTTCGAGGCACCTCGTCGCCTGCGACGGAATGGCCCGACCGAAATCAGCGCAGGAAACGAACGAAAGGGGTCACCGCTCCGGCACAGTGGCACCACCGCACAGCGTGACGGCAGGAGCGCTTCCACCCGCGAGCACTCACGACGCCACGCAGCCCGCCCGCCTGTCGGTCCAGCTGCGGAACCCCCTTCCAGCGTGAGGGCGGGGGCGCCCCGGACTTCGGGTGCAGGATCCGCGTCGCCACACTGGCGGCGCGGATTCCTTGTTCGAGCCGGAGACGCGATGGACTCCGGCCGGCGGCCGACGCGAGTGCGTCGATGCTTCCTGCCTCTGTACGGAAGCAGCGGCGGAGCTGCGGGGTGAATCGGCCGTCCAGAGGCGCTCTGATGCTGACTTTTGCTGACTTTGACGGGCTAGACCACTTCTGACCTGCGGAAACGTCAGCGGATCAAGTGGTGGTGGAACTTCGTCGGCCGCACGGACGAGGAGATCCGCCAGGCCCGCGAGGACTGGATGACCGGCTCCCGCTTCGGCGAGGTCAAGGGCTACGAGGGCGGCCGCCTGGCCGCCCCGGAGGTGCCCCCGACCCCGCTGAAGGCCCGGGGGAGGGTGCGCTGACCTGGGGCTTCTCTGCCGAATCGATGCGCGCCGGGTGACGTTCGGGCCTGCCGCAGCACCGCGGGCTGGACCGCGGATCGGTCAGTCGGACCCCCTCCGTGCGCGAGACGTCCCGAGCCGGGACAGCCGCTGGAGCTCCCGGTCGGCCCAGCGTCGGACCCGGTCGGGTTCCAGTGGCGTGCCGTGACCGACGTGGAGTGCGGTGGGGTTCAGGGCGAGCATCTCGCGCAGGCTGGCGAGGTTGCGCAGCGGGTCGTCGTGGAAGGGCGGGTTGGCGGGGCGGCCCCGCACGAGACCGAAGAAGGAGTTGGCGATCAGGTCACCGGCGACGAGGTCTCCCTGGTCGGTGAGGACGGAGACCGACCCGGCGGTGTGCCCCGGGGTGGGCATGATGCGGGCCGCGATCCCGAAGTCCTCCAGGTCGGTCTCACCGGCGACGAGGACACCGGGTTCGAACGGTTCGACCTGCATGTGCAGCTTCTTGTTCCGGGCCATGAGGCGGCCCATCAGCCCGGTGGGCAGATAGGGTTCGCGGGCCCGGCCGGTGCGATAGGGGTCGAGGTCGGCGACGTGCCCCGCCACGGGGGCTCCGGTCAGACGGTGCAGCTCCGCGGCGGAGCCGAAGTGGTCGATGTGGCCGTGGGTGATGACGATCAGCGACACGTCGGTGGGGTCCACCCCATGGGCGGCGACCTGTTCGTAGATTCTCCGACCGCTGCCGGGCGTTCCCGCGTCGACGATGACGGGTCTGCGCCCCAGCAGCAGATACGCGTTGATGTTGTGCCGGCCCATGACCGGGAGGGGAACCACCTTGGTTCGGGACACTGTTCTCTCCTTGGGCATGACTGTCTGCCGTCGCGCGGTGGTCCGCGAACGGTCGGGGAGCATGGCGAAATCAGCGGAAGCGGCGCCGGTACTGGGCGGGGGTGGTCCCGAGACGGCGCCGGAAGGAACGATGCAGGCTCTCCACGGAACCGAGGCCGCTCAGGGCGGCGATCTCGGGCAGGCCGTGGCTGCTGTCCTGGAGCAGTCTGCGGGCCGCCTCCAGCCGGACGGACTCGACGTAGGCGGCCGGAGTGGTGCCCGTACGCTCGCGGAACAGCCGGGAGAAGTGGCGCACGCTCAGGTGCAGCCGTGCGGCCAGGGCATCCGCGGACAGGTCCTCGGTGAGGTGCTCACCGATCCACACGCGCAGGTCGTCCAGCCGGTCGCCGGGCGCCGCGGGAGGCGCGAGCGGGGCGCTGAACTGGCTCTGGCCGCCGGCACGTTTGACGTACATGACCATCGTCCGGGCGGTGGCCAGGGCGCGTTCGGGGCCGTGGTCCTCGGTGACCATGGCCAGTGCCATGTCCATCCCCGAGGCGATGCCGGCGCACGTCCACAGGCGCCCCTCGCGGATGAAGATCGGATCCGGGTCGACGGTGACGAGCGGGTGGTCGGCGGCCAGGCGCGCCGCCGTCCGCCAGTGGGTCGTGGCGGAACGACCGTCCAGCAGCCCCGCGGCCGCCAGCAGATGCGCGCCCGAGCAGATGGAACCCAACCGGTGGACACCGGGGGCCGTTTCGCGCAGCCAGTCGGTGATTCCGGGGTCCACCATCGGCTCCACCCCATGGTCGTGCACACGGACGGCTCCCGATACGAGCAGGGTGTCCACGTCGCCGTTCACCTCCTCCAGGGTCAGGTCGGCCATCAGCCGGATCCCGCTGGAGGTCGTCACCGGCTCGCCCCGGGCCGTCGCGATGCGGACGGTGTAGCCGGGGCGGCCGGTGCCGGCGACCCGTGTGGCGACGGAGAACACCTCGGCCGGACCGGTGACGTTGAGCAGTTCGACGCCGGGGAAGGCCACGAGGACGACTCTGTGCGGTAGGGGCATGTGCCGATCATTCCGCCCCGCCCCGAGGGCCGCAATGACCATGTTCTGTCAGATCCGGACATGGAGGTGCCCAGGTGGAGCCGCCGGTGCGGTGCGGCGGCATGCGGACGGCACGGCGCCCGCCCGGACGCCACGTCCCGGCGACCGGCCGGAGGCCCGGGGACCGGGCGTGCCGACGGGCGGCCTCTCCTGGAGCAGGAGGGGCCGCCCGGGGCAAGTGCTCGGATGGATACCGCTTGTGACCGTGCCGCACGTCCAGGCAGAGCGCCAAGACGTCGGAGTAGCTGCCCGGGGAGGGCGACCCCCGCTGTGGGTGGCGGCCGTCCAGTGCGACGGGTTGGCGTCCCCGTCGCCGACCGGTGTGCCGGCGGCGTCGCTCGGGAAGCGACCGCCGTGGACCAGCGGACCAGCGGGCCACCGGTTCCGCGGTCACCCACTGGGGGAAGGTGTGGCGCGGACCGCCCTCCACGGGGAGAGCGGTCGGCCCGATGTCACGCCGTCGCTCTCCACCGGCGTGGTGCGTCAGAGAGCGCCGACGATGTCCTCGACGCGGGCCTTCGCGTCGCCGAAGAGCATGGAGGTGTTCTCCCGGAAGAACAGCGGGTTCTGCACGCCCGCGTACCCGGAGGCCATCGAACGCTTGAACACGATGACCTTCTCCGCCTCCCAGACGGTGAGGACCGGCATGCCGGCGATCGGGCTGCTGGGATCCTCCGCCCCGGCCGGGTTGACCGTGTCGTTGGCGCCGATCACGAGGACGACGTCGGTGCCGGCGAAGTCGTCGTTGATCTCGTCCATCTCGAGGACGATGTCGTACGGCACCTTGGCCTCGGCCAGCAGCACGTTCATGTGTCCGGGAAGGCGGCCGGCGACCGGGTGGATGCCGAACCGTACGTCGACGCCCTTGGCGCGCAGCTTCGAGGTGAGCTCCGCGACGGGGTACTGAGCCTGCGCCACGGCCATGCCGTAGCCGGGCGTGATGACCACCGAGCGGGCGGAGCCGAGCAGTGCGGCGGCGCCCTGGGCGGTGATCTCGGTGTGCTCGCCGTAGTCGACGTCCGAGCCGGACGGCGCCTCGATGCCGAAGCCGCCGGCGATCACGGAGAGGAACGAGCGGTTCATGGCCTTGCACATGATGTACGACAGGTAGGCGCCCGAGGAGCCGACGAGCGCACCGGTGATGATCAGCAGGTCGTTGCCGAGCAGGAAGCCGGAGGCCGCCGCGGCCCAGCCGGAGTAGCTGTTGAGCATCGAGACCACGACGGGCATGTCGCCGCCGCCGATCGAGGCGACCAGGTGCCAGCCCAGCGCCAGCGCCAGGACCGTCACGGTGATCAGCAGCCACAGGTCCGGGGTGATCACGAACCACACCGTCAGGGCGACGAACAGGCCCAGGGCGCCGAGGTTCAGGGCGTTCTTGCCCGGCAGCACCAGCGGCTTGGAATCGGTCTTGGCCGAGAGCTTGAGGTAGGCGACGACGGAGCCGGTGAAGGTCACGGCACCGATGAACAGGCCGATGAACACCTCGGCGTGGTGGATGCCCAGCGTGCCGAGCGCGTCCAGGGCGGTGGCCTCCTGGCCTTTCGGGTCGTGCTCGACGTTCAGGAAGCCGTTCCAGCTGACCAGCACGGCGGCCAGACCGACGAAGGAGTGCAGCAGCGCGATCAGTTCGGGCATGCCCGTCATCTCGACGCCGCGGGCCCGCCGCAGGCCGATCAGCGCGCCGATGAGCATCGCCAGCAGCATGAGGCCGAGGCCGGCGCCGCTGATGTCGCCGTCGATCGCTAGCACGATCGTCGCGACGAGCGCGACGCCCATGCCGAGCATGCCGAAGGCGTTGCCGAGCCGTGCCGACTCGTGCTGGGAGAGTCCTGCCAGCGCGAGGATGAACAGCAGCGCGGCAACGAGGTAGGCCGCCTGCGCGGCGAGGGTCGCAGACATGTCAGCTCCTGTTGAACATGGCGAGCATGCGACGCGTCACCGCGAAGCCGCCGAAGACGTTGATACTGGCCAGCAGGATCGCCACGAACGACAGCACCGTGACGGCGGTGTTCGTGTGCCCGATCTGCAGCAGGGCGCCGACGACGATGATCCCGGAGATCGCGTTGGTGACCGACATCAGCGGTGTGTGCAGGGCGTGGTGCACGTGACCGATCACGTAATAGCCGATCACGATGGCGAGCACGAAGACGGTCACGTGCGGCAGCAGGGCCGCGGGCGCGAACCCGGCGGCAAGGAAGAGCACCAGGGCGCCCAGGGCCACCCCGCCGAACTTCTGCTTCGGCGTCATCGGCACCTTCTTCGGCTTCGGCGCCTCCGCCGGGGCCGCCGCGGGCACGGGGGCCGGGGTCGCCGAGACCTGGACCGGCGGGGGCGGCCAGGCCGACTCGCCCGCGCGGACGACGGTGATCGAGCGCTGCACCGGATCGTCCCAGTCCAGGATCAGACGCCCGTCCTTCTCCGGCGTCATCAGCTTCAGCAGGTTCACCAGGTTGGTGCCGTACAGCTGGGATGCCTGGGCCGGCAGCCGGCCCGCCAGGTCGGTGTACCCGATGATCGTCACACCGTTGTCCGTGACGGTCCTCTCGCCCTTCACCGTGCCGACGACGTTGCCGCCGTTGGCGGCCGCCATGTCGACGATCACCGACCCCGGCTTCATGGACGCCACCATCTCCGCGGTGATCAGTGTCGGCGCGGGACGCCCGGGGATCAGCGCGGTGGTGATGACGATGTCGACCTCACGGCACTGCGCGGCGTAGAGCTCGGCCTCGCGCGCCTTGTAGGCGTCGCCCATCTCCTTGGCGTAGCCCGTCTTCGAGACCTCGACCTCCGGGGACTCGATCGACAGGTACTCGCCGCCCAGCGAGCGGACCTGGTCGGCGACCTCGGGACGCGGGTCAGTCGCGCGCACGACCGCGCCGAGCGAACCGGCCGTGCCGATCGCCGCCAGCCCCGCGACACCCGCGCCCGCCACGAGCACCCTCGCCGGCGGGACCTTCCCCGCCGCCGTCACCTGACCGGTGAAGAACCGACCGAACTCGTGCGCCGCCTCGACCACGGCACGGTAACCGGCGATGTTCGCCATGGACGACAGCACGTCCAGCGACTGCGCCCGGCTGATCCGCGGCACCGCGTCCATGGAGAGCGCCGTGAAGGGACGGCGGCCCAGCTCCTCGACCATGGCCGGGTCGAAGGCCGGCGCGAACAGGGCGATCACCGTCGCCTCCGGCCGCACCCGGTCCAGCTGGGACGGGTCCGGGGCGTTCACGCCGAGCACCACGTCCGAGGCCGCCGCGTCCCCGAGGGTCGCCCCGGCGGCCTCGTAGGCGCTGTCGGCGAAGCCGGCCGCGAGGCCCGCGCCGTGGTCGACGACGACCCCGTACCCCAGTTTGCGGATCTGTTCGATCGTGGCCGGTGTGGCCGACACACGACGCTCACCTGCCCGCGTCTCCTTGAGGACTCCGACAATCACGAGTGTTCTCCGTTCACTGCGTCGGCCGTCACGGCCGCGATCGATCTCGAATCCCGAAGCGCTTCCCCGTCCCTCGGAATCGTCCGCGGTGACCTCGTCCGGAGGTGCGTCAGGCCGGATTTCAGGACGTGGGCGTGTCGAGCCAGTCTGCAGAGAAGGGTGGCATCGTGGGGGCCTTCCGCGAGAAGCGCGGGGCGTGCTTCTCGCGGAAGGCGACGTCCTCATGCCCGTCTCCGACGCCGCCGCAGAACATCGCGAAGGAGTCCACGCGGTGCGCGTCCTCCGGGTGTGCGAGGGGCGTGGTGCGGACCGTCAGGTGCCGGGTCGGGGGCGGGGGCGCGACGCGCGAGCGGCCCGGAGTACGGCGGTCCGCCGGTGCTCGGGCGTGGAGAGTGCGGCGACCTCGATGACGACCCGGGCCGGCACGCTCGCGCCGGCCGACCCCGATCTGGAGCGGTCGGCCGACGATGCGGCCCATCGCTCACCGCTCCGGCGCCGAGACCCGGAGGGCCGGCGCGAGGTCGCCGGAGTGCCCGACGCGCGGTTCGTCGAGCGCGCCGACGAGGACTCCCCTCAGGTCACTCCGCCGACAGGCGCGGCGTGCGCGGCGGCACCGTGCGCCGACTGCCGGTCTTCTCGAAGGCCGCCGCGAGGGACAGCAGGGCGTTGTCGTCGTAGGCGCGGCCCGCGAAGGTCAGCCCGACGGGCATGCCCGTGTCCGCCATGGTGCCCATGGGCACGGTCACCGTCGGGATGCCGAGGTGGCGGGGGACCAGGTTGCCGTTGGCGACCCAGACGCCGTTGCGCCAGCCGAGGTCCGCCGACTCCACGTTGACGTCCATGTCCGCGGGGCCCACGTCGGCCACCGCGGGGAAGACCACCGCGTCCAGGCCCAGTCCGTCCATCCACAGCTCCAGGTCGACGCGGCGCGTCTCCTCCAGCCCGCGCAGCCCCTGCTCGAGGTGCGGCATGTCGGTGAGGGAGGCGTACGGGCGCTCGCGCACGAAGCGGGGGTAGTCGCCGATCGTGTCGTCGAAGCCGGCGTACCGGTCGGGCAGTTCGCCCTCCTGCTTGGGCCAGATACGGTCACCGTCGACGTCGGCCAGGGTGGAGAGAGCCGGATCGCCGTTGGCGCGCAGGAAGTCGTCCCAGGCCCAGGCGGACAGGTCCTCGATCTCGAAGGTGAGGTACTCGAGGCTGACCAGTCCGCGGGTGAGCAGCGAGGGCGCTCCGGGGCGGTCGGACTCGTAGTGGGAGACCACGGGGAAGTCGACCTCGACCACCTCGGCTCCGGCGGCCTCCAGGTCGCGGCGGGCGGCCTCCCACAGGGCGATCACCGAGGGGCGCGTGTCGATGCGCTGCCCGGTCTGGCCGCCGATGCCTCCCTCGGGGTTCGTTCCGGCGTCGGGGTCGGCGTTGATGTACATCCGGGGCACGCCGACGCGCTTGCCGGCGAGCGCCGCGGATGCCGCCACGGCGTCGGCGGGCGCGAGGGCCGGGTAGGAGGCGGGGCGCACCTGCGACGGTGCGGGCAGGGTCACCCACGGCTGTGCGCGCCACAGGTCCCCGCGCGTGTCCGGGTCGTCGGCGACGATGACGTCGAGCAGTTCGAACAGGTCGGCCATGGTGCGGGTGTGCGGGACCACGACGTCCATGGTCGGCACGAGCGGCCAGTTGCCGCGGACCGAGATCACGCCTCGGCTGGGGGTGTAGGCGCACAGGGCGTTGTTCGAGGCGGGGGCGCGGCCCGAGGACCAGGTCTCCTCGCCGAGGCCGAACGCGCCGAAGGACGCCGCCGTCGCCGTGCCGGAGCCGTTGGAGGAGCCGGAGCCGTAGGCGCTGGTGAGCCAGTCGGCGCTGTACGGGCTCTCCGCGCGGCCGTACACGCCGCGCTGCATGCCGCCGTTCGCCATCGGCGGCATGTTGGTCAGGCCGATCAGGACCGCGCCGCCCGCGCGCAGCCGCTCGATGGCGAAGGCGTCGCGCTGGGCGACGAGGTGCTCGAACGCCGGGGAGCCGGACGCGGCCGTGAGCCCCTGGGCGAGGTAGCTGTCCTTCGCGGTGTACGGGATGCCGTCCAGCGGTCCGAGGGTCTCGCCGCGGGCGCGACGGGCGTCGGAGGCCTCCGCCTCCGCGCGGGCCTGCGGGTTCATCACGACCATCGCGTTCAGAGCGGTGGGCGTACCGGGCCGGTCGTACGCGTCGATCCGCGCGAGGTAGGCGTCGAGCAGCTCGACCGCGGTCGTCTCGCCCTTCTCCAGCGCTGCGCGCAGGTCGGCGATACAGGTCTCCACGACATCGAATCCGCGCGTCATGTGGGTGTCTCCTGGGTGGTGGGTGGGGCAGGCGGGCCACTGGCCGTCGGGGCGGCCGCTACCAGCGGGCCGTCACACACCCCATCGTTCTAACTAGATTTTCAGTCTAGAGTAAGAGTCTAGGTTTCCGGAATCTAGACTGGGACCTGGATTTCCGGAACCGAAGGTGAGCTCATGCCGACGTCAGAGACCGGGCCCGCGCTGCCCGACCGCCTCCCCCCGTCGAAGGGCGTGACCGGGTCGGCGGGCGTCGGGACCGGCGCCGCCTCGCGGCCTGCGGCGCGGGTCCCGACGGACAGGAGACGTCAGCCCAGCGGGGACGAGGCGCGGGGGCGGGCCATGCAGGCCGCCATCAGCGTCATCGCCGAGAAGGGCACGGCGGCCCTGCGGATGTCGGACATCGCCGCGCGGGCCGGCATGAGCACCGGGCACATCCTCTACCACTTCGGCAAGAAGGACAGGCTCCTGCTCGAAGTCCTCGCCTGGAGCCAAGCCGACCTCTGGTCCCGGTTCCAGCAGGCCGTCGACGAGGCCGCGTCCCCCGTCGAGAAGCTGGACCTGTTCGTCCGCTTCTACCTGCCCCAGCACCAGGGCGACGAACGCTACGCGCTGTGGACGCAGGTCCTGGCCCAGCGCCACGACGAGGCAGGCCGACAGATCCTCACGGAGCTGCTGGACGGCTGGGACGAGCGCCTGGAGGCCATCCTTCGTGAGGGACGGGAACTGGGGCACTTCGCCGACGTGGACCTCTCCGAGTTCACCATTCGGGCCATCGCCCTGCTCAGCGGGCTCTCCGAGGACGTGATGTTCGGACGGCCCCGCTGGCAGCGGGCCTCCGCACACGCGTTCGCCCTGTCGGCCCTCGAACGCGAACTGCGTCCTGCCGGTCGGGACTGACGACGGCCGGAGCCGTTGATCCCGGCACGCGTGGGGCGGACGACGGACCTCCGATGTCGCGCCGGGCTCCCCGAGGCGTGCGCGTACCGGCGGTGCCCACGGAGGCGCGACCGGCCGGGCCCACCTTCACGGTGCGCCCGCCGCGCCCGGCCGGATCCCCGTCCAGGCTGCCGCCACCGAGCTCGCTCGCAGACGTGCTCACCGGCTCGCTCGCCGGGGCGCGCCCGACGGGCAGCGGTCCCTGGGGGGCCGCCCGCACCGTCACCGCACGTTCGTGCCCCCCCGCCGTGGAGTCAGGACCGACCGGGCCGTACGACGTCGAGCGCGGGAACGGGGCGCGGGGTGCCGTCGGCGTCGATCGCGACGAAGGTGAGGAACGCGGTCGCGACCTCGGTGGCCGGTCCGGAGTTGTTCCACCGCTCCGCGGTGACCCGGACCCCGACCGTCATGGAGGTCCGCCCGGCCCTTTCGAGCCCGGCCTCGACGCTGAGCAGGTCTCCGGCCCGCACGGGAGCCAGGAAGCTCATCCGGTCGACCGACACGGTGACGGCCGGACCGTCCGCGTGGCGTCCGGCGGCGGCCGCGGCGGCGTCGTCGATGAGCTTCATCATCACGCCGCCGTGGATGGTCCCGTACAGGTTGGTGTCGTGGTCGCTCATGATGTGGGCCAGGACGACCCGGGAGTCGTCCGGCGTCTTCGTCGTACGGGCTGGGCTGGTGACGGTGGGATCGGCCACGTCAACTCTCCTTCGCGAGTCGCGGCAGGGCGGTTCCGCACGGCGGGGATCGCCGTCGTACGGGCAGCGGGCAGGTCTTCGGACTCGCGGGCACGCCACTCCTGACGGAGGACACCTACTGGCCGTCGCTTCCCAGCCCCGTCCGGGGCCAGTGCGTATGACGGCGGTCGTTCCCGCTCACCGCTGCGGGGCAGTCCCGGATTCCCACCGGGTTCCCTCTTGCGACGCTCCCGCCTGGAGGACGGGGCGAACCAGCTGCCCGGCCAGCCTACGGCAGCGGCCGCGTACGGGGCCGGGCCCGTGGATCAGGCAGGGGGAAGGGCCTGCTCGGCCCAGATGACCTTGCCCTCCCGGGTGTGCCGGGTGCCCCAGCGCTCGGCCAGCTGGGCGACCAGCAGCAGGCCCCGGCCGCCCTCGTCGGAGGTGAGGGCGCGGCGCAGGTGCGGTGCGGTGCTGCTGGCGTCGAATACCTCGCAGGTCAGCGTGGCCTGGAGGATCAGCCGCAGGTGGACGGGTGGCTTGCCGTAGCGGATCGCGTTCGTCACGAGTTCGCTCACCACGAGTTCCGTGGTGAAGGACAGCTCGTCGAGACCCCAGGCGCCGAGCCGCTCGGAGGCGAAGGCGCGGGCCCCGGCGACGGCCGCCGGGTCGGACGGCAGGTCGACTGTGGCGACGTGCCCCGGGTCGAGCGCCCGCGTGCGGGCGACCAGGAGGGCGACGTCGTCCGCCGGCCGGTCGGGCAGCAACCTGGACAACAACCGGTCGCAGACCGTTTCGGGGTCCTCCGGGCTCTGGGCGAGGACGTCGCTCAGCACCGCGCGAGCCGTGTCCACGTCGTGCGTCCGGCTCTCGATCAGGCCGTCGGTGAACAGGGCGAGGAGGCTGCCCTCGGGGAGCTCGAACTGGGCCGTCTCGAACGGCAGCCCGCCCAGACCGAGGGGTGGGCCGATCGGCACGTCCGGGAACCGGACCGAGGGCGGGACGGAGCCCCCGGCGCCCGATGCCGCGGCGGTGCGCACCGCCGGCAGCACGTGTCCGGCGCTGGCGAGCGCGCACACGCGGGGGACCGGGTCGTAGACCGCGTAGAGGCAGGTGGCGCTGATCTCTCCGTCGTCCCGTCCCTCCTCGCGCTGGAGCCGGATCACCACGTCGTCGAGGTGGGTGAGCAGTTCGTCGGGCATCAGGTCGATGTCGGCGAAGGCGCGGACGGCCGTGCGCAGACGGCCCATGGTGGCCGCCGCGTGCAGGCCGCGGCCGACGACGTCGCCCACGACGAGGGCGACGCGGGCCCCGGACAGCGGGATCACGTCGTACCAGTCGCCGCCGACGCCCGCGCGGGAGCCGCTGGGCAGGTAGCGGGAGGCGGTCAGCACCGCCGACTGGTCCGCCGCGTGCCGGGGCAGCAGGCTGCGCTGGAGGGTGAGCGCGGTCAGCCGCTCGTGCGTGTACTGGCGGGCGTTGTCGATCGACACCGCGG
This sequence comes from Streptomyces sp. NPDC051921, assembly GCF_040680975.1. Lineage (NCBI taxonomy): Bacteria > Bacillati > Actinomycetota > Actinomycetes > Kitasatosporales > Streptomycetaceae > Streptomyces > Streptomyces sp. NPDC051921. The sequence continues at coordinate 160,585 of NZ_JBFAXU010000003.1, forward strand.
CCCTGGCAGCGATCTCCTGGGCCAGGAGGAGGTCGTCGTCGTCGAACGGCGCCGCGGTCCGGTCGCGGAAGAACTGGACGAGGCCCAAGGTGTTCCCGCGGGCCTGGAGGGGGACCAGCAGGACCGAGTGGGAACCGGTGGCGTCGTCGGGGCCGTCGGGGTCCGCGGCCGGAACCCACGGTGCGGGGGCGGGGGAGTTCGCTGCCTGGTGCAGCAGGGGCTGTCCCGTGCTCAGGGCCCGAGCCGGCTCCGAGTCCGCAGGGAAGGCGTGCGTCCGGTCTGCTGGGGCGGGAAGGGGCCGGTCGTCGGCGGCTCGCTGGGCCACGCGGCGCAGTGACGGTTCGGCGGCGGGCAGGTGCGGTGCGCCGTCCTCGTGGAGCGCGGAGACGAGGAGGTCGACGGTGACGAGGTCGGCGAAGTCCTTGGTGCCGACCTGGGCCAGTTCCAGGGCGGTACGGGCGATGTCGAGGGTGCTCCCGATGCGCCGGCTCGCCTCGTCGGTCATCGCGAGCCGCCGTTGCAGCCGGCGTTCACGCTCCTCCTCGTAGGCGGCGACGACCTGTTCCGAGCCTCGGTCCACGTACGCGAACGCCGTCACCACCAGGCGCATCGTGGCGCGGTTGATCAGCCGCCAGTCGTCGGTGAGCCGTGCGGCCTGGGCCTGGATCTCCTCCAGGAGGGTGATGTGGCCGAGCCGGTAGGCCCGGAGGAGCTCACTGAGGGGCACTCCGCGCCGGGCGAACTCGCGGGCTATCTCCGGGGCCCGCGGGGGGAGCGTGACCTCGGTCGCGGGGAGTCCCTGTTCGATCATGTCCAGGAAGGCGGTCACGTGGTCGGCCGTCTCCTGCGCCGTGAGGGCGTCGAGATCCGCGTGCTCCCGCAGTCCGGCGAGCTCGCCGCGCATGCGGCGCAGCAGGAGGTCGGCCGACTGGTGGGCCCGCGGTCGGAGCTCTTGAGCCAGGCGACGCAGGAACGCGTCGACGTCCGTCTCCATACCGGAAACGTATCGTCCGCTCGATCCGTCCGCCCGTCGGTCGGCCCGTCGGTCGGTCGGTCCGTCGGTCGGTCGGTCCGTCGGTCGGTCGGTCGGTCAGTCGGTCGGGCGGTCGGGCGGTCGGGCGGTCCGTCGGACGGAGGGATCTTGACGGGGTCGCACCGGCGATCCGTCGTGACCCAGAACGATCCGGCGTGACCCAGAACACGAAACGAATCGAAGTCGATTCATTCGGTGGGCTGCCGTGCCTCCGCCCTCGGACCACGCCCCCCACGCCTCGGTAAGCCCGCGCCCGCGCTCCGCTCCGCCGTCACCGCGCAGGGCTGTCCGACACGCCCCGGCGGACGCACTGAGCCGGACCCGGCGAGCGGTCCCGTCCCCTCGACCGGGGGGACCCGCGCCGCTCCCGGCCCGACGACGGCCGCATGGGGCACACGGGACGGTCAGGAGGGCATGTTCTGTTCCGCCCAGACCACCTTGCCGGTCGCGGTGCGGCAGGAGCCCCAGCGCCGGCAGAGCATGTTGACGAGCTGGAGTCCGCGGCCGCCCTCGTCGCTGAGGTCCGCGTGCTGGATCTGAGGCAGGTCGGGGCCGGTGTCCGAGACCTCCACGAGGAGGCGGTCCCCACGCAGCAGACGCAGCGCGCCGGGCCCGTTGCCGTAGCGGAGGGCGTTGCCGACGAGTTCGGAGACGACGAGCTCGCACACGTCGGCCAGCTCCTCCAGGTCCCACGCGACGAGCTGTTCCCTGACCAGGTGCCGGGCCGCGGACGCGGCGCGGCCGTCCTGCGGCAGCGGCCACACGCACAGGTCGTCCCGGAAGCCCTCCGCGCTCGTCGCGGTGAGCAGCACGGCCTCGTCGAAGCGGGCCTCGCCCGCGGGGGCGTACTCCACCAGGCCGCCGCCGTGGAGGGCGTCCGGCGGCAGGTCCCTCGCCACCGAGCGCAGCAGCTCCAGCTGCTCGCTCAGGTCCGCCTGCCGGGACTTGATGAGGCCGTCGGTGTACATGACCAGGCTGCCGCCGTCCGGCACCGTCAGGCGCACCGGGTCGTACGGGATGACCCCCGCCCCCAGCGGCGCGCCGATCGGAACGTCGACGAACTCGGCGGAGCCCCGCCCGTCGAGGAGGAGCGGGGGCAGGTGCCCGGCGAGGGCCATGGTGCAGGTCGAGTCCGCGGGGTCGTGGACGGCGCACAGGAAGGTGGCGACCTGCTCGTCCTCCAGGTCGCGGGTGGCGAGGTCGAGGCGGGCCAGCACGCGTTCCGGAGCCATGTCCAGCGTCATCAGGGTGCGGGCGACCGCCCGGAGGCGGCCCATGGTGGCGGCCGCCGGCAGCCCGTGCCCCATCACGTCACCCACCATGAGGGCCGTCCGGCCCCCGGGCAGGGCCATCACGTCGTACCAGTCCCCGCCGGCCCCGTGGTGGGCCGCCGAGGGGGCGTACTCGGCGTGCACGCGCAGTCCGGGCGTGACCGGGGTCGCGCGCGGCAGCAGGGTGCGCTGCAACGAGACGACGTGCTCGCGCTCCCGCCCGTACAACCGGGCGTTGTCGAGGAACACGGCGGCCTGGGAGGCCAGCTGCTCCGCCAGCGCCTGATCCGTACGGGAGAACGGCGGCGAGCCCGGACCGCGGACGAAGTCGACGGTGCCGATCAGCAGCCCGCGGGCGATGAGCGGCACCGCCAGATAGCTGTGGACGCCGGCGGCCCTCATCTTCGTCGCGGCGCTCGCGGTCGGCGCCACCCTCAGGAAGTCGTCGTCCCCCATCCGGCTCACCAGCACCGGCCTGCCCTGCCGCAGACAGTAGCGGTGCAGCAGCGTCTCGTGATGCTCCTCGTCGCGGACGAAGGTCTCGCCCACCGGAGTCGGCTCCAGGGTGGCCAGCTCCTCGACGGCGGACAGCGCGGTCGCCCGCATCGTGGGAAGACCCGTGCCCGTCCACCGCGCACCCTCGTCGCCCCGTAGGACGCTCTCCAGGATGTCCACGGCGGCGCCGTCGGCGAAACCGGGCACGGTGAACTGGGCGAGCTCCTGGGCGGTGCGCTCCAGGTCCAGCGTGGTGCCGATGCGTGAGGCGGCGGAATTCAGCCAGGCGAGGCGGCCGCGCGTCGTCAGCCGGTCGAGGGGATCCCCACCGCCGACGCCCTTGCCGCGCCGCCCGCGGGCCCCGGCCCAGCGGTGCGCCGCGCCGCTCCTCGTGGAGGAGACGCGCCTGGTCAGACGCCGTCGCCCGTTGCCGCCGCGCACTCGTTCGGCCTCCAAACAGGAACTCGACGCCTCATGATGCACAGCATGCACTGGAATAAGCCCCTGCGCACCGGTCATGCGGAATCGGTTGTGCCGCCGGCCGGTCCCGTACCCCCGCGAAGTGGCGTCGCTGCCGCGCGGAGTACGGGGGTGGGGGCGTGCGATCGAGGGCACCGGGTCCCGTACGGTGCGGGACCCGGTGCCCTCCCTCGCCCCGCGCCGCCGGAGGGGGCGGCGGGCGGTCAGGTGCCGTCGGCGGCGCCCGTGGGCCTCGTGTGACGGAGCAGTGCCGCAGCCGCCAGCGCGACCACCGCCGCGCAGCTCAGGACGGCCAGCGCCTGCGCCCAGGCGAACCGCGCGCCGAGGCTGCTGTGCAGCACGTCGACCGTGCGGGCGCCGGCGACGACATGGAGGCCGATGAGCCCGATCGTGCCCGCCGCCGTCGCGGCCCAGACGATCGCGCTGTCCCGTGCCGCCAGCCACATGCCGCACAGCAGGCAGAAGGCGGTGACCACGATCGACAGGACGGCGGTGTTGCCGCCCGCGCGCAGGCCCTCCACGTCCGTCGGCAGATGGATCAGGCCGCACACGAACAGCGCCGCCGCCGCCGGCCAGCGCAGCACCGAACGCACGGCGGGTGACGGAGCGTGACTGCCCGGACCCGCGGCGAGCGCGTGGTCCAGCGGCGACCTCGACGACTTCACCGGCCCCCGGCGCCGCTTCTTCGAAGCCCCTGCCGTGGAGGCGGGCGGCCGCGCGGGCCCTCCCGTCTCGGTCGTGGACGGCGCGGAGTTCGTGGCGCCGCCGCCCGCGCCCCGCCAACTGCTGCCGTCGGCACCGATGATGCCCACCAGCGCCACGACGTCCTCGATCGGACGGCCGACGGCCGCCGCGCGCAGCGTGGTCTCCGCCTGACGGAGGTCGTACCCCGACTCGTTGAGCAGGACCACCAGTTGCCGCACCTCGTCGAGCGGACGGGACACGGCGGCGGCACGCAGGGCCACGTCGGCGGGGCTGGACAGCTCACCCGACTCCGTGAGCCGGGCGACCAGCGCCGCGACCTCCGTCACCGGCCGTTCGGTCGCCGCCGTCCAGAGCAGGGTGCGGATCGCCTCGTCGCCGTGCTCGCCCTGCTCGTCCTGCTCGTCCTGCTCGTCCTGCCGGGCCTGCTCGTCCTGCTGGAGCTGCTCGCCGTGCTCGCCCCTCTCGTCCTGCTCGCCCTTCTCGGCCTGCTCCGCGATGGCGGGGCCGGGGGGCGAGCCGAACTGCTCGGGTGCCTGCGCGGCCGGCGCTATGGACTCCAGGACCGGGACGGGGACGGGGACGGGAGGGGCGGTGCGGGATCGGAAAGGGTGGGAGTGGGCGTGGGGGTGCGAGTCGGGCCCTGGAGCGGTGTCCCGGGCCCCCGTGTCGTCGTCCGCCGGTTTGCTGTCGAAGGGGTCGGGGGTCATGAGTGGTGCTCCATCCGTGGACACCTGGTGCGGCGTCCACCGTGCCTTGATCGTGACGCGCCGATGAGCGCGTTCGTGAACACCACTAGGAGGCAGCGGTACGGGCTGCGCCATCCGGGACCGGGCTCGCTGGGCCGTCGGAGCGAAAAATCGCCGCAACGGCCACCGTGCGGGACCGCGACCGGCCCCCATGACGGGGCCACGCCGTGGCGCCGCCGCTTCCCCGCCCAGGTCACGGACCGGACCGGGCGGGGTGGGCGGGCAAGGGACGGCTACCACGGCCCCGTCGGGAACGCGGGGATCCCCGCTGCCGGCACCGGGGTGAGGATGCCGGAGGCGACGACCAGGCCGCCCGGGCGGCTGCCGGAGGCGAGGGACGCGGCCGGGCGGCCGGCCCGGGTCGCCGGGGACGGCGCCGGGGCGGGCCGGTCCGCGGCCGGGGGCGTCCCGTCCACCGTCGGCGCCGGGCCCGCATCGGCGGGGAGTTCGGCGAGGAGGGTGAGCAGGAGCAGTCCCGAGCGGTTGGACAGGATGTCGGCGGCCCGGACCAACCGGGGGAAGTGCTGGGCGGGCAACGACAGGGCCACGCACGCGGGTTGGGCGTCCAGGGTGAGCGGCACCGCCGCGCAGACCTCCCGGTCCGAATACTCCAGCAGGTCGAACTGGCTGGCCTGCGGCCCGTGCCCGTCGAGCACGCGGAACAACGTGGCAGGGTTGGTGATGGTCCGCTGCGTGAGCCGGACCGGTCGGTGCCGGGCCAGGTGGTCCATCCGTTCGGCGAAGCCGAGTTGGGCCATGAGGCTCTTTCCGACCGCGCTGGCGTGTGCGGCGAGCCTGAAGTCGACGTACGGGACCACGGCGGGGGTCGTCGGTCCGTCGGCGCAGTGCTGGACGTCGACCTCGCCGTGGGTGTAGCGGCTGATGTAGACGGCGGCGCCGGCGGTGTCCCGCAGATCGCCCAGAAGCCGCTCGAGGGCGTCGTGGCGCAGCACCCGGTCGCCGGCCGGGGCGGGGGAGAAGAGGGGGCCGACGGTGAAGGACCCGTCGGCGAGCCGGGCGAGCAGCAGGTGTCGGCACAGCCAGCCGAGGAGCGGGCCGAGCAGTACCCGGTCCTGCCGGGCCGCGGCGGCGATCTCGCCCGTGCTCAGCGGGCGTCGAGCCGCGCGCACCGCGTGCAGGACGTCCAGGACCCGCATCGCCGCCGCCCACCGGTCGGGGACGTGCGGCGCGGCCGGCGTCTGCTGGGCGAGCGCGGTGAGGGAGGTGTGCCGCATCGGCAGCGCGGAGAAAGCGGTGCTGCGGCCGGGCGGCAGTTCCCGCAGGGCCCCGGTTCGGGCGGGCGCCGGGGTGCCGGGCGTCGACGGCGGTGCCGCAGGGGCCTGTCGCCGACGCCGTACCGTCGGCGGAAGGGGGACCATCCAGGCGCCGGGACGGGAGGGAACCGGCTGGTGGGAGATCGCGAAGACCTCCTTGGCGAGAGCGCGGCCGGCCGTCGGGACGGACCCCAGGTCCTCGTGCTCGCGGTGCCGCACCCAGCGCCGGGCCCCCGCCAGCACGCGCCGTACCCGAGGCGTGAGGAGGGAGGCGGCGCCCCCCGCCACGGGAGCCACGGACGCCCCCACGATCGGCCCCCGGGCCGACCTCGGGGCCGGATCCACCACCGACCTCACGACCGGATCCACGACCGACCGCACGGCCGGATCCGTGACCGACCGCACGGTCGGATCCACGATCGGCTCCAGGGTCGGATGTACGACCGCATCCGGGTCCGGATCCACGATCGGCTCCAGGTCCGGATGTACGACCGCATCCGGGGCCGGGCGCACGACCGGTTCCGTGGTCGGACGCAGGGCGGACACGAGGTCCGCATCCGCCACGGCATCGGCCACCGCGTCCGTCACCGTACCCGTGGCCGGAGGCGTGGCGCGGGTCGTGGAGCGCGCCGGAACCGGGCCGGCCGGCGTGGCCGGCGACCGGCTCCCCGCCTCGTCCAGGCGCCGGAGCCAGAGCGCGGCGTCGTGGAACTCCCCGCGCCGGGTGTGGTCGAGGAAGAGGCAGGAGGCGGCGAGTGCCACCTCGGCGCCGGCGGCGAGCTGCCACCAGAAGGTCGCCCCCTCGCCGTCGCCGGCGAGGTGCAGGAGGCAGGCGAAGACCAGTGCTCCGTCCGGGTCGGCGCCGGCGTGCTCGGCGAAGACCGCGAGCCGGGCACCGGCTTCGCGGGCGAGCACGACGCCCGCGCACAGGGCTTCGAGCTCTCGGCGGGCGTCGTCCGCGTCGGGCAGAGTCTCGTCGGCGTGAGGATCTGCCGCGTCGTCAGGACGGGGTGCGGCTCCGGCCAGGGCCAGGAGCCGGGCCCGGGAGGCCGCCGCGTCGGAGCGGGGGCGAGGTGCGGTGGCCGATGCCGTGGCGAGGACGTCTTCCACGGACCGGAAGATCCCGTGGGTGTCGCTCATGAGCTGGCCTTCCCGTCTCCGGTGGGTGTGATCGGAATGCGAAGCTCCCGGGCGAGCCGGCGCTTGGCGCGGTGCAGATGGGAGCGGATCGTGGCCGCGTCGATGTCGAGGATCTCGGCGGCCTCGGTGGTGGAGCGCCCGAGGAGGTAGCAGTGGGTGACCGCCTCGCGCTGCCGCTCCGGCAGGCGCCCGATGGCGTCGTGGAGGGCGATGTTCTCGACCAGCGTGTCGAACGGGTCGACCCCGCCGACCTGTTCGTCGAGCAGGCCGCCCAGCACGCCGTCGTCGACCGGTATCGGCGTCCGCCGACGACGGCGCCCCTGATCGATGATCCGTTTCTTCAGGACCGTCCAGGCGTACGCGGCGGGTTTCTCCATCACGGACACGCGCGGCCACTGCCGCATCAGGTCGTGGAAGGTCGTGTCCACCGCGGTCAGGGCCGCCGCCTCGGACCGCAGGTCGAAATGGGCGTACTCGAAGAAGTGGTCGTGCCAGCGCGCGTGGAACTCCCAGTAGCCCTGGTGGAGCGCGGGGCTCCAGTCCACCATCGGGGCGGGTCGGCGCGGCAGGCCGATCGCCCCGTCGGATTCCTCCGTCTCCTCGGTCCCGACCTCGCTCACCCGGTCACCTCGGACCGTGTGTCGTCCGCCGCGCCGGTACGGCGCAGGGCTCCGGAGCTGATGTCGGAGATGGCCGTGCGCACCGCGGCGGCCAGCAGGCGCCGGCCGCACCGGACGACGTCTCCCCCGAACACCCGCATCACCAACGCGGCACCGACCAGCCACTCCGTCGTGCTGTGCTGCACCAGCTTTCCTCCTGTCGCACCTGAGCACCGCCCGCAGCCCCCCTTCTCCGCGGCACTGGAGGCGACCGCCTCCACAGGTATCAGCGACGCCCGGAGCCCCAGCGTGCACAGGAAAAACAAAGAAATATAACTGTCGGTAATTGACTTCGATCGATCAGTCTCGATCTGGCGGCCGGGGGCGTTGTCAGACCCCCCTCGTAACGTCAGGAGTACGGGGCCAGGGAGTCGCCCGGCCCCTCGGCGCAAGGAGCGGTCATGGGTGAGATCAGCGTGGACCGGCGGCACCTCGACCGCTTGCTCGCGGACCCCGCGAGCGCGTACGGCCACCCCTACCAGCAGGCGTTCGCCGAGCTCGCGCTCTCCCATCGGGGGCGCCCGGTCGCGACGATCGTGCCGTTGCTGCGCGCGGCGGCCGAACGGGCGCTGCTCGGCTTCACCGCGGCCGACCTGGCCGACCAGGCCGAGGCCATCAGCAGCGGAGCACCGTACGAGCTGCGGATCCGCGTCACCGGGCGTTAGGCCCGTCCGGCCCGTCCGGTGGGTCCGGTCGGTCCCGTGGGTCCGGTGGGTTCGGTGGGTCCGGTGGGTTCGGTGGGTCCGGTGGGTCCGGTGGGGCGGGTGGTCTGGAGGGTCACGCGGGTCAGGGCTGGACGGGCTCTACGGGGTCGGTCCCGGTACGGGCTCCTGTCCGGTGCCCCGGCAGTCCGGGCAGTCCATGCCCAGTCCGCACTCGGGGCACTGCCGGCCGTCGAGGAAGCCGAGGCCCTCGCAGGTGCGGCACGACCCCCAGCCCTCGCACATGCCGCACAGCCGGTGGCCCGGCCGCAGCGTTTCCGGTGTCGCCGCACGGGGCGGGCGGATCCAGTGGGCGTGGATCCACACGACGGGGGTCGTGCCGGAGATCCGCAGCGCGGTTCCGGTGACGCCGACGCTCGCCTCGAACCGTTCGCGCGCGCCGTCGAGGCGCGTCGCCGTCAGGACCAGACGCCCGCCGAAGCCGTCGCCCGGCTCGGTGCGCCAACCGGCCGCGCGGAACGCGTCGGCCGCGACCGGCGCCGCGGTCCCGTACGGAACACGGGGCAGGAGCAGGGACATCGTGTAGCGCTTGCCCATCGCCCCGCTCACGGTGTAGCGGTCGTCGGTCCGTTCCTCGACCCGCGGCTCCAGGCCGGGGGCGACGGCGGCCGCGACCGCCCGCAGAACATCCCGCAGCCCCGCGACCGCCCGCGCGAACTTCTCGGCGGCGCCCTCGATCTCCTCGCTCACGGCCACCTCCCCGCCCCCACTGTACGGAGTCGCGCGAACGGGCGTACGGGAACGGGGAGGGGGCCGCCCGGCACGGGAGGGGGCTCTCGGCGCAGCGGGACATGGGGGTTCGAACGCCTCCGGGGGCTCGAACGCCTCCAGGAGCGGCTCCCGCATCCTGGACGCGATCCATCCTCGCCACGCGGCAGTGCGTCGGCCGCGGGATGTCAGGACGCCAGGATGTCCGGCGTCAGCGGGCGGACTTCAACGCGACGTGGTCGATGCCCAGTTCGCGGACGAGCGCGTCGTCGACCCACTCCAGCATCGTCCTGCGGCTGAACGCTCCCTGGTACGACGTGGTCTGGACGGCCAGTCCGTCGAGCAGGGCGGTGAGCCGCCAGGCCGCGTCGGAGGGGTGCTCGCACACGAACTCGCCGGCGGCGACGCCCTCGGCGACGACCTGGGCGATCTCGGCCTTCCACTGCTGGTCGAGCTCGTGGGTGACCTTGCGCAGGGCGGGTTCGCGCAGCGCGGCCGCCCAGCCCTCGATCCACAGCCGCCAGCCCTTGGCCTGCCCGGTCGGCGCGTACCAGCGCACGGCGGCGCGCAGTCGCCGGGTGGCGCTGGAACGGGGCTTGTTCAGGATCTCGCGGAGCTGGGCGAGGTCGCCCTCGGCGGCGTGCGTGAAGGCCTCGGCGACGAGCAGCTCCTTCGTGGAGAAGTGGTAGAGCACCAGGGAGCTGCTGACTCCCAGCACCGAGGCGACGTCCGCGATGCGCACGTTGCTCACGCCGCGGGCCTGGATCTGCTCGACGGCGACGCGCAGGATCTCCGCGCGCCGTTCCTCCACGCTCAACCGGACTCTGGCCACCCCCGCACCCTACACAGTGGCGTGTGGCCGGACCCGTCGCGCCTGCTGCTGACCGGCCGTTCGGCCAACAGGCCCGGGACTGCCGTGAGGCCGTCCACCGGCGTCCCGAGCGGCCGTGTTCCGTGGAGGGGCCGGCCGGCCTCGCCTCGCCTTCCCGGGCGGCCTCCGTCGAGAGCGCGTCACGGCTCAGGCGTACCAGCCGAAGCGGTCGGCGATCACCGGCAGCCGGTCGGCGACGACCGCGTGCGCCGCGAGGCGCGGGGTGGTGGCGTCGCGCTCGGCCCGGGTGAGGACCTGTTCGACGAGGGCGCGCATGGAGCGCCGGATGTGGGCGAAGGCCTCGTCCGCGTCGGCACCGATGTCGCCGAACAGGGTCCACCACCACCAGGCGTTCGTCGCGGAGTTGACGACGACGTCCGGAAGGACGGTGATGCCGCGGGCCGCGAGCCGCTCCTCCGCGTCGGGCAGCACCGGCATGTTGGCCGCCTCGACGATCCAACGGGCCGTGATCGTTGCCTGGTTGGCGGCGTCGATCGCGTAGGAGACGGCCGCCGGGACGAGGACGTCGGCGGGCACCGACAGCCATGCGTCGCCCGGCAGTTCCTCGTCGCCCGCCCGCAGCGCCGAGCGGTCCACCGTGCCGTACGCGTCGCGGGCGGCGAGCAGTGCCTCGACGTCCAGGCCCTCCGGGTTGGCGACGGTCCCCTTCACGTCGGCGATCGCGACGACCCTGAGCCCCGCCCGGGCGAGGAACCGGGCGGTCGCCCCGCCCATCGTGCCGAGGCCCTGCACCGACACCCGCGTCCCGGCGTGCGGGACGCGGGCCCGGTCGAGGGCGGTCAGGACGGACTCGGCGACACCGCAGCCGCCCGCCAGTTCGTCGAGCCCGATGCCGTCCACCTCCACGGCGAACGCGTCCGCGAGCCGGCGGCGGGCCGTGGCCTCGTCGTCGAGCAGCGGGTAGACGGCCTGGATCGAGGAGACCAGACCGGCCTCCGCGGCCGCACGGTCGACGAGGTCCTGGGTGAGCCCGAGGTCCTCGCCGGTGGTCCAGAACCGCTCGATGTACGGGCGCATCGCGCGCAGGTAGCGCACGAGCACGCCGTACGCCTCGGGATCACGCGGGTCGCAGTCGATGCCGCCCTTCGCGCCGCCGAGCGGCACGTACCGGGCCCGGGGGTCGTAGTGCAGGGCCTCCTTCATCGTCATCCCGCGCGCGAGCCCGGCGACCTCGTCGAGGGTGCAGCCCGCCCGCATCCGAAGCCCGCCGCTGGACACGCCGCGGACGAGCCGGTCGATGACCAGATGGCCCTGCCGGCCGGTGACGTGGTCCGTCCAGGTGAGCGAGACGAGGGGAGTGACGGGGGTGGTGGGGGTGTCTGGGGGCGTCATCTCGGGGACTCCTCGGGAACGGTGACGACGGTGGGGCCTGGGGTGACCAGTGCTTCGGCCAGGGCTGCTGCGAGCTCGGCGGGCGACCGTACCGTGACGCCGCGCCCGCCGTAGGCCCGGGCGAGCCCGGGCAGGTCGACCGCCGGCAGGTCGACGGCCGTCGGGGTGTCCCCTCGCGCGGCCATCTCCTCACGGATCTCGCCGTACCCGCCGTTGTCGAAGACCACCACGGGCAGCGGGAGGCCCGACTGGGCGGCGGTGGCCAGTTCCTGCACGGAGAACTGCAGCCCGCCGTCGCCGCTGAGGGCCACGACCTGGCGCTCGGGGCACGCGGTCTTCGCCCCGATCGCGGCGGGCAGGGCGTAGCCGAGGGTGCCGAAGCCGGTCGGATGCAGATAGCGGCCCTCGGGGCCGACCGGAAGGTGGGGCAGCGCCCCGTAGTAGCAGCACTGGGCGCTGTCGGAGGTGATGACGGCGTCCTCGGCGAGCACCCGGCGCATCGCCCGCAGGTACGGTACCCAGCGGGCGTCCCGGGTCCGGGTCTCGTCGTCGCGGGTGGTGCGCAGGTCCGTGACGAGGGTGCCGAGGTCGGCCTCGTCCTCGACCTCCGCGGTGTCGCGGGCCCGCCCCCGGCACGTGGTGAGCAGCGCGGCGAGGGTGGCGCGCGCGTCGCCGACCAGCGGCAGGTCCGCCGGCCGCCCCGCGTACATCTGGGCCGGGTCGACGTCCACGCGGATCAGCGTGCCGGTCAGGGCCGGGAGGGGACCCCAGGCATCGGACTCGGCGAGCTCCGTGCCCACGGCGAGCACGACGTCGCGGTCCGCCAGCCACTTCTGCACGGAGGGGCTGTGCAGCGACACGCCGAGCGACAGCGGGTGGCGCTCGTCGACGACACCCTTGCCGTTGGCCGTCGTGACCACCGGCGCGCCCAGTGTGCCGGCCAGCGCCCGGCATTCCGCGGCCGCCGCCCGTGCCCCGCCGCCGAGGACGAGGGCGGGGCGCCGCGCCCCGAGCAGTGCGTCGGCCGCCGCCCGCACGCACGCCGGGTCCGGCGCCGGCAGCCCGGCCGGCGGGGCGAGCCGTTCGGGCCCGACCGGTTCCACGGTCTCCAGGACGTCGAGGGGAACCTCGATGTGCACCGGCCGCGGCCGGCCCGTACGGAAGGAGGTGAAGGCCCGGGCCACCGCGGCGCCGATCTCGTCGACGGATGCCACCCGGTGGCTGAAGGCGGCGACGCCCCGCAGGGCCTCGGTCTGGCTGCGCGTCTCGTGCAGCAGACCGGTGGGCTGCCGGGGGTGGCGCAGCGGCATGCCGGGCGAGACGACGAGCAGCGGCACGCTGTCGGAGTAGGCCTGGCCCACCGCGGCCGCGATGTTCAGCAGCGCGGGCCCCGTGGTGGTGATCGCGATGCCCGGCCGCCCGGTCACCCGGGCGTACGCGTCGGCCGCGTACCCGGCACCCTGCTCATGACGGGGTGTCACATGCCGGATTCCGTAGGGCCGGAGATGCCGGTAGATCTCCAGGTTGTGCGTCCCGGGGATGCCGAAGGCGTCGGTGACGCCGTGCGCGGCGAGGGCGCGCACGACCGCCTCGCCGCCGGTCACGCTGCCCGGGGAGTGCGCACGGCCCGCCGGGGCGCGGCTCGTCGGCGCGTGGTCCGCCGCCGCCCCGGTACGGCCGGTCGCCGGGAGTCCCGTCATCACGGGCGCCCGTCGCCGGCGAAGGTCCGGCCCGGCTCGACGGCGTCACGCCGCGCGGCGGTGACCGGGACCGGCTCGGTGGGGAGGTCGGACACGATGCCTCCTGGTGCGATACGGGCTAAGACTACTGACTGAACCGTCAGTCAGTATCGGCAGCGCCGGGCAGTGCTGTCAACCGAGCGGAACCCCACCGTCCGGCGTCGGAGCGCACGCCGTGGCCCACAGCCCCGGGCCGTTCCCGTAGGGTCGGAAAATGGCCAAGTACTTCGACGTCCACCCGCAGTCGCCCCAGCCGCGCACCATCGGCACCGTGGTCGACAGCCTCCGGGCCGACGCCCTCATCGCGTACCCCACCGACTCCTGCTTCGCACTGGGCTGCCGGATCGGCAACCACGAGGGGCTGGAGCGGATCCGGTCCATCCGGCGCCTCGACGACCGGCACCACTTCACGCTGATCTGTGAGAACTTCGCGCAGCTGGGGCAGTTCGTGCACGTCGACAACGACGTCTTCCGCGCGGTCAAGGCGGCGACCCCGGGGAGTTACACCTTCATCCTCCCCGCCACCAAGGAGGTCCCGCGCCGCCTCATGCACCCCAAGAAGAAGACCGTCGGGGTGCGGATCCCGGACCACACCGTGACCCGGGCCCTCCTCGCCGAGCTGGGCGAGCCCCTCGTGTCGAGCACCCTGCTGCTGCCCGGGGAGGACGAGCCGCTGACCCAGGGGTGGGAGATCAAGGAGCGGCTCGACCACGTGCTCGACGCCGTCGTGGACTCCGGCGACTGCGGCACCGAGCCCACCACCGTCGTCGACTTCTCCAGCGGCGAGGCGGAGATCGTACGGCGCGGGGCCGGCGACCCGGCGCGCTTCGAGTGACCGGCCGCCGCTGACCTCGCTCGGCCGCCGCTGACCGGCCGGGGCTGACCGGCCGCCACGCCTCCGCGGATCAGCCGACGGGCAGCGAGAGGCTCGGGAACGCGAAGCGGTACGGGTGACGGTACTCGGCCTCGCCGCCGAGGATCAGGTCGGTGGCGCGGGCGACGCCCGCCGCCCGGGCCGTGCGGACCAGGAGGTCGGCCGCGGCGCCCGGGTCCACCTCGCCCGGGCCGCCGGCGTCCACGCGCCACGGGGCATCGCCGTCGAGGTCCTCGTCGAGGTGGCCCGGAGGCAGGGACTCCCGCGAGGTCCAGCCGAGGGCCGCCGCGCGCTCGCCGCGGGCGGCCTCGGCGACCTGGTGCTCGGTGAAGTCCAGATGGAGCCGGCTGCCGGAGGTGAGGACGAAGAGCAGCGGGGCGCCGGCCCCGGCGATCCGCCCGTAGAGGGGGAGGGAATGCGCGATGCCGAGCGCGTGCGTCTCCGCGGGGAGGGTGCGCAGGAAGGACGCCAGGGTGAGGTGCAGGTCGTCCCAGTCGCCGGGTCCTTCGTGGCGCGGCTGGTCGACGGCGAGGCCGGAGTGCTCCCAGGTGCCCGTGAACCCGGTGCCGACGCTCTGGTACCAGGTCTCCCATGTGGCGCTCGGCTCCAGGACCAGCTCCGGCCCGACGGCGCCCGCGCGCAGCTCCAGGGTGGTGTCGCCGTGACGCCAGCGCAGGAAGGGCCGACCCCAGCGGGGATCGGCCCGGCGGCCGGGCGGTCGGGTGTGGCCGTGGGCGCCCAGGAACCCCGCCTCGCCCAGCGCCCCCCGGAGCACGTCCGCGACCCGGCGGAACTCCACGGCCTGCGCGAGCGGGTCCGCGTGCGGCCGGCTCAGCGGCAGCACGAGCGCCGCCGGATCCTCGACGACCTCGGCCGGAAGCCCGAGACGGAGGGCCAGTTCGGGCAGGGACTCCTCGGGCCGGCCGATGTCCCGGGCCGCCGCCGAGAGGGTCCTGGCCGCCTTCGTCATGTCCTCGGTGCTGATCATGGTGCATTGCTATCAGTCGGGACCGACACCCGGGGGCACACCCGACCTGCTGCGATGTCGGTGGGCCGGGTTAGTGTGCCGGTGAGGCGCAAAGGGCGTTCGAAGACGAACGAACCGTACGAAGCGGAAGAAACGGAGGCCGACCATGAGCAGGAACCGTGCCGGCCGCCCGCCGGGCACCCGGACGAACGGCGACGGGCTGACCCAGCGGCAGCAGCAGATCCTGGACATCATCCGCTCTCACACGCGTCAGCACGGGTTCCCGCCCTCGATGCGCGAGATCGCGGCCGCGGCCGGTCTCCTCAGCACGTCCAGCGTCTCGCACCAGATCCGGGCGCTGGAGAAGAAGGGAGTCCTCCGCCAGGACCCCCAGCGCCCGCGTGCCTACGTGCTCGCCGACGGCCTGTCCGAGAGCGGGGCCGACGCCCCCGAGGGCCAGGGGCAGGGCAAGAGCCAGGCCGAGATCCTCGGCGAGCGGCAGGCCGTCGTGGTGCCCCTCGTCGGACGCATCGCGGCCGGTGTGCCGATCACCGCCGAGGAGCTGGTCGAGGACAACCTGGTCCTGCCCGCCCAGGTGGTCGGCGCCGGCCGGCTGTTCGCCGTGACCGTCGTCGGCGACTCGATGCGGGACGCCCACATCGAGGACGGCGACCTCGTCGTCGTGCGGGCGCAGGACACCGCGGACGACGGCGACATCGTCGCCGCCATGCTGGACGGCGAGGCCACGGTCAAGCGCCTCGCCCACGACGGCCCGCACGTGTGGCTGAAGCCGGCCAACCCCGCGTACGAGCCGATTCCCGGCGACGAAGCGGTGATCCTCGGCAAGGTCGTGTCGGTGCTCCGCCGCCTCTGAGTCCCGCGGCGCGGCGGCGGGCGCCGCCGGGTCAGCTCAGGGCGGCCGCGTCCGCCACGACGACGCCGTACAGGTCGCCGATCGTGGCGAGCGCGCTCCGGTGGAGCTGCTCCGCGGAGACCTCGGCACCGACGGTGCCGAGCGGGCGGGTCGCGCAGGCGTCGGCGACGACCGTGGGACGGTTGCCGCGGAGGAAGGCGCCGGCCGTCGTGAAGGTCACGCACATGTGGGTCATGAACCCGGCGACGACGACGTCCTTGTGGCCGGCGGCGTCGAGGTGCTCGCCGAGGTCGGTGCCGACGAACCCGTCGGGCACGTTCTTGACGACGACGGGCTCGCCGTCGACCGGTGCCACTCGAGGGTGGATCCGCCCGATCTCGGCGCCGATGTCGTACGGCGTGCCCTCGCCGCCGTCGTTGACGACGTGGACGACCGTGGCGCCGGCGGCCCGGGCCCGGTCGAGCAGTTCGGCGGCAGCGTCCAGGGCGGCCTCCCAGCCGGTCAGCTCCATCACGCCCCGGGTGTAGGTGTTCTGGTAGTCGATCAGGACCAGCGTGGCGTCGGCGAGCGAGGCCGGGGTCCGGTCGAAGCCGTTGAGCTCGCGCAGCGTGGTCGAAGGCGTGGTGGCAGGCATGACTGTCCCTTCCCAGGGTGTCGTCCGGGTGCGGATCGGGCACGGTCGGAGCCGTGGCGGGCACGGCCCGCGCGGCTCCTCGACCGTGCCTCCACGCTACGAACGACCTCCGGACGGCGGCAATGTCATGCGAGTTGCAGATCCGGACATCGCCGCCGCGCGTCCGGGACGTCGGGCCGGGGGTCAGCGGCCCGTCACGCCCTCCCGGACCGGGTCGGGCAGTTCCTCCCCCGGGGCGGACGCGAGGTCCGTGCCGGACCGGCGGCGCCGGCCGTGCAGGCCGGAGAGGCGGGTGGCGAGGGGCTCGGTGTAGCGGGCGGTGAGCGGGCCGAGGACGACCAGGATGAGCACGTACGCCGTGGCCAGCGGGCCCAGGGACGGCTCGATGCCCGCCGTGACGGCCAGCCCCGCGATGACGATGGAGAACTCGCCGCGCGCCACCAGCGTCCCGCCCGCGCGCCAGCGGCCCTTGGGCGAGACGCCGGCCCGGCGGGCCGCCCAGTAGCCCGTCGCGATCTTCGTAGCGGCCGTGACGACGGCCAGCGCGAGCGCCGGGAGCAGGACCGGCGGGATGCTGGCGGGGTCGGTGTGCAGCCCGAAGAAGACGAAGAACACGGCGGCGAAGAGGTCCCGCAGCGGACTGAGCAGGTTGTGCGCGCCCTCCGCGACCTCGCCGGACAGGGCGATGCCGACCAGGAACGCGCCGACCGCGGCGGAGACCTGGAGCTGCTGCGCGAGGCCGGCGACCAGCAGGGTCAGGCCGAGCACCACGAGGAGCAGTTTCTCCGGGTCGTCGCTGGAGACGAAACGGGAGATCAGTCGCCCGTAGCGGACCGCGAGGAAGAGGACGAGACCGGCGACGCCGAGGGCGACGGCCAGGGTCACGCTGCCCGCGGCGAGTCCCACGCCGGCGAGGAGGGCGGTCACGATCGGCAGGTAGACGGCCATGGCCAGGTCTTCGAGAACCAGGATGCTCAGGACGACGGGGGTCTCGCGGTTGCCGAGGCGGCCGAGGTCGCCGAGCACCTTGGCGATGACGCCGGAGGAGGAGATCCAGGTGACGCCCGCGAGGACGACGGCGGCGACCGGGCCCCAGCCGAGCAGCAGGGCCATGACCGCGCCCGGCAGGGCGTTGAGGGCGGCGTCCACGAGACCCGCGGGGTACTGCGTCCTGAGGTTGCCGACCAGGTCGGTCGCCGTGTACTCGAGGCCCAGCATGAGCAGCAGCAGGATGACGCCGATCTCGGCGCCGATCGCGACGAACTCCTCGCTCGCGCCCAGCGGGAGCAGCCCGCCCTCACCGAAGGCGAGGCCGGCGAGGAGGTAGAGGGGTATGGGGGAGAACTTCAGCCGTCCGGCGATCCGGCCCAGGAGACCCAGGCCGAGGATGATCGCGCCGAACTCGATGAGGAAGACGGCGGACGAGTGCATGGATCACTCCCTTTCGAGTATCACGGCGGCGGCGTCGGCCCCTTCGCGGGTGCCGATGACGATGAGGGTGTCGCCCCCGGCGAGGCGGAAGTCGGGGCCGGGGGAGGGGATGGCGTCGGCGCGGCGCAGCACGGCCACGACGGAGACGCCGGTCTCGGTGCGCAGCCGGGTCTCGCCGAGGTGGCGGCCGTTCCAGTGGGAGACGGAGGAGAGCGCGACCCGCTCGGCGACGAGGCCGAGGTCGGTCGTCGACAGCAGGCTGGGGCTGTGGTGGGAGGGCATGAGCGCGTCGATCAGGGACTCCGACTCCGCGGCGGTCAGCCGCACCGACAGGGAGCATTCATCGGGATCGTCCCGGTGGTAGGCGCTCAGCACGCGGGTCCCGTCGCGACTCGCCACGACGGACAGCCGACGGTCCTCACGGGTCGTCAGGTCGTAGCGGACGCCGATTCCGGGCAGCGGCGTGCGGCTCATGCGGGCGGCGGGCATGGCGGATCTCCTGGAGGCGGTGGGCGGTGGGCATGCCGAAGGGGGACGGCCCGCGGAGCAGGCGTCTTGGCAATTACTTTACCCAGGCAACAAATCGGTGGATCAGCGGGTCAACGCTGCCGGACCGGGACAACTCGTCCGCTCGGCGCGATCTTGCGCCTTCGCGGCCGTCGTGGTCGTATGTGCTGTCCTTTTCCAAGATCACGACATGGGGGGTAAGTGATGACCGGACGCATGGACCGACGATCCGTCATACGCGGGGTGGCCACGGCCGGAGCCGGCGTCGCCGCGGGCGCGCTGGTGACGGGCGGCACGGCGTACGCGGCGGGGGCGGGCGGGGACCCGTACGTCGTCAACGTCATGAGCCACAACGCCGACCCGACCGGCACCACCCCGAGCGACGCCGCCTTCCGCGCGGCCGCCGCCGAACTGCTCGCCGCCTCCAACTGGCAGAAGAACCCGATCTCGGGCACGATCCTGAAGAAGGTCCTGCTGATCCCGCCGGGCAACTACCTTCTGACGGAGCCCGATTCGCTCCTCCCGAACGTGGACGGCCGCGGCAACGGCGGTGTCATCGACGGCATCACGATCACCGGCTACGGCAAGCGGACCTCGCGGATCGTGTACGCGCCCACGGCCGACGACACCACGCTGTGGACCAACTACCGGCGCTACAAGAACATCCGGATCTCCGGCCTCACGTTCACCAGCAGCAACCCCACCTCCAGCTTCTGCTACTCCTACTCGGAGGACGGCGGCTACGGTGCCCAGGACACCTGGTACACCGACGTGGAGTGGCGGGGCGACTGGAAGCGCGGCATCGGCCTCGACGGCCCCGCCGACTCCCCGCCGCCGCCGGCGACGCAGGTGCCGCAGTCCGACCTCAACAGCGAGATGGGCTGGGACCACTGCCAGATCGGCGGCAACTACTCCGAGGCGTTCCTCGTCACGGGGATGAACACGACCGCCACGCAGCAGGACCAGTTCCTCAACTACTGGTTCCGCGACTGCAAGGTGGAGTTCAAGTCCGGGGTGTTCGTCAAGAACATCCGCGGCGGATCGATGAACTTCATCGGCGGGTCCTACATCCTCAGCGACGCGACCAAGTCCGGCACCTTCTTCCAGCTGACGTCCGATGCCTCCTCCCGGTTCGACTCCGTCCTGCGCCTGTACGTCCAGGGCATCCGCTTCGAGGTGCACGGCAAGAACCACAAGGTCATCGACTCGCGCTGGACCCGGGGCAACATCACCTTCGTGTCCTGCGACGACACCGCGCAGCACTTCCAGACCTGGGCGCCGGACGCCGTTCCGCACACCTACGCCTTCAACGTCGGCGGCAACAGCGGACCGATGGTCCGCTACCTCGACTGCGCGCTGATGGGCTCGCACAAGGTCGAGACCGGCACCTCGCCGACGACCTCGGGCAAGGTGCTCTACGACGGCTGCCGCTTCATCGACATGAACAAGTCGACCGGCGCCGACGGCTTCCTGCGCTGGACGGGTGCCGCGCCGCGCCACGAGATCCGGGACTGCCTCGCGGGACCGGCCTACACGGCGGACGTGAGGTACCCGGCCTGATCGGCCGGTCCGTCACCCCCGGGCGGTACGCTGCCGCGCGTAACGGCGGCAAGCAAAGGGAACGATTCGGCTCATGGGGCGTCAGAAGTACCGAGACATAGCGGGCTTGGTGGCGGCGACAGCGGTGCTGCTCGCCGCCATCGGCTGTGCCGGGCCGGAAGGCAACGGCCGCACGGGCCCGGGCCCCGAGGCCAAGGGGAAGACCCCGGGCTCCTCGGCCTCGCCCTCGCACGGGGGCGGGGCGCCCGGCGGGGCGGCCGAGGCCGACGGCAAGCTGCCCGGCCTGCCGGGCAGCGCCCGGGCCCGCACCCAACTCGCGGGGCTGAAGGTGGCGCCCCAGCGCTCGATGAGCGGCTACAGCCGCGAGAAGTTCCCGCACTGGGCCGAGCAGGGCGAGAGCTGCAACACCCGAGAGGCCGTTCTCGAACGCGACGGGACGGACGTCCGGCGGGACAGCGAGTGCCGGGCGGTGTCCGGCGTCTGGGTCAGCGTCTACGACGGCAGGTCCTTCACCAAGGCCTCCGGTCTCGACATCGACCACATGGTGCCGCTCGCCAACGCCTGGCGTTCCGGTGCGGACGGCTGGACGCAGGAGAAGCGCAAGGCCTTCGCCAACGACCTGACCCACCCTCAACTCCTGGCCGTGTCGGCCGTGTCCAACCGGTCCAAGGGCGATCAGGGGCCCGACGAGTGGCAGCCGCCCTCGCGGACGTACTGGTGCACGTACGCGCGCGCCTGGACCTCGGTGAAGTCGACGTACGGCCTGACGGTGACGCCCGCGGAGAAGGCCGAACTGCAGCTCATGCTGGACACCTGCGGCGGCTGACGGCGCGGGCAGGTCCGCGGAGGGGCGGCACGGTGGAGACCCCCGTACCCCTCGTGCCGCCCCTCCTCCCCCCGATAGAGAGCAGCTCGGGTCCCTCACCCCGGCCCAGGACTTCCTCCCGCCCCCCGACGGGAGGACCATCGTGGGCCGAGCCGGAGAGACGGTGGCGCCGCGGCTACGGGGGTGTGACCGCGGCGCCGGGAACGACGATAGTGACAGGCGGGGTGCCCCCCGCAGCCGTCCGTTTGGGGGGCTTGCGGCCCCCCGCCGGCGAGCCCCCGCCCGTCATCCCCCGTCCAGACTGTCCTCCCGGACCCGCAGGGCGAGGTCGATCTTCGTGTACGCGGGGCGGCCGGCCTGCCGGTACTTGGCCTTGACCCGGTCCAGGTAGTCCTTCGCGGTGTGCACCGTGATGCCCGCCCGACGGGCGGTGGACTTGAGGGTCAGTCCGGAGGCGTAGTCGAGCAGGACCTGCCGCTCGCGCGGCGAGAGCCGGGGCGCGGCGGGGCCGCTGTCGTGTGCGCAGGCGAAGGCGAGCTCGGGGGAATGGGCACCGTGACCGGCGGCGACGTCCTTGACCGCGGCGACCAGTGTCGGCAGGTCGTTGTCCTTGGTCAGATAGCCGTCGGCCCCGGCCCGCAGCGAGTCGAGGATCCGGTGGCGGTCGGGGACCGTGCTGATCATCAGGACCCGGCTGCCGCCGGCGAGCAGGCGTCGGATGTTGTCCGCGGGTGCCGACCCGTCGCGCAGGACGAGGTCGAGCAGGACCACGTCGGGGGCTTGGTGTCCGCCGTCCCCGTGGGGGAGCCGGCCGCCGGGCCGGGGGCCCAGGAGCTCGTCGACGGTGGCGGCCGTGGCCACCAGGTCCAGCTCGGGCACACCGCCCAGCCAGGCCCGCATGCCGTCCAGGAGCATCCGGTCGTCGTCGACGACGGCGACGCTGATCATCCGGGCCATCTCAGCTCCACCCGTACGCCCTCGCCGGGCGCGGTGTCCACCACGGCCCGGCCGCCGATCTCCGTCATCCGGGCGTGCACCGACCCGCGCAGCCCGAAGCCGGGCACGTAGGAGTCGAGGTCGAAGCCAGGTCCCCGGTCGACCACGGTGACCACGGCGCCGCCCTGCCCGCCACCCGCGCCCGTCGCGGTGAGGTAGGCGTGACCGGTCCCCGCGTGCCGCCGTACGTTGTTCAGGGCCTCGCGGGCGGCGTCGGCGAACGCGGCGGCGACCTCCGGCGGTACGGACGGCAGGTCGTGGTACTGGGCGGTGACCCGCAGCCGCAGCGCCTCCACGGAGCTCACCGCCTCCTCCAGGGCGGCGCCCATCCCGGGGTGGTGGACCTCGTCGGCGGTCTGCTGGATCAGCCGGCGCAGGTACGCCGCCTCCCGCGCGCACCGTTCCCGCACCTCGGGGGCGTTGGCGTCGATCCCGCCGGCCGCGAGGGTGGTGAGGGTGGCGAGAACGGTGTCGTGCAGCGCCCGGTGATGGTCGAGCCGCTCGGCGTAGCGCGCCTTCTGCGCCTCGGCGGCGAGCGCGCGGGCGTTCGCCTCGTCCAGCAGCCGGCCCTGGCGGCGCAGGTACCACCACATGATCCAGGTCATGACGGCGGAGGACACCACGGAGTTGAGGTGTCCGCCGAGGACGGCACGGCTCGCGCCCACCAGGTGGTAGCCGAGCAGGTGCGTCGTGGCGAGCAGCGCGACCGCGGCGAGGGCCTGCCACCGGGCGAGCGCGATGGCGGCGGCGCCGCTCGCCGAGCCGCCGAGCAGCATCGCCCAGCCGATCGCGGGCGTCTCCCGCACGCCGCCCCACGCGTAGAGGACGAACGGCAGCGCGACGCCCGTGACCAGGACGTCCGCCCAGATCTGCCGGGGGTCGAACCAGCCGCGGCGCAGCGCCGTGCCGAAGACGAGGACGCTCAGGCCGAGCGCGGTGGCGATCCCCAGGTACTGCAGGGGATGGGCGCCGGGGCGCTGGGCGACGGCGAGGACGCCGACGGTCAGGTGGCTCGCCCGGTAGAGCAGAGTGGTGAGGATCATGAAGGACCGGGCGCGCTGGAGCGCGGAGCCCGCTCCGCCCGTTCGCCGCCACGCGTGCAAGCGCCATGTGAGTAAGGACCGCACCGGCAAGACCGAGCCTTTCTTCCGCCGTGTCACGACTGTCCCCGTCGCCCCGCATTCTGCCCGGGGGAAGTGCCGTCGTCAGGGCCTCTACCAGCCGTTTTGTCGACGGGGTGAAGGAGGTGTGCGGGAGATGTGCGGTGCGTCCGTACCGAAGGGTAACAGGGTGCCTCCGAAGGCTTGTTGGGGGTGGCATGTCCATGGTTACCTCGGGTAAGTCCCTGTCTGGAGCCGGAAGAAGGAACCTTTCATGTCCTCTCCCCGCCTGTCCCACCCCCGCCCCCGGCCCCGCCGCGGCCGCGTCCGCCGGCGCGTCGGCGGATCCCTCGCCGCACTCGCCGTCCTCGCCGCCCTCGGCGGCGGGGTGACCGCCGCACCGGCGTCGGCGGACGCCGGCGCTCTGCGCGAGGTCATGTTCGTCGGGAACAACTGGGACGGCACCGCCGAAGTCATCGATTCCCGCGGCGACTTCGGGCGCATCGGGAGAGTGAACGTGATCCCCGACCGCGAGGAGCGGATGCGGGAGATCTACCTCGACCCGATCAAGCTGGCCTTCTTCCTCGGCGTGCGCAACGGACCGGGCGAGGGGCACGACCAGTTCGTCGACGACATGTACGCCACGCCCGACGGCTCCGCCATGGTGGTGTCGCGGCCCAGCTTCGCCGACGTCGTCTCGGTCGACCTGCGCACCGGCCGGATCAACTGGCGTTTCGCCGTGGCCGGTTACCGCTCCGACCACATGGCCGTATCGCCCGACGGCACCCGTGTCGCCGTCTCCGCCTCCACCGCCAACACGGTGCACGTCCTCGACATCGTCACCGGCCGCCAGCTCGGCTCCTTCAAGACCGGCGACAAGCCCCACGAGAACGTCTTCACCTCCGACGGGCTGCTCTGGAACATGTCCATCGGCGAGGTCACCACGGCCCTCGACGCCCCGTGGCTCGACTGGACCAAGGGCGACCGGAAGATCACCGTCGTCGACGCCGCCACGTTCAGGACCGTGCGCGTCATCGACATGCGCGAGCGCCTCGACGCCTTCGGGCGCGGCGACCTCTCCGACGCCGTACGGCCCCTCGTCCTCACCCCCGACGAGAAGAAGCTCTACTTCCAGGTCTCCTTCCTCAGCGGCTTCCTGGAGTACGACATCGCCGCCGACCGGATCACCCGCCTCAAGGCCCTGCCCGGCAACCCGGCGACGAACCCCGACCGCACCACCTGGGTCAACGACTCGCGCCACCACGGCCTCTCGATGAGCCCGGACGGCACCAAGCTCTGCGTCGCCGGCACCATGGACGACTACGCGACCGTCGTCGACCGGGCCACCCTCCAGGAGGGCCCGCTGGTCGAAGCGAACAAGCCCTACTGGGCGACCGTCAGCGGCGACGGCCGGTCCTGCGTCATCTCCGAGAGCGGCGCCGACCGGGTCACCGCGATCGACTTCGCCACCGGGCGGCGGGTCGCCACCGTGGACGTCGGCGACCACCCCCAGCGGGTACGCCTCGCCCACGTGCCCGCCGACTGGACGGGCCCGACCGCCCGTTGACCTCCCGCGGGGAGTGACGCGACGAAGGGGCCTGCCGGATCGGATCCGGCAGGCCCCTTCCTCATGTGCTCCGGTGCGGCCGCTCAGGCGCCCAGGACGCCCGGGGCGTGGTTCAGGACCTGGTGACCTTCACCTCGTAGAGCGAGTAGCCCCACCCGGTCGCCCGCCCCGCGCCGTGCACCCGCAGATAGCGGGCCGACTGCGACGGGAACTCCGCCGTGTCGTAGCCGCCGTCACCGGAGTCCGTGGACCAGGCGGTCCGCCAGGTGCTGCCGTCGTCCGACAGCTCGATCCGGTACGCCCGCGCGTAGGCGCGCTCCCAGTCGAGCGTCACCCGGCCCACCCGGCGCTCGGAGCCCAGGTCGACCTGCCACCACTGGTCGTCCGACCACTCGCTGGCCCAGCGGGTGCCGGTGTCGCCGTCCAGCGCGCGGCCCGGGGAGTAGTTCACGAACGGGTTCCACCACTCCGAGGTGCTCGCCGACGTCGGCTGCCCCGCGGCGATGTTGACGCCCGTCTCGTGCTTCTCGGTGGACTTCCAGGTCGTCAGGTACGACTCCGCGCCGTTCGCCAGCTCGCCGACGACGCCGGGGCCGCCGGGGGTGAGCCGGATCTGCTCGATCCAGTCGGGCACGAGACCGTTGTGCGCGGCGCCGTCGAGGTTGAGGTCCCAGGTGCGCTGACCCGTGACCTGCCGGTCGAGCACCGAGCCGCCGTCGAAGCTCTTGAACGGGTACTTCACGGCGTTCGGGGCGTCCGCGCCGACCGGGCCGGGCCAGCCGCCGACGCCGTTCATGTCGGTGCCGTAGCCGAGGCCCACGCCGTACTTCTTGCGCAGCTCGGCCTTCTGTCCGGCCTCGCCGATGAAGCCCTCGGCACCGTGCATGTACTCGGCGACGAAGCCGCCGAGCTTGTAGACCCGCTCCGTCCAGTCCAGGTCCATCCAGCTGTGGCTGGAGATGACGCCCGGGTACTCCTCGGCCTCCAGGATGTCCAGGGCCCGGCCGGCCGCCTTGACGCTCATGTGGTCGAGCTCCAGCATCATGCCGCGCTGCATCATGCCCTTCAGGGCGTGCTCGCCGAGCCGGGTGAGGCCGCGCGTGTTGCAGCGGGCGTCGGAGGCGTACGAAGGCACGCTGACCCCGGCCGGCAGCTTCTCCGCCAGCGCGGGCAGGACGGTGGCCAGACCGATCGGGTTGTCGTGCTGCGCCCCGGCGCACTTCTCCGTGGCCCAGAAGGTGCCCGTGGAGAGGAACTGGCCGATGTTCACCGCGACGCCGGTGGTGCCGCTGTCGAAGCGGACGCCGCACAGCGCGTTGTCGAACTTGTGGCACAGGAACATGCTGCGCACGCCGAGCGAGTACAGCTCGTCGAGACCCTTGTCGATGTCCGCCTGGCTGCACTGCGCGATGTCGAGGATCATCTTGCAGCCGAACGGCTCCGAGGTCTCGACGCCGAGCACCACCGCGAGCTTGCCCTGCTCGATCACCGAGCGGGCCTGCGCCGAGTCGGTGACGATGCGGAACCAGCCCTTGCCCGGACCGCCGTACATGCGGTCGACGTAGTCCTGCAGCTCGTAGGACTTGCGCGCCTCCAGGCGGATGGCGTCCATCTCGTCACAGCCGCGGTCGCGCGGCAGGAGCGAGCAGATCAGGCCGTTGGTGACCAGGTCGTTGACGAGCACCCGCTGCCCGCCGCGCCAGGCCCGCTCGACCCAGGCGTAGTAGTTCTGCTGGTGGCTCAGGGAGTTGTTGGCCGGCCAGTCCTTGAACGTGGGCCAGCCCACCGGGTCGTGCTTGCCGTTGTCACCGCCCGTGAGGTGCTCGAAGAGCGCGCCCGAGCCGTCCGGGTAGTGCTCCGGACAGTCCTTGAGCGCCTCGGGGGCGCCGCCCTCGGAGAAGGTCTGGCCGCAGATCATGCGGCCGCCGAACCCCTCGTTGGACATGAGGTGGTTGTGCGCGTCGACGAAGCCGCGCACCTTGCCGTCGGCGGTCGTCCCCTTGAAGGGGGCGCCGGTGACGTTGATCTGCGAGTCGGGCGCCGGCCGGGCGGTCGGCTCCCACCAGGAGCCCGCGTCGGCGGCGGGGACCGGGCCCGCGCCGAAGACGACGGTGGCCAGGGCGATGAACAGGGACACGACGGCGAACCGGCCGCCCGCCCCGCGCGTAGTTGGTCGATTCATGGTCAGCGATGCCTTCGGTCATGGGGGATACCGGGCTGGGAGCCGTCCTGGGTGTTTCTTGCGGTAACAGTGGGCTCGGCCAGAGGATCGCGAGGAACTACCAGCGAGTCAAGAGTCCGGGTCAAATGACCTGTTGATGAATGTCAGCCCTCGATGAGCGCCACGAGGTGCTCGGCGGTCGTGTCGAGCAGGTCGGCCGCGGCACGCTCGTCGCCGAGCACCAGGTACTGCAGGGTCAGCCCGTCGATGGTCGCCGCGAGCACCCGCGCGAGCAGCTGCACCGGCACCTTCGGCGTCACCTCGCGCAGTGCGCAGACCTGCTCGATCAGGATCGCCGCCGACGCCACGTACTGCTCGTACTGCGCCCGGGCGAGATGCTCGAAGCCCTCCTCGCGCAACGCGTACTGGGTGAGCTCGTAGGTCAGCATGTGCTCGGCCGGATGGGCCGTCACGTGGTCCCAGTACGTGCCGAGCGCCCCGCGCACCGTCTCGCGCAGCGTCGCCCGCGGCTCGACCGCGGACATCACCCGGGCGACGTAGTTGCCGGTGATCGACCCGATCGCGGCCTCCAGAAGCGCCTGCTTGGAGTCGAAGCAGTAGTGGAACACGCTCAGCGAGACCCCGGCCTCGGCGCAGATCGACCGGGTCGTGGTGCGCGCCACCCCGTCCCGGGCCATGACCCGGACCGCCGCCTCGACCAGCTGCCGGCGTCGTTCGGCCGACGGCATCCGCGCCATGCTTCCTCCTCGCGTCGGGGCCACAGGGTAACCGCCCCGCCCGGGCGGTCGACCGGCACCGCTCCCGCCCCCGACCCGAAACGTCACTCCCACCCGTGCGGCGAGTGCGCGGGGCCGAGGTCATCGCGTCGGCGTAGCCCCGCTCGACCGCGACGCCGTGGCCCGCCGGTCCGCCCCCGCACGCCCTCGCGTTCGCGACGCGCCGAAGAGGGTGTCGAGGGGGCCCCAGGGGGGCGTCGAGCGGGCTTCCGGGTCGCCCGGTCGTGAACTGATGCCTGCACAGGCCTTGTCAGTGCAATTTCACATTACTATTTTACTGCTCACGCGGCGGCGCACCACGACCGTCAACTCCCGTGTGAGCCAAGGGAGTTCGCCGCGCATCCCCCACTACCTCCCGACCAGGAGCCCAGGTGTCCCAGCGCAGAATCGTGCGTACCTCCCTCCTCGCCACCGCCGTCGCGGTGACCCTCGTCGCCTCCGCCGGGCAGGCCGCCACCCAGGCGGCGGAGCCCGTGGCGAAGCCGGCGGTGCCGGCCACGTTCGCGGCCCCCGGCCCCGCCGCGAACCCCTTCGACGAGGTCGAGCACCTCGCCGACGCCCGCAGCGCCGAGGCCGTCCCGGCGCCCGCCCCCGGCGGCCTCGTACAGCCCCGCGTCCCCGGCCCCGCCAAGGCGGCGGTCAAGAAGGGCAAGGCGACGGCGGACGCCGCGCCCGCCCTCGCGGCCGGCGTCCCCTGCACGCTCGACGGCATCACCGGGCTCTCGCCCGAACGGTTCGCCGACTTCCTCGCCGACCCGGCGGTCACCGCCGACGGCTGTCTGCGCACCCTCGTGTGGACCTGGGACGCGCGGCTCGCCCCGGTCATGTCCGACGCCCACGTCCAGGCCGTCGCCCGCCGCGTGTCCACCCTGGCAGCCGCCCACGACGGCCGTAACTCCTCGCACTTGGAGGAGATGTTCACCTACCTGCACGCGGTCGCCTACCACGACTTCTCGCGCCCCGAGATCGACATCACGGACGCCCCCACCGTCGACGCGGTCCGCCGGGCCATCGCCGACTTCGGCGGCGCCGCCCGCACCTTCGACGTCACCGCCTCCAACGCCCGCACCCTGCGCGAAGCCCTGTACGTCGGCAGCGCCCCCGGACTGCGCCAGCACCAGCTCGGCCTGATCGTCAAGGTGCTCGCCACCATGGACGCGCGGCACACCGCCACCCACCAGGACCCCACCTGGGCCGGCGCCGCCCTCGCCGCGCTGTCCGTCAACTACCTGGGCGTGTACCCCGGCAACCAGGACGCCGCCTTCCACGCCGCGGTCAAGGCCGACCCGGCCTACCGCGCCGCCTTCAAGGCCTTCGCCGGCCACACCCACCTCAAGGGCACCGCCAACGCGTGGGTGGTCCGTGACGCCCTCTCCGAGTACGGCCGCTTCGGGCAGATATCCGGCCTCCAGAGCGGCGTGGTCGCCGACCTGGGCTCCCTCCTCGGACAGGCCGAGTCCGGTTTCGGCTACGGCAGCGAGCCGTGGGCCAAGGTCGTCTCCTGGCTCAACTTCTACGAGGCGTGCGCGCCGTACAAGGTCTGCAAGGCCGACATCGAGAAGAAGCTCTTCCCCTTCACGTACACGTACGACAACGGTGGCATCAAGGTCCGCACGGCGCTCGACCGGGCCACCGTCGACCAGCTCTACTACGCGAGCAAGCAGGTCAAGTCCCAGTACCACCGTGTGCTCGGCACCGACCAGCCGCTCGCGGGCGACCCCAACACCACCCTCAACATCGTCCTCTACGCCTCCCGCGCCGACTACGAGAACTACCACCCGATCCTGACCGGGTACTCGACCAACAACGGCGGCATCTACATCGAGAACGGCGCCACCTTCTACACGTACCAGCGGCGCGTCCCCCAGGACTCCAGCCTGACCCTGGAGGAGCTCTTCCGGCACGAGTACACCCACTACCTCAACGGGCGCTTCGCCGTCCCCGGCTTCTTCGGCGAGGGCCCCTGGTACCAGGGCGACCGCACGACCGCCATGGACGAGGGCACCGCCGAGTTCTTCGACGGGGCCACCCGTGACAACGGCATCGCCGTCCGCAAGTCCCTGGTCCGCGGCATCATCAACGACACGGCGAACGGCGGCCCCCGCATGAGCGTGCGCCAGCTCCTGCACGCCACCTACGACGGCGACGGCTTCCGCTTCTACAACTACGCGGGCACCTTCTTCGAGTTCCTGTGGACCGAGCGCCCGAGCCTGCTGCGCGAGATGTACGGGCGGCTGCGTGCCGACGACGTGGCCGGCTACGACGCCTGGCGCGAGCGCCTGAGCGCCGACCCGGGCCTCCAGGCCGCCTACGACCGCTTCCTGGACGCCCAGATCGCGCAGGTGGACCGCCTCTACGTACCGAACACGAGCTTCACGCCCAACGACCAGCTCCGCGACACCACGGCCGCCCAGGTCCGCTCGGCCTTCTCCTCGGCGACCTACAGCAACCCGGACTGCGTGGAGAACGGCGACCCCGGCAAGAAGCGCTTCGTCTGCACCGGCCGCATCACCGCCAACCTGTCCAACGCCTCCAGCGAGGACCAGGTCTTCAAGGACATGTCCGAGACGGTCGACTACTTCATCCTCGACCGGGCGGGCGCCGCCTCCAACAACCTCGCCGACATGAACTGTTCCTTCGGCCCGGTGGAGATCTGGTCCACCAGGACCGCCGGCACGTCGAGCTACCGCTGCGAAGGCCCGCTCCGCAGCTGATCGCGCGGCCCCCCGGGCGCGGCTGATCCGTAGCCCTCAGGCGCAGTTGAACCATGCCCGGGCCCGAAAGGGCCTGGGCAGCTCCTAAAGAATGTGACATATTACTGCCGTGCCCAAGAGACACTCCCTGGACGCCGTGATCATCGGTGCCGGCGTCGTCGGAGCCGCCTGCGCGTACTACGCGGCCCGCTCCGGCCTCTCCGTCGCCGTCGTCGACCGCGGTCCCGTCGCGGGCGGCACCACCGGTGCCGGGGAAGGCAATCTGCTCGTCTCCGACAAGGAGGCGGGCCCCGAGCTCGACCTCGCGCTGCTGTCCACGAGACTCTGGCGCGAACTGTCCGGCGAACTCCCGCCGGACACCGAGTACGAGCCCAAGGGCGGTCTCGTCGTGGCGCCCGACGAGGCCACCCTCAAGGCCCTCCGCGCGTTCGCGGAGGGCCAGCGGGCGGCCGGCGTCACGGCCACCGAGATCCCCGGCGACTTGCTGAACGACCTCGAACCGCACCTCGCGCCGGGCCACGCCGGCGGCTTCCTCTACCCGCAGGACGCCCAGGTCCAGCCCGCGAAGGCGGCTGCCCGCCTGCTCGCCGCAGCCCGGGCCGAGACCCACCTCGGCGAAGAGGTGACGGAGATCCTCCGCGGCCCCGACGGGGCGGTCCGCGGCGTGCGCACCCCGCGGCGCGAACTCCTCGCCCCCGCCGTGGTCAACGCCGCCGGCACCTGGGGCGCGGCGGTGGCCCGCCTCGCGGGCGTGGACCTCCCGGTCCTGCCGCGCCGCGGCTTCGTCCTCGTCACCGAACCGCTGCCGCGCGTGGTCCGCCACAAGGTGTACGCCGCCGACTACATCGCCGACGTGGCCAGCGACTCGGCGGCCCTGCAGTCCTCGGCGGTCGTGGAGGGCACCCCCTCGGGACCGGTCCTCATCGGCGCGACCCGCGAACGCGTGGGCTTCGACCGGAGCCTGTCCCTGGAAGCCGTGCGCCGCCTCGCGTCACAGGCGGCGGCCCTCTTCCCCGTCCTGGCCGACGTGGACGTCCTGCGGACCTACCTCGGCTTCCGTCCGTACCTCCCGGACCACCTCCCGGCCATCGGCCCCGACCCCAGGGTCCCCGGCCTGCACCACGCCTGCGGCCACGAGGGAGCAGGCATCGGACTGGCCCCGGCGACCGGCGCCCTGATCGCCGCCGCTCTCACCGGCACCGCGCCACCCCTCGACCCCGCCCCGTTCGCCCCGGCCCGCGACTTCGGCCAGGAGGACGCCGAGTGACCGGGGGAGCCACCGCGAAGGAGCCACCGATGCCCACCGTCACCTTCGACGGACGCGAACTTCCCCTCCGGGAAGGCCAGTCCGTCGCGGCCGTCCTCTGGTCGGCGGGCATCCTCGCCTGGCGCACCACCCGCGAGACGGGCGCGCCGCGGGGCGTGTTCTGCGGGATCGGGCAGTGTCACGACTGCCTGGTCACCGTCAACGGGCGCCCCAACCAACGCGCCTGCCTCGTCCCGGCCCGCCCGGGAGATGCCGTCACCACCCAGGAGGGAACCGGCCGTGCCGCACTCGGCTGCTGACCGGACCGCTGACCTCGCGATCGTCGGAGCGGGCCCGGCCGGCCTGGCCGCCGCCGTCAGCGCCGCCGACCTCGGACTGTCCGTGGTGCTGCTCGACGCGGGAGCGCGTCCGGGCGGCCAGTACTACCGCCACCCCGCGCCCGAACTGGACGCGACGGGCGCCCGGGCGCTCCACCACGACTGGGCGGCCTTCGCGACCCGCGAACGCCGGCTGCGGGCCCACGAGCGGGCGGGCCGCGTCACCTACCTGCCGGACCACCACGTCTGGACGATCACGTCCGCCGGACCGGACCGGTCCCTCCACGCCCGTACCGCGGACGACGCGGCCGTCACCGTCACGGCCGGCGCGGTCCTCCTCGCGACGGGTGCCTATGAACGTCAACTGCCCTTCCCCGGATGGACGTTGCCCGGCGTGGTCGGCGCCGGGGGAGCGCAGGCCATGCTGAAGGGCGGCCTCGTGCTCCCCGGCCGACGGATCGTCGTCGCCGGCAGCGGGCCCCTGCTCCTTGCCGTCGCGGCCTCACTGGCGAGCGCCGGCGCGCGGGTGCCCGCCGTGGTGGAGGCGGCGGCGTACGGCGGTTACGCCCGCCGCGCGGGCACGCTCCTGCGCAATCCGGGGAAGCTCGTCGAAGGCGCCCGCTACGGCGCGGCGCTGGCCCGCCACCACGTCAGGCTCCTCGCCCGGCACGCCGTCGTGGAGGCGCACGGCGAGACCAGGGTCGAGGCGGTCACCGTCGCCCGTCTCGACGGGGACTGGCGACCGGTCCCCGGCACGCACCGCCGCATCCCGTGCGACGCGGTGGCCGTCGGCCACGGCCTGGTCCCCGAGCTGTCCCTGGCGACGGCCCTGGGCTGCGCCACCCGGACGGCCCCCGACGGGACGGTCGCCCTCGCCCTGACCGACGGTCAGCGCACGTCGGTGCCGGGCATCTGGTCGGCCGGTGAGACCGGCGGTGTCGGTGGCGCCCAACTGGCGCTGGTGGAGGGGGAGCTGGCGGCGCACGACATCGCCGCGGCCGCCGGCGGGGCGGCGCCGCGCCGTCCCGCCCCGGACGCCCTGCGCTCCAGCGGCGCCCCTCGCCCGGCAGCGGTGGACGACGTCGAGCGCCTGCGCCGCCGTCGCACCCGCCTGCGGGCCTTCGCCGAGGCGATGGCCGCGGCCCATCGGCCGGGCCCGGGCTGGACGGACTGGCTCCGGCCGACGACCGACGTCTGCCGCTGCGAGGAGGTCCCGGCCGCCCGTGTCACGGAGGCCGTGGAGGAGCTCGGCGCCCACGACCCCCGCACCGTCAAGCTGCTGACGCGGGCGGGAATGGGCTGGTGCCAGGGCCGCATGTGCGGGTCGGCCGTGGCCGCGCTGTGCGGCGCGGGCGCGACGCCGGACCGCAGGCCGTTCGCCTGCCCGGTCCCGCTGCGCCATCTGGCCGACCTCCCCGAGCAGAACGGCTGACGGACTGTGCGCCGCACCCTTGTGGGCGTAGTCCGGGATTCAGTAAAATGTCACACACTACAAAGGAGTTGCTGATGAGCGTCCCCACCTGGACCCCCGCCCGCCCCTGGCGCGGCATCATGGTCGCCACCACCCTCCCCCTCCGCGAGGACCTCTCCGTCGACCACGACGCCTACGCCGAGCACGTGCGCTGGCTGATCGACAACGGCTGCGACGGCGTCGTGCCCAACGGATCCCTGGGGGAGTACCAGACCCTCACCGCCGAGGAGCGCGCCCGCGTCGTCCGTACGGCGGTCGAGGCCGCCGGCGACGGAGCCCGGGTCATGCCCGGCGTCGCCGCCTACGGCAGCGGGGAGTCCCGGCGCTGGGCCGAGCAGGCCGCCGAGGCGGGTGCGGGCTCCGTGCTGCTGCTCCCGCCCAACGCCTACCGCGCCGACGAGGCAGCCGTCCTCGCCCACTACGCGGAGGTCGCCCGGGCCGGGCTCCCGGTCGTCGCGTACAACAACCCGATCGACACCAAGGTCGACCTCACCCCCGCCCTCCTCGCCCGGCTGCACACCGCCGGCGACATCGTCGCCGTCAAGGAGTTCAGCGGCGACGTGCGCCGTGCCTACGAGATCGCCGAACTCGCCCCGGAGCTGGACCTGTTGATCGGTGCCGACGACGTGCTCCTCGAGCTGGCCCTGGCCGGTGCCGTGGGCTGGATCGCCGGCTACCCCAACGCGCTGCCCGCGTCCTGCGCCGAGCTGTACCGCGCCGCCGTCGCGGGCGACGTGGCCACCGCGCTGCCGCTCTACAAGTCCCTGCACCCGCTGCTGCGCTGGGACTCCAAGACCGAGTTCGTCCAGGCCATCAAGCTCTCGATGGACCTCGCGGGACGCCCCGGCGGCCCCACCCGGCCGCCGCGCCACCCGCTGACCGGCGCGACCGGGGCCGCCGTACGCTCCGCCACCGAGAAGGCCCTGGCCGACGGCCACCACTGACCCCGGGGGAGACCCATGCGCACCCGTCACATCTACCACGCCGTCGACTCGCACACCGAAGGCATGCCCACCCGCGTGATCACCGGCGGCGTCGGGGTGATCCCCGGCGCCACCATGGCCGAGAAGCGGCTCCACTTCCTGGAGCACCTCGACCACCTCCGCACCCTCCTCATGTACGAGCCGCGC
The DNA here is from genome assembly GCF_040680975.1 of Streptomyces sp. NPDC051921. NCBI lineage: Bacteria > Bacillati > Actinomycetota > Actinomycetes > Kitasatosporales > Streptomycetaceae > Streptomyces > Streptomyces sp. NPDC051921. The sequence continues at coordinate 194,974 of NZ_JBFAXU010000003.1, forward strand.
GGCCACGCGGCCATGAGCGGCGCGATCCTCCAGCCCCCGACCCGCCCCGACGCCGACTACGGCGTGCTGTTCATCGAGGTGTCCGGCCTGCTGCCCATGTGCGGTCACGGCACCATCGGCGTGGCGACCGTCCTCGTCGAGACCGGCATGGTCCCGGTCACCGAGCCCGTCACCCGGGTCCGGCTCGACACCCCGGCAGGCCTGGTCGGCGTGGACGTCCGCGTCGAGGACGGGGCGGCCGTCGCCGTCACCCTCACCAACGTCCCCGCCTTCTCCGTCGGCCTCGACCTCAAGGCCGAGGTCCCCGGCCACGGCACGGTCACCTACGACCTCGCCTACGGCGGCAACTTCTACGCCTTCGTCGAGCTCGACTCGCTCGGACTGCCCTTCGACCGGGCCCGCAAGGAGGACCTGCTCGCCGCGGGCCTCGCCCTCATGGACGTCATCAACCACGGCCCCGACCGCCCGGTCCACCCGGAGGACCCGGCCCAGGGCGGCGTGAAGCACGTCTACCTCGCCGCCCCCGGCTCCGACGCCCGCCGCTCCCGGCACGCGATGGCCATCCACCCCGGCTGGTTCGACCGCTCCCCGTGCGGTACGGGCACCAGCGCGCGCATGGCGCAGCTGCACGCGCGCGGACTGCTGCCGCTGGACACCGACTTCGTCAACGAGTCCTTCATCGGTACGGAGTTCACCGGGCGACTGATCGCCGAGACCACGGTCGCGGGGCGCCCCGCCGTCGTCCCCACGGTCACCGGCCGGGCCTGGATCACCGGCACGGCGCAGTACTTCCTCGACCCCGACGACCCGTTCCCCGCGGGATTCCTGCTGTGAGCCCGGCCGAGGAGCGCGCGACCCGCACGACCGGGATCCGCACCACCGACTACCACACCGCGGGCGAGCCGTTCAGGATCGTCGACCCGGTCGCGGCGGGCCTGCCCCCGCTGCCCGGCGACACCGTCGCCGAGCGCCGGGCCGCCCTCCTCGTGCCGGGCGGAGACGGCACGGCCCCCCGCCCCACGCCGCACGACGCACTGCGGCGCCTGCTCGTCCAGGAGCCGCGCGGCCACGCCGGCATGTACGGCGGGTTCGTCGTGCCCCCGGACGACGACGGCGCCCATCTGGGCGTGCTGTTCTGGCACAAGGACGGCTGGTCGACCGCCTGCGGTCACGGCACCATGGCGCTCGGCGCCTGGGCGGTCGACTCCGGCCTGGTCGCCGCCCCCGGCGACCGGGACGTCCAGGTCCGCATCGACGTCCCCTCCGGACGGGTCGCCGCCACCGTGCACCGTGCGGGCGGCCGCACCACCGGCGTCACCTTCCGCAACGTCCCGGCCAGGGTCACCGGGCGCAAGGTGCCGGTCGACACCGCCTTCGGCACCGTCGAGGCCGACCTCGCGTACGCCGGCGCCTGCTACGCCTCCGTCTCCGCACGCGACCTCGGCCTCGCCGTCGACCGGGAGCACCTGCCCCAACTCGTCCGCGCCGGCCGGGAGATCAGGGCGGCGCTCGAGGGCCACCCGGCCACGCGGCACCCCTCCGGACCACTGCTCTCCGGGGTGTACGGGGTGATCCTGTACGAGGAGCTCCCGGACACCCCGAAGGGCCCGCACCAGCGGAACGTCACCGTCTTCGCGGACGGCCAGATCGACCGCTCGCCCTGCGGCTCCGGCACCTCGGCCCGACTGGCGATCCTCGCCGACGAGGGCCGCCTCGCGGGGGGCCGGGAGCTGACCCACGAGTCGGTCACCGGCACGGTCTTCACGGGACGCACCGTGCCCGGCCCGCCGCGGCAGGGGGCCGCCCCGGCGCGGGACGGGTCCGGGCCGGCGGAGGAAGGGCTCGTCACCGAAGTGACGGGGACCGCCCACCGCACCGGCGAGCACCGATTCACCCTCGACCCGGACGACACGCTCGGCACGGGGTTCCTGCTGTGAGCGGCGCCCACCTCCGTCTGCTCGACGCCGCGGCCGTCGGCCGGCTGCTCACCCCGGCCGACGCGGTCGAGGCGCTCGCCGACGTGCTGCGGGCCGGCCTCGACCCGGAGGCGGGACCACCGCGGACCGCGTTCCCCGTGCCGGCCGGCGAACTGCTCCTCATGCCGGCCGCCACGGGCTCCTGGGCCGGGGTCAAGATCGCCGGGGTGGCCCCCGGCAACCCCGGCCGCGGCCTGCCCCGCATCACCGGCAGCTACCTCCTCCTCGACGGCCCCACCCTCCGCCCGCTGGCGCTGCTCGACGGCGCCGCGCTCACCACCCTCCGCACCCCCGCCGTGTCGGCCCTGGCGGTCCGTCAGCTCACCGGCCCGGGAAGGCCGTTGCGCCTCGTGGTCTTCGGCTCCGGCCCGCAGGCGTACGGACACGTGGAAGCGGTGCTCGCGGTACGGAAGGTGGTCGAGGCGGTGGTCGTCGCCCGGAGTCCGGAGCGTGCGCGGCGGCTCGCCGCGCACGCCCGGGCCCTCGGCGTGCCGGAGGCCCGTACCGGAACGCCCCGCGACGTGGCGGGCGCGGACCTGGTGATGTGCTGCACCACCGCCCGCACCCCCCTTTTCGACGGGCGGCTCGTCGCGCCCGGCGCCACGGTCGTCGCCGTCGGCTCGCACGAACCGGACGCCCGGGAGACCGACACGGCCCTGGTCCGGCGGGCCGCGGTCTACGTCGAGTCGCGGGCTGCGGCCCTGCGGGAGGCGGGTGACCTGCTGATCCCCCGGGCCGAGGGCGCGATCGGCCCGGACCACATCGCCGGCACGCTGGCCGACCTGCTCGAACGGCCAGAGGGCCGGGCCCCGGTGGACCCGGCGGCGCCGCGCTTCTTCAAGAGCGTCGGCATGGCCTGGGAGGACCTCGCGGTGGCGGTCGCGGTGTACCGCGCGGCGGCGAGCAGCGAGGATGTGCCCGGCACGCCCGACAGCGAAACGTGACATTGTACGCTGTCCCCCTGCGAGTTCTCGGAGGAATCAGCGTGGGTGACCTGAAGCAGCACAGTCTCATCAAGGCCCAGGAGCGGCTCCGCGACCAGGTCGGTCACGCGCTCCGAGCCGCCCTGATAGCGGGCGAACTGCGTCCGGGCAGCGTCTACTCGGCGCCCGGCCTGGCCGCCGAGCTCGGCGTGTCGGCCACCCCGGTGCGCGAGGCCATGCTCGACCTCGCCCGCGAGGGTCTCGTCGAACCGGTGCGCAACAAGGGCTTCCGGATCACCGAGGTCAGCGAGCGCGAGCTCGACCAGTGCACCGAGCTGCGCATGCTCATCGAGGTGCCCACGGTCGGCCGGGTCACCGAACTCGCCACCCCGGAACAGCTGGAGGAGCTGCGCCCGCTCGCCGAGGAGATCGTGACCAACGCGCGCGAGCACAACCTCATCGGCTACCTGGAAGCCGACCGGCGCTTCCACCTCACCCTGCTCGGCCTGGCCGGGAACGACCGGCTCGTCGAGACCGTCGGCGACCTCCGCAAGCGGTCCCGGCTCTACGGCCTCACGGGTCTGGACGAGGCCGGCAAGCTCGTCTCGTCCGCCGAGGAGCACATCGAGCTGCTCGACCTGATGATCGCCGGCGACGTGAAGGGGGCGGAGGCCTGCATGCACCGTCACCTCGGCCACGTGCGCTCGCTGTGGGCCGAGGCCCGCGACGAACCCGTCGAGCGCCCGGCCGGCCGCCTCGGCCCGGTCGGCAGGGCCCGCAGGAACTGACCCGGCCCCACCGGGCCGACGGCCGGCCGGCCGCCCCCGGTCAGCGCACCGACTGCCCGTACACGTGGTCGACGCGCATCGTCATGAGGACCCGCCGGTCGGCCACCATCACCGACCGGTACTCCTCCCAGTCCGGGTGCTCCCCGGCGGCGAGCCGGTAGTACCCCACCAGCGCCTCCACCTCGGGCCCGTACGGCTCGGTCCCCGGCCCGGTCAGGGTCACCGTGCCCTCCGCCGTCGCCCACGACCAGCCGTCCTCGGCGGTGACCTCCAGGGCGGCCCGGGGATCGCGCCGCAGGTTCGCGGTCTTGGCGCGGCCCTCGGTCATCGACACGTACACGGTGTCGGTCGCGGGGTCGTAGAAGGGCATCACGGGGGAGAGCTGGGGGCGCCCGTCGGCCTTGATCGTGGCGAGGACGCCGAGCCGGCTCTTGGCGAGGAGTGCGCGGGCGTCGAACGGCGTGGTGGTCATGTCCCTCACCAAGTCCCTTGCCCCGCCGCTTTGTTCCCGACGTCGACCGCCGACTCCCCGAGCGGGCCGCGCCCCGGCCCCGAGGGCGCGGTCAGGCGGTGCGGAACCGCCGCCACTGCGGCGCCGCGCTCGCCACGGACAACGCCGCGACCCCGCTGGTCAGGCCGAGGACCGCGCCGGCGGCGACGTCGCCGGGGTAGTGGACGCCGGTGTGGACCCGCGAGTACCCGACGGCGCTCGCGAGAATGCCGAGCGGGACCGCCGCGGGCGGGAACACCACCCCCACGGCCGTCGCGAAAGCGACCGCCGACGCCGTGTGCCCGGACGGGAACGACGCCGAGAGGGGCATCGGCACATGCCGGTCCACCGTCACCCGCGCCGCCTCCCGGTCCGGGCGCCGTCGGCGCACGAGGCGCTTCCCGAGCAGGTTGGCCGTGGCCGAAGCCACCCCGATGGCACCGACGCCGACCACCGCGGCCATGCGGGGACGCCCCGGGACGAGGGCGAGGGCCGCGGCGACGGCAAAGGAGATCTTGGAATGGTCGGCGGTGTGCGAGAGCCGGCGGAACCCCCGGTCGAGGGTCGGCGTCGGCGTCGCGGCGACCGCCGCGTACAGGGCGCCGTCCACGGCCCGCATGTCGGAGAGCATCGCGCGGACCGACTCCCGGAGGTCGGGCCGCCGTGGGCGTCCGGACCGGTCCGTGGCGTCGACGGGGGAGGGGGCGGTGGACGCGGGCTCGTTCTCCGGGGTCGGTCCGGGTCCGTTCGGGGGCAGTTCTGCCATGGGATTCTCCTCAGTGGCGGCCGAAGGCGAGGACGACGATCCGGTACCAGTTCAGGGGCTGGGAGGGCGGCGCCGTACCGGGACGGTCACGGGGGACGAGGACGCGCAGGGCGCGTGGTCTCAGGGTGCAGGTGACCGGGGGCGGCAAGGTGAGGGCCTCGCCGTCGACGGCCACGGGCAGCGTGTCGACCTTCGCGGTGACCTCGACCCGCCGGGCGGTGAGGACGTTCAGGCCGGTGGACGACGAGCCCCGGACGGCGAGGTCGGCGGCCTGCGCCGCACCCTCCACACGGATCGCGATCACGCCCAGCTTGCCGCCGTCCAGGCGCGGCCGATGGCCGCCGGTGCCGAAGGGATCGGGCGAGGCGTAGGGGTTGTTGCTGACGAGCAGGGCCTGCTGCGCGGACAGCTCGGTGGTGCCCACGCGGGCGTCGAGCCGTACGCCGGCCTCGCCGGTCAGCAGGTCGGGCATCACGCTCAGCGCCGTCTCCGCCTTGGCGTCGCGGTACTCGGGGCGCTGCACGACATCCGCGTACACGCCGAAGGAGACGGTGTTGACGAAGGGCCGGCCGGCGACGTCGCCCAGGTCGACGCGCAGCTCCTCGCCGTCGGTCAGGGCGTCGAGGCACCTGGACGGGTCGGCACGGTCGAGGCCGAGGTCCAGGGCGAAGTGGTTGCGGGTGCCCGCGCTGATCACCAGGAACGGCAGGTCGTGCTCGGCCGCCACCGCGGCCACGAGCGCCTGGGTGCCGTCGCCGCCCGCCACGCCCAGCAGGTCGGCGCCGTCCGCGACGGCGGAGCGGGCGAGTTCGGCCACGTCCTGGAACTCCCCGTCGGGCCCGGTCGGGCCGAGGAGCACCACACGCGCGCCGAGGGCCTCCGCCTTCTCGACGAGCCCGAACCGGCCGACCTTGCCGCCGCCGGACTTCGGATTCATCAGCAGGACGGGACGCCGCGGGCGCGCCGCGGGCCTCGCCCGGCTCCGGTGGTCGGGACGGCGCAGCGCCTTGCGGGCGCAGATCAGGGCCGCGGCCCAGAGCAGGAGCGAGCCGAGCGCGGTCCGCCACAGCCCGTCGTCGAGGTAGAGGACCAGGACGGCCACAGGGGCGCCGACGCCGAGCAGCGCGCCCAGGAGCCGGACCGGCCCGCGGTGCGCGAGGAACCACCACCCGCCGGCCGCGCACAGGGCCAGGCCCACGAGGCCGACGACGACGATGAACACACCACCCCCGCCGAAGGGCACGAACAGGGCGACGACGGCAGCCGCGGCGCAGAGCAGCGCGCACCGCGCGAACAGCCGCGCGCCCGCGCGTGCCCGTATCCGCTCCAGGGCCCGGGCCTGCGCCCGTGCGCGCGTCCGGTCCTCGGCGTCTCCGCTCACCGTCGCCTCCCGACGTCCATGGCCCCAGCCTGCTGCCCGGAGGCTCCTGACACCGTCTCACTGGGCCGTTCGAGTGGCGGTGCAGCCGGTGCCGGGCAGCGCGGCGGGATGTCCCGCGTGTCCGTCCGGATACCGATTGTGGCACGGGTCGATAGACGACAAGATCGCTTGGGTGCGTGATGACGTGAAGCTCTGCGACGGGGTGGTCACCCTGTCCCCGCTCGACCCGGACGAAGCGGACGCGCCCTGCGCAGCCGGCCCGCCCCCTGCCCGCCGCCGTGAACGGTGGCGCCCGCACGGCGCCGGCCGGACCTTCGCCATCCGGGCGGACCGGCTCGTCGGCACCGTCGAGCTGCGACCGCCGGCCGCCGGGCACGCCCACGGCGACGTCGAAGTGTCCTACGCCCTCCGGCCGGAGGCGCGCGGCCGCGGCTTCGCGACCCGGGCCGTCCTGCTCGCCTGCGACCACGCCCGTACGGCGGGCGCCCGCCGCGCCGTGATCGTCACGGCCGCCGACGACCCGGCCGCCTCCGCCGTCGCCCGCCGCGCGGGCTTCGTGCGCCGCGGCCAGATCAGCCACGCGGACGGCGCGCTCTACGACTGGCACGTCAAGGACCTCGTCGGCAGGTCCTGACCCCGGAGCGGAGGCCCCGCCCGGCCGGGACAAGGGCCCGGCCGGGACAAGGGCCCGGCCGGCGGGACGCGGAGGGCGTCCGGCGTCCAGGCGTGTCGCGAACGTCCCGGGCGGTCGTGCGGGCGGACGGCGCTGCCTTCCCGACACGACCTACTAGGCCAGGATCCCGCTCCCGTGCGGCGCGTACAGGTCGAGCAGCCTGACCCGCGTCACGTGCAGCCGGTGGGCCAGGATCTGGCCCACCCAGAAGGTGACCGACGCGCCGAACTCGGCGTCCGTGCGGCACATCGAGCGCACCGCCGTCCCGTCGAACTCGTACGCCCTGACCGGCGTCATCGCCTCCGCGCCGGACTGGCACAGGTACGGCGGGAACAGCCACGACAGGCCCACCAGCTCCCCGTGCCGCAGCGTCTCGATCACCGGGGAGCCGCGTCCCGGCACCTTGGCGTCGAGGGTGACCGCGCCCGTCTTGACGATCCAGAAGCGGTCGGCCCGTTCCTGCTCCTCGAAGAGCCGGGCGCCGGCCTCGAAGTACACGTCCTCGGCAAAGGCCATGAGCCGTTCCCGGTGCTCCGGCGGCAGCGTGCTGACCTTGGGTGCGGCGGTGCTCATGGCGGACCTCCTCGGACCTGCGGCTGCGGTGCGTCCGCCTCCAGTGTCCGTCGCCCCCGCCCCGTACGCAGACGCCGCACGCGGCCGGTCACACGGACGCCGTACAGGAGGCGGCACCCCGCGGCGGACGGTGGTGGGCCGGTCACCGTCCGTATGGCGTGGGGGTGAGCCGCGCCTCCTTCGCCTCCCGCCCCGCCGAGGCCTGCGACCTCATCGAGGCCGCGGCCCGCGAGACGGCCGGACGGGGGCCTCGGGGCCCAGGGCGTGCCGCCGCCGGCGCGGAGCCGATGCCCGATGCCGCGCCCCGCCGGCGGCCCGCCGCCCTGCCCCGGTGCGGTGATCCACCACGGGCGCCGCCCGGGGCGGGAGTGACACCCCCGGGGACGCGGACGCTGTAGGGCATGAGAGACCTGCCCGCAGCTCCGACAGCAGAGGCCACCCCCGCATGCACCCACGCCCCGGCATCACGGACGACGACACCGTCGAGTTCTTCGTCGTCGACGCGGCCGCACCCGCCCCGCACCCGCCCGCACCGAGCGTCCCCGAGGCCAGTCCCGTCTTCGTGGACACGTCCGGTCGGCGGCAGCGGCGGGTGCGCCGCTGGGGCTACCTCCTGCTCGTCCCGGCCGTCGGCTACGTCGCCCTGCTCATCAGCGCCCTGCTCGGCGGCCCCACCGTCCAGGCGCCCTTCCTGCCCTCGGCGCAGGCCCCGCACACCCCCACCCCCGCCCCCTCGACGGGCGGCGGGAACGGTGGGCCGACCCCCGCCGCGGGCGACACGGCCGACCGGCCGGACACCGCCTCCACCCCCGGCGGTTCGGACCCCACGCCCGGTGAGGCGGCCACGCCCGGCACCGGGGCGCCCAGCACCGTGCCGGCGCCCGTCCGGAGCACCACCGGGCCGGGGGACACCAAGCCGACGCCGCAGGGAATGGGCACCGGAAAGCCCACCGAACGCCCCGACCAGGGCCACGGCAAGCCCACGAGCCGCCCGTAAGCCGTCCTCACCGACGGCCGCCCGCGGCGCACGGTCCCCCCTCGCACCACCCGCGGCACCACAGTCCCCCCAAGCACCAGGCAGGAACCGCTCCCCTTGTCGAAGAACCCCGGCCGCCGGCCCCGCGGCCGACACAGCTCGGTCCGCGAAGTCCCCGTGCGCACGCACTGGCTGCTGCTCACCACCCTCGTGCTCACCCTCTCGGCGGCCCTGCTCGTCCAGGGCTACACGCAGCACCTGTTCGACCGGACCCCGGACGCGGCGCCCAGGCAGGCCGGGGCACGGACGTCCGTACCCGCCCGGGTGACCTCGGGCGGCCCGGTGATCGAAGGCGCGTCGGCCCGCACCACCCGCCCCGCGGACCGCACGGTCTCCCTGACCTTCGACGACGGCCCGGACCCGGTGTGGACCCCGAAGATCCTCGACGTGCTGCGCCGCCACCAGGTCCACGCCACCTTCTTCACGGTCGGCACCAAGGTCGCGGAGAACCCCGATCTGGCCCGCCGGATCGTCGCGGAGGGCCACCAGATCGGACTGCACAGCTTCACCCACACCGACCTCGGCTCGGCCTCCCCGTGGCGCCGCTCGCTCGAACTGCGCCAGACACAGCTCGTCATCGCCGGTGCCACCGGTGTCACCACCCCGCTGCTGCGGCCCCCCTACTCCGCCACGAACCAGGCGCTCACCGACGCCGACTGGGACGCCGTCGTCCAGGCGGGGAAGGAGGGGTACCTGACCGTCCTGACGACCCAGGACAGCGAGGACTGGCGACGCCCGGGCGTCGACCGGATCGTCGCCGACTCCACCCCCAAGGGCGCCGCGGGCCAGATCGTGCTGCTGCACGACGCCGGCGGGGACCGCGCGCAGACGGTCGCCGCGCTGGAACGGCTGCTGCCCCGGCTCAAGGCGGACGGCCGGCGGTTCACCACCGTCGGCGAGGCGGTCGCCCTGCCCACGGCGGAGCGGCCCGCGACGACGGCCAACGCATGGCAGGGCTCCGCCCTGATCGCGGCGATCCGCACCAGTGACGGGGTCGTCGACGCGCTGTCCTGGCTGCTGTGGGCCGCCGGCGCGATCAGCGCGCTGCGCGCGATCGCCGTCTTCGTCGCCGCGCGGCGCCACGTGCGCATGCGCCGCCGCCCCTGGGGCCCGCCGGTCACCGAGCCGGTCAGCGTGATCGTCCCCGCCTACAACGAGAGCGCGGGCATCGAGGCGGCCGTCCGTTCCCTGCTGGCCTCCGACCACCCGGTCGAGGTCATCGTCGTCGACGACGGTTCGACGGACGGCACGGCCGACATCGTCGAGGCCTTGCGACTGCCGGGAGTCCGGGTCATCCGGCAGCAGAACGCGGGCAAGCCGGCCGCCCTCAACACCGGGATCGCCGCGGCCTCCTGCGACCTGCTGGTCATGGTGGACGGAGACACCGTCTTCGAGCCGGACGCGGTCAGGATGATCGTGCAGCCGTTCGCGGACCGCCGCGTGGGCGCCGTCTCCGGCAACGCCAAGGTGGTCAACCGGGGCGGGCTGCTGGGGCGCTGGCAGCACATCGAGTACGTGGTCGGATTCAACCTGGACCGCCGTCTGTTCGACCTGGCCGAGTGCATGCCCACCGTGCCCGGCGCGGTCGGCGCCTTCCGCCGCGAGGCCCTGCTCCGGGTCGGCGGCGTCAGCGACATCACCCTCGCCGAGGACACCGACCTGACCATGGCCCTGTGCCGGGACGGCTGGCGCGTGGTGTACGAGGAGCGGGCCAAGGCCTGGACCGAGGCGCCCGCCTCGCTCGGGGCACTGTGGAAGCAGCGCTACCGCTGGTGCTACGGCACGCTCCAGGCCATGTGGAAGCACCGGGGCGCCCTCGTCCAGGGCGGCCAGGCCGGCAAGCTCGGCCGACGGGGCCTCGTCTACCTGCTGATGTTCCAGGTCCTGCTGCCGCTGCTGGCACCGGTCGTGGACGTCTTCGCCGTCTACGGACTCGTCTTCCTGGACCCGGTGCACATCCTGGGCCTGTGGACGGCCTTCCTTCTGCTCCAGGTCGTCATGGGCCTGTACGCCTTCCGCCTGGACGGCGAGAGGCCGGGGCCGCTGTGGAGCCTGCCGCTCCAGCAGTTCGTCTACCGCCAGCTGATGTACCTGGTCGTGATCCAGTCCGTCTTCACCGCGATCGCCGGGTCCCGGCTGCGCTGGCAGCGGATGGAGCGGTACGGAAGCCTCCAGGTCCCGGTCGCCCAGGTCGCCCCCCCGCCGCCGTCCCCGGCCCGGCTCCCGCGGCAGCCGTCGCCCCCGCACGGGCACGAGGGGTACGGACACGGGCAGGGGGGGTACGGACACGGGTACGAGCAGGGGGACGCGTACGGGTACGAGCAGGCGGACGCCCGCGCGTACGAGCAGGCGGACGCCCACGCGTACGAGCGGAGGGACGCCTACGCGTACGAGCAGGGGGACGCGTACGGCTACGCCCCCGCGCCGGACGGAGCCCACGCACCAGGCCCGGTGCCGACGCACATGCCGTACCCGCCCGCCCCGCACCACGCGGTCCGGCCTCCGGCGGATCCGTTCGGCCAGTACCACGAGGGCCACGACCACGACCAGGCCGGCGGGTCGGGCCCGGGCAGGCCCTACGGCGCGTAGTCGACGCGGATCGCCCGCCCGTCCGGTCCGGCCGCGGCCGCAGTACGCGCGCGCGGCACGAGCGCGCCCTCGCTGCCGGCGATGAGGACCAGCGACGGGCCGCGCTCCGCGGAGGCGTGAGGCGGCGCCGCGGCCTCGCCGTGCGCCGCGGACCCCTCGTACGGGCCGGACTCCTCGTACAGGGCGAAGAAGCAGTCGAGGCGCCGGCCCTCGTGCGGGGCGCGGTCGCCCGGCCGGTCGGCGGCGAGGAGGAAGACCGTCTCGCCGGGCGCCGGCGCGGGCACGGCCTTGTGCGAGTGCCCGAAGTGCGGCGGGCTGTCGAGACCGGCGGCCAGCCAGCCGTCGACGTCGGCCTCAAGGGCCTCGGCCTGCTCGTCGAGCGCGTGCCGCCGGTACCAGGCGGCGCCCTCCTCGCGGATCCGCAGCAGCAGCGCGCGGTCGGTCCGGTCCGGCGCGGGCAGGGTGCCGTCTTCGGACTGGCGGGCCCGGAAACGGTTGACGAGCGGGATGAGGGAGTCCGTGAGCACGCGGCCCTCGGCGCTCAGGTACTCGGGGATGGCGGCGGTGATGGGAGGCTCCGTCCTCGGCGTCGGCGTGGACACCGGCGAGATCGTGCGCTGTCCCCCGGCGGACGGCCGGGAGAGCCGGGCAGGAAGCCAGGCGGGTGAACCACGGTGGGAGAGATCCAAGCAACCGGGCCCGCCCGGGGGCAAGGCCTCCGGGGCGGCGTCCCGCATACCGGTCACCGACCGGCGGTAACCGGCCACCGGGACCCCGCCACCCTCCGTGACCGCCCTCCGCCCGTCCGGCGTGCGCCCGCCGAGCCGAGGGCGGAGCATGAACCTGGGGAGGAAGCGGCAACGCGGGGCCGGTGACCCAGGAGGGTGCCATGGGCGTCCCTGACGCGGGCGACGCACTCGTCGTGCTCGACAACGTGGACAAGCACTTCGGCGCGCTCCACGTGCTCCAGTCCATCGACCTCACCATCCACCGCGGGGAGGTCGTGGTCGTCATCGGGCCCTCCGGGTCCGGCAAGTCCACGCTCTGCCGCGCCATCAACCGCCTGGAGACGATCGACTCCGGGACCATCACCATCGACGGCAAGCCGCTCCCCGCCGAGGGCAGGGCCCTGGCCGCGCTCCGCGCCGACGTCGGCATGGTCTTCCAGTCCTTCAACCTTTTTGCGCACAAGACGGTGCTCGCCAACGTCACCCTCGGACAGATCAAGGTCCGCAAGAAGGACCGCAAGAAGGCCGAGCAGCGGGCCCGCAGCCTGCTGGAGCGGGTCGGGGTCGCCAACCAGGCGGACAAGTACCCGGCGCAGCTCTCCGGCGGCCAGCAGCAACGCGTGGCGATCGCCCGCGCACTCGCCATGGACCCCAAGGTGATGCTGTTCGACGAGCCGACCTCGGCGCTCGACCCGGAGATGATCAACGAGGTCCTGGAGGTCATGCAGCAGTTGGCCCGGGACGGCATGACGATGGTGGTCGTGACCCACGAGATGGGTTTCGCGCGTTCGGCGGCCAACCGCGTGGTCTTCATGGCCGACGGCCGGATCGTCGAATCCTCCACTCCCGACGAGTTCTTCAGCAACCCGCGCAGCGAGCGTGCCAAGGACTTCCTGTCGAAGATCCTGCATCACTGACCCGTACCGAACCCGAACCGACCCCCGTGGGGTGATGACCATGAACCCGCTCAGGAACCGAAGGTTCACCGTGGCCGCAGCCGCTGCGGTCGTCCTGTCGTTCACCGGCGCCGGCTTCGCCTCCGCCGTGCCGGCCGACCACGGAGACGACGAGATCGTCGTCGGTATCAAGTTCGACCAGCCGGGCATCGGCCTCAAGACCCCGGACGGCAAGTACACCGGCTTCGACGTCGACGTCGCGACCTACGTCGCCAAGCAGCTCGGCCACGACCCCTCCGACATCGTGTGGAAGGAGGCCAAGAGCGCCGACCGCGAGACGCTGCTCCAGCGGGGCGACGTGGACTTCATCGCGGCCTCGTACTCGATCAACGACAAGCGGCTCCAGAAGGTCGACTTCGCCGGCCCCTACCTGCTCGCCCACCAGGACGTGCTCATCCGCGCCGACGACGACTCCATCACCAAGCCCTCGGACCTGAACAACAAGAAGCTCTGCTCCGTCACCGGGTCCACGTCCGCGCAGAACGTCAAGAGCAAGATCGCCCCGAACGCCCAGCTCCAGGAGTACGGCGGTTACTCCGAGTGCCTCACCGGCCTGGAGAACGGGGTCATCGACGCCATCACGACCGACGACTCGATCCTCGCCGGATACGCCGCGCAGCCCGAGTTCAAGGGCAAGTTCAAGCTCGGCGGCTTCAAGCTGAGCAACGAGAACTACGGCATCGGCGTACAGAAGGGCAGCGAGCTCAAGGAGAAGATCAACAAGGCCCTGGAGAAGATGGTGGCCGACGGATCGTGGGACGCGGCCGTGGAGAAGAACTTCGGTCCCGCCGGATACCAGAACGAGCCCGCGCCGAAGATCGGCGTGATCGTCCAGTGAGCAGGCCCTCGTGTTCGACTTCCTCGAAGGCTACGACCTGCTGGGAGCCTTCTGGACGACGGTCCAGCTGACCGTCTACTCCGCGATCGGCTCCCTGGTCTGGGGGACGCTGCTGGCCGCCATGCGCGTCAGCCCCGTCCCCCTCATGCGGGGCTTCGGCACGGTGTACGTCAACATCGTCCGCAACATCCCGCTCACCGTCATCATCGTCTTCACCTCGCTCGGCCTCTTCCAGACCCTGGGAGTCAGCCTGGGCGCCGAGGACTTCACCACCATCAACTTCCGGCTCGCCGTCCTCGGCCTCATCGCGTACACCTCCGCGTTCGTCTGCGAGGCGCTGCGCTCCGGCATCAACACCGTCCCCCTGGGGCAGGTCGAGGCCGCCCGCGCGATCGGGCTCAACTTCACCCAGACGCTGCGGCTCATCGTGCTGCCACAGGCGTTCCGCTCGGTCGTCGGGCCGCTCACCAACGTCCTCATCGCCCTGACCAAGAACACCACCGTCGCCGCCGCGATCGGCGTCGCCGAAGCCGCCCTGCTGATGCGGGAGATGATCGAGAACGAGGCCCAGCTCATCCTCATCTCCGCGATCTTCGCCTTCGGCTTCATCTGCCTCACCCTGCCCACCGGGCTGTTCCTCGGCTGGATCGCCAAGAAGGTGGCGGTGAAACGGTGAAGAGCAAACCCACCGTCCTCTACGACGTACCCGGGCCGCACGCCCGCCGCCGCAACCTGCTCTACACCCTGCTCTTCGTCGTCGGCCTGGCCGGCGTCGTCTGGTGGGTGGTGCAGAGCCTCGTCGACAAGAACCAGCTCGACTGGGACAAGTGGGCGCCGTTCTTCACCGACCCCCGGGTCTGGACCACCTACATCCTCCCGGGCCTGCAGAAGACCGTCATCGCCGCCGCCCTCGCCATGGTCATCGCGCTGCCGCTCGGCGCGCTCTTCGGCATCGCCCGGCTCTCCGACCACGCCTGGGTCCGGGCGGCGGCCGGCACGGTCGTGGAGTTCTTCCGCGCCATCCCCGTCCTGATCCTGATGCTCTTCGCCAACGCCGCCTACTCGGAGTTCACGGACGTCAGCCCGGAGAACCGGCCCCTGTACGCGGTCGTCACCGGTCTCGTCCTCTACAACTCCTCCGTCCTCGCCGAGGTCGTCCGGGCCGGCATCCTCGCCCTGCCGGCCGGCCAGACCGACGCCGCCAAGGCGATCGGCATGCGCAAGGGCCAGACCATGACCTACGTGCTGCTTCCGCAGTCGGTCACGGCGATGCTGCCGGCGCTGGTCAGCCAGCTCGTCGTCATCGTCAAGGACACCGCGCTCGGCGGCGCGATGCTCGGATTCTCGGAACTCCTCGCCTCCGTCCGCCCGATGAGCGCCAACTACGGAGCGAACACGATCGCGTCCTTCACCGTGGTGGCCGTCGTCTTCGTGATCCTCAACTTCCTCCTCACCTCCTTCGCCTCCTGGCTGGAGGGCCGGCTGCGTCGCGGCCGGAAGTCCACCGGCGCGGTCGTCGGGGCCGAGGCCGTGGAGGAGCTCGCGGTCCCGGGGGAGCACCCGCCGACGGGAGGCGAAAAGCGGCCCTGAGGGGCGCCGGGCACCCCTTCGTGGGGCCGCGCCGGGCTCCTCGCGGTCCCGGCCGCCCGTGGCCCGGCCGTCCCCGCCGTGCTGTCCCGTGACCGGGCGGTCCACTGCGGCTCCGCCCGGACCCGGCCCCGGCTCCGCTCCCGCTCCGGCCCCGGCTCCGCTCCCGCTCCGGCCCCGGCTCCGCTCCCGCCCCGTAACCGCTCCGGCCTGCCGCGGCCCGACTTCTTACGGTCCGATGACCGACGGCCCCGCCCCTTCAGCTCCGCCCCCTCCCGTGCCGAGAATCAAGGGCATGACCGCCTCGCCCCCCTCGCTCACCCCCACGGACCGTCTGCTCGCCGCGCTCGGCGGCATCGTCGCCGGGTACGGCGGCATCGCGGTCGCCGCGCTCGTCGCCGTCGTGGTGCGGCCCGAGGCCGGGCCGGTGCCCGCCGTCGGTGACGCGGTCGTCGACCACACGCCCGCCGGGATCAAGGAGTGGGCGATCCGCACCTTCGGTGAGAGCGACAAGGCGGTCCTGGAGTTCGGCATCCTCGTGCTGCTCGCCGGTCTCGCCGCCGCGCTCGGGCTGCTCGCCGTGCGCCGGCCGCTCGCCGCCGTCGCCGGGGTGGCAGCGCTCGGCGCGGTGGGGGCGCTCGCCGCCGTGACCCGCCCCGACTCCGAATCCCTCACCGACGCGCTGCCCTCGCTCGTCGGGGCGGTGGCCGCCGCTGCCGTCCTGTACGTGCTCAGCCGGCGCCTCGCCGCGCCGCGCTCCGGCGCGTCCGCGGCGCCCGACCGGCGGGGCTTCCTGCTCACCGGCGCGGCCATGGTGATCGGTGCGACCGGTGTCACGGTCCTCGCCCGCAGCGTGGGCTCCACCCGCTCCGAGCACGCCACGGCCTCCCGCGACGCGCTCCGGCTGCCCCGGCCCGCGTCGCCCGCCCCCGCCGTCTCGCCCGGCGCGCAGCTGCCCGTCGAGGGCATCAGTCCCTTCATCACCCCGAACCGCGACTTCTACCGGGTGGACACCGCCCTCGTCGTGCCACGCGTCGACGCCGACACCTGGCAGCTGCGCGTCCACGGCAGCGGAGTGCCGCGGGAGCGCGTCTTCACCCTCCCCGAGCTGATGCGCCGCGAGGTGGTCGAGCGGGACATCACCCTCGCCTGCGTCTCCAACGAGGTCGGCGGCTCCCTCGTCGGCAACGCCCGCTGGCTCGGCGTCCGCCTCGACGACCTGCTGCGCGCGTGCGGGGTGCGCCCGCCGTCGGCCGGCGGGCCGGCCGACCAGCTGGTGGCCCGCTCGGTGGACGGCATGACGATCGGCACCCCGGTCGAGACCGTCATGGACGGCCGCGACGCACTCCTCGCCTTCGGCATGAACGGCGAGCCCCTGCCCTTCGCGCACGGCTTCCCCGTCCGCATGGTCGTCCCCGGCCTCTACGGCTACGTCTCCGCCTGCAAGTGGATCGCCTCCATCGAGCTGACCACCTTCGCCGCGTACGACGCCTACTGGGTGCCGCGCGGCTGGGCGGCACAGGCACCGGTCAAGACCGAGTCACGGATCGACACCCCGCGTGCCTTCGGCCGTGCCGCTGCCGGACCCGTCGCCGTCGCCGGGGTGGCGTGGGCCCAGCACCGGGGCATCTCCCGGGTGCAGGTACGGGTCGACGACGGGCCGTGGCAGGACGCCGAGCTCGGCGCGCAGGACAGCCGCGACACCTGGCGCCAGTGGGTGTACCGCTGGCAGGCCGACCCGGGCCGGCACACCCTCACGGTGCGGGCCGCCGACGGCACCGGCGCGTTCCAGACCGAGCAGCGGCAGGGCACCATGCCCGACGGGGCCACCGGCTACCACTCGGTCGTCGTGACCGTCGACGCGGGCTGACCGGCGGCCACCGCCGAGGTCGGCCGCCGCCCCGGGGGCCTGCGGCCACCCGCCGAGGCCGGCCGCCACCGCCCAGGCCCGCCGCCGCCCCGGAGGCCCGGGACCACCGCTCAGCGGATGAGCGGAACGGCCGTCCGGCGCACCATGAAGAGATGGACGGCACCCCCGATCTCAGGGACGTCAGCGCGCCGGGCCGGCTCGCCGGGCCCGACGAGGGCGTCAGCACCGCGGAGCTGGCCCTGGCCGCTCGCAACCACGGCCTGCCCCTCGAAGCGCTGCGCTACGACACCACACCGCCCGGCCTCCACTACGTCCTGGTCCACTACGACATCCCCGCCGTCGACGGTGATGCCGAGGGCTGGCGGCTCACCGTCGGCGGCCGGGTCGCCCACCCCCTTTCCCTGGAGCTGACGGCACTGCGCGAGCGACCCGCCGTCACCCACCGGGTCACCCTGGAGTGCGCCGGCAACGGCAGGGCCCGCCTCGCGCCCCGCCCGGTCAGCCAGCCCTGGCTGGTGGAAGCCGTCGGCACGGCAGACTGGACCGGAGTCCCGCTGGCCGACCTGCTCGCCGAGGCGGGCGTCGCCGACGGCGCCGTGGAAGCGGTCTTCACCGGCGCCGACCACGGCGTCGAGCGCGGCACCGAGCAGGACTACCGGCGCAGCCTGCCGTTGCCCGTCGCCGCCGACCCGGCCCGCGGCGTGCTCGTGGCGTACGCGATGAACGGCGCGCCGCTCCCGCCCCAGCACGGCTACCCGCTGAGGCTCGTCGTGCCCGGCTGGTACGGCATGGCGAGCGTCAAGTGGCTGTGCGACGTCACCGTCACCGACACCCCGTTCACCGGCTTCCAGCAGGCCGTCGCCTACCGCTACCGGCAGGCCGCCGACGACCCCGGCGTGCCCGTGGACGTCATCGCGCCCCGCGCTCTGATGACCCCGCCGGGCTTCCCCGACTTCATGTCCCGCACCCGCGTCGTTCGTCCCGGCCCCGTCCCGCTGTCCGGCCGCGCCTGGTCCGGCCACGCGCCCGTGGTCCGCGTGGAGCTGAGCGCCGACGGCGAGGCGACCTGGACCGACGCCGAGGTGGCGGTCGACCCGGACCGGCCGTGGGCCTGGGCCGCCTGGCGCGCGACGTGGACCGCGGCACCGGGCGCGTACACGCTCACCGTGCGCGCCACCGACGCTTCCGGCCGCACCCAGCCGCTCGCGGCCCCCTGGAACCGCGGCGGCTTCGGCAACAACCTGGTCCAGCGCGTCGAGGTCGTGTGCGTGGAGTAGCCGGCCGCCGCCGGAGCCGGGCACCGCCGTGCCCGCCGGGCAGGAGCGTGTGCCCGGTCACGTGGACCGTGCGGACCCGCTGTGCGCGTGCGGGGTCGGGATAAGGTCGACCCGGGACGTCCAGCCCACCACCGCACGACCGAGGAGCATTCCGTGACCGACCCGGAGACCACCGCCCTGCAGCAGCAGATCGCCCGGGAGCTGGAGGTCGCCGAGACCTTCGACCCGCGTGCGGAGATCGAGCGCCGGGTCGCCTTCCTCACCGAGCGCCTCACCTCCACGGGCCTGCGCTCCCTGGTCCTGGGCATCAGCGGCGGTGTCGACTCCACCACCACCGGGCGGCTCTGCCAGCTCGCCGTCGAGCGGGCCCGCGCCGCCGGTCACGACGCCACCTTCTACGCCATGCGCCTGCCGTACGGCGTCCAGGCCGACGAGCACGACGCCCAGCTCGCGCTCGACTTCATCCGGGCCGACCAGGTCCTCACCGTCGACATCAAGCCGGCCAGCGACGCCGCCCTCGACGCCGGCCGCGCCGCAGGGGTCGTGTTCCGCGACGCCCACCACCAGGACTTCGTGCACGGCAACATCAAGGCCCGGCAGCGGATGATCGCCCAGTACGCGGTCGCGGGCGCCCACGACGGCCTGGTCGTCGGCACCGACCACGCCGCCGAGGCGGTCTCCGGCTTCTTCACGAAGTACGGCGACGGCGCCGCCGACCTCGTCCCGCTCACCGGCCTCACCAAGCGCCGCGTGCGCGCCGTCGCGGCCGAGCTCGGCGCCCCGGCCGAGCTGGTCTGGAAGACCCCGACGGCCGACCTGGAGACCCTGGACCCGGGCAAGCCCGACGAGGACGCGCTCGGCGTGACGTACGACGAGATCGACGACTTCCTGGAGGGCAAGCCGGTCGGCGAGACCGCCTTCGCCTCGATCGTGCGCCGCTACGAACTGACCGACCACAAGCGCCGGCTCCCGATCGCGCCCTGACCCCGCGCCCGGCCCGCCCGCGCCGGTCACCCGAGGGTGACAGGCGGAGGACCATCCGGCCGTTTCCGCGTGGCGGGGGCGGCCGGGCGCACGGCCCGTGGTGTGCCCTGAGGGGACGTCAGCAGACGCTCCACCGAAGGGAGAACCGCCCGTGCTCGGGAACACCACGGCATTCAGCAGCTTCTCGGTCGACGACCTCGACGCCGCCCGTCACTTCTACGACGAGACCCTCGGCCTCCAGACGGCCCAGGAGGGGACCGGCGACATGCGGATGCTGTTCCTGACCCTCGCCGACGGGGCGAGGGTCTTCGTCTACCCGAAGGGCGACCAGCACAGCCCCGCGAGCTTCACGGTCCTCAACTTCGAGGTGGAGGACATCGAGTCGGTGGTCGAGGGCCTGAAGGCGCGGGGGGTGGAGTTCCAGCGCTACCCGGGCTTCGAGTTCGACGACAAGGACATCTGCCGCGACCCGAACGGCCCGGCCATCGCCTGGTTCACCGACCCGGCGAAGAACGTCCTGTCGGTGCTGCAGCGCCCGTAGTGTCCGGCGGACCCCGGTGGGTCCGCCGTACTCCGATCCCGAGCCGTGAGCGGTGGGCGCCCCCGTCATGTGATCCACTGTCCTGACGGGGGTGTCACGAACAGGAGTACGCCGTCTTGTCCACCTACCGCCAGCCCGGACTCGTCCTCACCGACCGCCACTACACCGTCCCCCTCGACCACGACCGCCCCGGCGGCGAGTCGATCGAGATCTACGGACGCGAGGTCGTCGCCAGTGACAAGGCGCACCGCACCGACCTGCCCTGGCTGGTCTACCTGGAGGGAGGCCCCGGGTTCGGCGCCAAGCGCTTCGTCGGCCCGCAGGCCTGGCTCGGCCGGGCCGTGCGCGAGTTCCGCGTCCTGCTCCTGGACCAGCGCGGCACCGGACGCTCCACCCCCGCCAACCGGCAGACCCTGCCGCTCCGAGGAACCCCGCGCGAGCAGGCCGCCTACCTCGCCCACTTCCGCGCCGACTCCATCGTCAGGGACTGCGAGCTGATCCGCGGCGAACTCATCGGCGGCGCCCCCTGGACCGTCCTCGGCCAGAGCTTCGGCGGATTCTGCGCCACCCACTACCTGTCCACCGCCCCCGAAGGACTGGCCACCGTCCTCGTCACCGGCGGCCTGCCGTCCCTCCACGCCACCGCCGACGAGGTCTACCGCGCCGCCTACCCGCGCGTCCGGGCCAAGAACGCGGCCCACTACGCCCGCTACCCCGACGACGTCGAGCGGGTCCGCCGGATCGCCGCCCACCTCCACGAGCGACAGGTCACCCTGCCCGGCGGCGGCGCCCTCACCCCCGAGGCCTTCCAGTCGCTCGGCATCCTCCTCGGCGGCGGCGACGGCAGCCACCAGCTGCACCTGCTCCTCGAAGACGCCTTCGTCCCCACTCCGGCCGGCCCGGCCCTCTCCGACGCCTTCCTCGAAGGCGTCCAGGCCCACCTGTCCTACGCCGGACACCCGCTCTACGCCGTGCTCCACGAGGCCATCTACGCCCAGGGCCGGGGGCCGACCGACTGGGCCGCCGAACGGGTGCGCTCCGAATTCCCCGAGTTCGACGCGGCGAAGGCGCTGACCGGTGACGGTCCCGTCCTCTTCACCGGGGAGACCGTCCACCCCTGGCACTTCACCACCGACCCCGCGCTGGCCCCGCTCCGCGAGACCGCCGAGCTGCTCGCCGCCCGCAGCGACTGGGCCCCGCTCTACGACCCCGTACGCCTCTCCGTGAACGAGGTGCCGGCGGCCGCCGCGATCTACCACGACGACATGTACGTGGACACCGCCCACTCCCTGGAGACCGCGCGGGCCGTGCGGGGCCTGCGCACCTGGGTCACCGACGAGTTCGAACACGACGGGGTCCGGGCCGGTGGCCCGCGCGTCCTCGACCGCCTCCTCGCCCTCGCCCGCGACCAGCTCTGAGCGCCACCGCGGGCGCGGGGCCCCAGGTTCCGTGCAGGAGCGATCCGCGAGCCCGAGGATAGGATTCGCCGCGCAATCGATCAGCAATCGGCGCACCAGGGGGGGCCGGTGGCACACCGCGAGAATCCGGTGCCCGGACGCGAGCTGAAGTTCCGGGCCCTCGTGGCCCAACTGCGCCAGGGCATGCTCGACGGGACCTGGCCCCCCGGCGGCAAGCTCCCCACCGAGCGGGCCCTCGCCGCCGAGGCCGGCGTCTCGGTGACCACGGTGCGCCGCGCGTACGAGGACCTGGTCGCGCTCGGCCTGGTCGAACGCCGCCAGGGCGCGGGCACCTTCGCCGCCCAGCGCCCCGAGGACCAGCGCGCCGACCGCAGCGTGATCGGCGTCCTCGTCCCCGACACGGCCTTCTCCTACCCGCGGGTCCTGCACGGCATCGAGAAGGAGCTCGCCGCCGCCGGCGCGCGCCTCGTCCTCGCCTGCTCGCACTACGACCCCGGCGAGGAGGACGCCGCCGTCGAGCGGCTCCTGACCGCAGGCGTCCACGGCCTGCTCCTCGTCCCCACCCTGCACACCGCCACCGACCCGGCCCGTCGCGCCGAGGAACTGCTCGCCCTCCCCGTCCCCGCCGTCCTCGTCGAGCGCCGGCTCGCCGCGTACGGGCCCGGCGACCCCACCGAGCACGTGTGCACCGACCACGAGGGCGGCGCCTACGACGCCGTGCGCCATCTGCGCGGCCTCGGGCACCGCCGCCTCGGTCTCGTGGTCCGGTCGGACGCACCCACGACCGCCCCCATCGAGTCCGGTTTCGCCCGCGCGATCGCCGACCTCGGGCTGCCGACGCCCCGTCACGAGAGCGACACCCTGGGGGAGTGGAACCCGGAGCGTGCCGACCGGGCCGTGGCCGCGCTGTGTGCCGCGGGGGCCACGGCCGCGCTCTGCTTCGGCGACCGCGAGGCGGCCCTCGTGCTCGCCGCCGCCCGCCGGGCGGGCCTGCGGGTCCCCGAGGACCTGGCCCTGATCTCGTACGACAACGAGTTCGCCGACGTCGCCGAGATCCCGTTGACGGCCGTGTCGCCGCCCAGGTTCCAGGTCGGCAGGCTCGCCGCGCAGATCCTGCTGCGCCGGCTCGCCGAGGGCGACGCCACGCCGCTGCACCAGGTGCAGCTGAGGCCCCGTCTCGTCGTCCGCGCCTCCTGCGGGGCGGCCCCGGCCGACGGCGCGGGCCGGGACGCGCGGAAGGGTCCCGGCCCCGCCCACTGATGGCTCATGGTCTGCTCCCGCGCGGCGGGCCCCCACCCCGACCGGCCGCGCGGGCTCACCCGCTCGGTGATCCTCGGTGGTGGCCGCCGCGTCGCGGCTCACCGCCGGAACCCCGCCGCGTCGCGGCTCACCGCCGGAACCGTCCCCGGGCGGGGGTCCCGATGCGCCCCGAGGGCTGCCGCCGCCCCGGTCCTCCGGGGCCCGGCCCGTATCCTGCGCCCATGATCGAGAAAACCGAACAGTCCCCGCCGCAACTGGCCGAGATGCCCGCCGACTGGCAGCGCGCGCTCGCCGTCGTCGCCCATCCCGACGACCTGGAGTACGGCTGCGCCGCGGCCGTAGCGGGCTGGTCGGATGCCGGCAAGGAGGTCGCCTACGTGCTGGTCACAAGGGGCGAGGCCGGCATCGACACCCTCGACCCGGCCACCTGCGGCCCGCTGCGCGAGCGGGAGCAGCGGGACAGCGCGGCGGTGGTGGGCGTCGAGACCGTCGACTTCCTCGACCACCGGGACGGCGTGATCGAGTACGGCCTCGGGCTGCGCCGGGACATCGCCGCCGCGATCCGGCGCCACCGGCCCGAACTCGTCATCACCCTCAACCACCGCGACACGTGGGGTCCGGAGCCCGGCGGGTTCTGGAACACCCCCGACCACCGGGCCGTCGGCCGCGCCACCCTGGACGCGGCGGCGGACGCGGGCAACCGCTGGATCTTCCCCGAGCTCGTCGAGCAGGGCCTCGAACCGTGGAACGGGGTCCGCTGGGTGGCCGTCGCCGGCTCGAACCTGCCCACCCACGCCGTCGACGCCCGCCCGGGCCTGGAGCGTGCCACCCGCTCGCTGCTCGCCCACCGCACGTACATCGAGGCCCTGACGGACCAGGACGCGGAGCAGTACGTCCGCGACTTCGTCGCCGAGTCGACCGGTCGCGCCGCCGCCCGCTTCGGCGGGCGCCCGGCGGTGGCGTTCGAGGTGTTCCCCCGCTGACGGCCCCGGGCTACGCTCCCCGCACACTGTCTGACTGACCATCAGAAAGCGGAGGAGGGTGCGGTGATCGACACGCTCGACCACGCGGTCCCGGAGGGGGAGGAGCGGCTCTCCCTCCGGGTCGAGGACGGCGTCGGGGTGCTCACCCTGTGCCGCCCGGAGAAGCTCAACGGCTGGAGCTGGGAGGCCAGTCGGCAGCTCGGGGTGTTCGCCGACCGGATCCGCTTCGACGAGCGGATCCGCGTCGTGCTGCTGCGCGCCGAGGGCCGGGCCTTCTGCGCCGGCATCGACGTCACCGCGCCCGGCGGCGCCATCACCGGCCGCTCGGCGGCCGAGCGCACCGAGCACTACGCCGAGGGCATCCGCTGGGTCCACGAGCGGTTCGCCGCCTTCGCCCGGCTTCCCCAGCCGATCGTCGCTGCCGTCCAGGGCTACTGCCTCGGCTTCGGCTTCGAGCTGGCGCTGATGGCCGACATCCGCATCGCCGCCGAGGACGCCGTCTTCGCCCTCCCCGAGACCGGAATCGGCGTCGCCGTGGACGCCGGCGGCGACCTCCGGATCGCCCGGGAGGCCGGGGCCGGCTGGGCCAAGTACCTGGCGCTCACCGGGCGTCGGATCGATGCCGCCACCGCCGCGAGGCTCGGACTCGTTCAACAGGTCACTCCGGTCGCGGAGTTGGCCCGGGAGGCGGCCGGGACGGCCGCCGCCGTCGCGGCTGCGGCGCCGCTCGCCGTCCGTGCCGTGAAGCGCGACATCGACGCCTACGCCGACCAGGGCCTGGCCGCCGCCCTCGACCGCACGGCCCTCGCCGCCGCACTCACCCTCACCTCGGAGGACGCCCGGGAGGGCTACGCGGCGAAGGCGGCCCGCAGGCCGCCGCGCTTCGAAGGTCGCTGACTCACATCGTGGGGGAGGGCTTGAGGACGGCGAACGGCGCGCCGAACGGGTCGGCGAACCAGGCGATCCGGCCCACCTGAGGCACGTCCGCCGGCGGCATCAGGACCGAACCGCCGCTCTCCTGGACCGTCGCGGCGGTCGTGTCGGGGTCCGTCACCATGAAGTACGGCACCCAGCGCGACACGCCGGCCCCCGCCTGGAGCGGGGCCGCGCCGCCGAACGAGGCGTCCTTCAGGTCGCCTTCGGCCGTGGAGATCACCCGGTACGTCATGCCCGGCGCGTCCATCGCCTCCCAGCGCCAGCCGAACAGCGCGCCGTAGAAGGTGAGGGTGGCCTCCGGGTCGCCCGTGTGCAGCTCGACCCAGAGCAGGGTGTCGCGCTCCGAGGCCCGGTCCAGGCCTTTGACCGCGCCCGGCTGCCACACGGCGAACCGCGCACCGCCCGGGTCGGTCAGCGCGGCCATCCGCCCCGCGTCCATGACGTCGAACGCCTCCAGGCGCACCGCCCCGCCGTTGGCCTCGGCCGCGTGCGCGGTGGCGTCGGCGTCGGGCGTCTGGAAGTAGACGGTCCAGGCGCTGCTCGCGCCCTCCTCGGTGAGCGGGCCGAGCGCCGCGACCGTCCGGCCGTCCTGCTGGAAGAAGCCGTACCCGCCGGCGTCGGGCCCGGCGGAGGTGAAGTCCCAGCCGAAGACCCGGCCGTAGAACCTGGCAGCCGCGTCGGTGTCGGGGCTGCCGAGATCGATCCAACTGGGTGAGCCCGTGGTGAAGTCCGTGCCGATCATGGGGTGAGTCCCGTCCTTCCGGTGGATGAAGATCCTTCGGTCACCATGGCCGATCCTCGCCCCCGCCCCCGGTCCACGCGGCGCCGACGGCCGGGTTTCATCCGCACGGCCTACCCCTGGTCCGCCGCCGCCCCGAACGGTCCCCGCCCCAGCTGGCTGCGCACCGGCACCACCGGCTCGTTGACGAGGGCCCGCCGCTGCCAGTTCGCTCCGTCCACCACCAGCGTGTGCCCGCTGACGAACCGGGCGTACGGGGAGGCCAGGAACGTCGCCGCCCAGCCCAGCTCGCGCGGGAGCCCCACCCGTAGCGCGGGCTGACGGAGGTCGAGCGCCCCCGGGGTCCGGTCGAGGTTCGCCCGGATGTCCGCCACCATGTCCCCGTGCGGCATGAGGCCGGGCACCAGGCCGTTCACCTGGATCCCGTACGGGCCCCACTCCACGGCCAGCGTCTCCGTCAGGTTCTTCACCCCCGCTTTCGCCGCCGCCGAGTGCGCGTAGCCCGGCCCGCCCGTCCAGGCGTACGAGGCTCCGACGTTGACGACCGAGCCGGGCGTCCCCGCCGCCAGGTGCCGCCGGGCGAACTCCCGCGTCATGAACCAGGTCCCGGTGAGCGTGACGTCCACCACCGCGCGCCAGCCGTTCGGCGACAGGTCCTCCGCCGGAACGGGGAAGTTGGCGGCGGCGCAGTTCACCAGGACGTCCGGCCGCGCGCCGAACTCCGCCTCGCAGGCGTCGAACACGGTGCCGATCCGCTCCGGCTCGCGGATGTCGCAGACCCGGGTCACCACCCGCGTCCCCGCCACGGCCGCCAACTCCTCGCGCGCCTCGGTGAGCCGCCCGGCCGTCCGCCCCACGATCACCAGGTCGGCCCCCGCCCGCGCGAACTCGGCGGCGATCGCCTTCCCGAGCCCGGACCCCCCACCGGTCACCAGGACCGCCCGGCCCGCGAAGGTCCCGGGGGGCAGGGCGGTGGCGCCGAGCGGGGGAGGGGCGGGCAGCCCCTGCGGACGTGTGCTCGTGTCGTCGGTCATGGCGCATCGATAGCGCGCGGCCGGCGAGAACGGAAGGCCCGGGCACGGTCCCTTCAGCTCGCTCCCGCCCCCGCCCCGGTTGCCACCTTCCGGTCCAGGTCCGCGAACAGCAGGTCCGCGTTGACCATCGCCGCCGCCCGGTACCCACCGCTCGCCGCGTTCACGACCTGTTCCTGCGCGCCGATCACGTTCCCCGCCGCCCACACGCCCGGCACGCTCGTCCGGTACGACTCGTCGACCGTGACGAAGGTGCCGAGCGGGGTCTCGTGCGTGGCCGCGCCGAGCGCGGTGAGCAGCCCGTCGCGGGGCGTCGTCCGGGTGCCCACGAACACGACCTCGCGCGGGACGACCCGGCCGTCGGCCATCCGTACGCCCGTCAGCCCGGTCTCCTCGACCACCAGGGCCGCCACCGCGCCGGTCACGACCGTCACCCCGGCCGCGGCGAGCCGGGCCCCGTCCTCGGGCGAGGGCTCGGGGGCGGTGTGCAGGAAGAGGGTCACGTCGGAGGACCACTGGGAGACCATCAGCGCCTGGTGCGCCGGCATCACCGGGTGCGCGATGACGCCGAAGGCGCGCTCGCGCACCTCCCAGCCGTGGCAGTACGGACAGTGGAGCACGTCCCGGCCCCACCGCTCGGCCACGCCGTCGATCGCCGGGAGCTCGTCGGCCATACCGGTGGTGACCACCAGCCGGCGCGCCCGGAGCCGCCGACCGTCCGCCAGGGTGAGGGAGAAGCCCTCCTCGCCGTTCGGAACCGCTTGAGCGACCAGGCCGCTCGTCAGGTCCACGCCGTACGCGCCGATCTCCCGGCGCCCCGCCTCCAGGAACGCGGCCGGGCTCACCCCGTCCCGGGTGAGGTAGCCCTGCATGTGGGCGGCCGGGGCGTTGCGGGGCTCGCCCGCGTCGACGACCAGGGTCCGGCGCCGGGCGCGGCCCAGGACCAGGGCCGCGCTCAGCCCGGCCGCACCGCCGCCGACCACGATCACGTCGTAGTCGGCCACGGCGACAGCCACGGCGTCGGCGTCGGCCCGTCCGACCGGGAGGTTCTGCGCACTGTGTCCACTCATGCCGCGAGCGTCGCTCGCCGGCGCGCGGTTGACAAATGAAGTTGCTGTTTCTGCAATGGGTGCGTGACCGAAGACGAACGTGTGGAAGACGAACGCATCGAAGCCGTCCTCACGGAGGTCGGCCCCCGGCTCCGCCGCATCCGCCGGGAACGCGGTGCCACCCTCGCCGAGCTCTCCACCGCCACCGGCATCTCGGTGAGCACCCTCTCGCGCCTGGAGTCCGGGCAGCGCAAGCCCAGCCTCGAACTGCTGCTGCCGATCGCCCGCGCCCACCAGGTGCCGCTGGACGAGCTGGTCGGCGCCCCGCCGGTCGGCGACCCGCGCGTCAAGGCCAGGCCGATCGTCCGCCACGGTCGCACGATGTACCCGCTCACCCGCCAGCCGGGCGGGCTCCAGGCGTACAAGGTCGTCCAGGAACCCGGCGCCGAGGTGCCGGATCCGCGGGTCCACGAGGGCTACGAGTGGCTGTACGTGCTGTCGGGGCGGCTGCGGCTGGTCCTCGGCGAGCACGACGTGGTGCTCGGCGCGGGCGAGGCCGCCGAGTTCGACACCCGGGTGCCGCACTGGTTCGGCCCGGCGACGGACCGGCCGGTGGAGTTCCTGAGCCTGTTCGGCCCGCAGGGCGAGCGGATGCACGTTCGGGCGCGCCCGAAGAGTTCCTGAGGCCCGGCCGGGCCGGGGCCGGCGGCGAAGCGCTACACGTTGCGCGCGTCGGCGAGCCCGTCCAGTTCGCGCATCGCCTCGGCGTGGGCGCTCATCCGGCCGCTCAAGGTGCCGATGGTGAAGAGCACCGTGCCGGCGACGGCCGCGGGCACGGACAGGCCGAGTATCAGCAGTGCCTCGGGCCAGTCACGCTCGTCCTGGCACCAGTCGCCCCTCTGCAGGCCCTCGTTGGCCGTGCCGTACTCGGTCGACAGCCGTGACTCGCACTCCCGGGTGCTCCGGCCGTCGGGCCTGTCCTCGACCTGGTAGGGCGTGAGCAGCAGCAGCGCGCACCAGGTCCAGAAGAGGGCCGCCACGGTCAGCAGGCCGACGCCCCAGGCGCTCGTCCTCCGGGCCTTGGCGCGGAAGTCGAGGTCGTATTCACGTGATCGCATGGCGGACGAATCTAGCAGCGGCCGGAAGAGGACGTGCGAGCCTGGTTCCGCGAAGCCAAGCGACCGCTTAGTATGCGTTCGACCCCGCAGGACGCACGACGGCACGTGGAGGCCCCGGATGCAGGCATGGCGAGTGCACGAGAACGGTGAACCGGGTGAGGTGATGCAGCTCGACGAGACCGACCGGCCCGAGCCGGGGCCCGGTCAGGTGCTGCTCAAGGTCCTGGCCACCGGACTCAACTTCCCGGACGCCCTGCTGTGCCGGGGGCAGTACCAGGTGCGGCCCCCGCTGCCCTTCACGCCGGGCGTGGAGATCTGCGCCGAGACGGAGGACGGCCGCCGCGTCATCGCGACGCCCGCCCTGCCGTACGGCGGGCTCGCCGAGTACGCGGTCGCCGACGAGGCCACGCTGCTGCCCGCGCCCGAGGCGCTGGACGACGCCGAGGCCGCCGCCCTGCACATCGGTTACCAGACCGGCTGGTTCGGCCTGCACCGCAGGGCGGGCCTCCGGGAGGGCGAGACGCTGCTCGTGCACGCCGCCGCGGGCGGGGTCGGCAGCGCCGCCGTCCAGCTCGGCAAGGCGGCCGGCGCCACCGTGATCGGCGTCGTCGGCGGCGCGGACAAGGCCGCCGTCGCCCGTGGGATCGGCTGCGACGTCGTCGTCGACCGGCACGCCGAGGACGTCGTCGCGGCCGTCAAGGAGGCCACCGGCGGGCGCGGCGCCGACGTGGTCTACGACCCGGTCGGCGGCGCCGCCTACCAGCAGTCCGCCAAGCTGGTGGCCTTCGAGGGCCGGATCCTGGTCGTCGGCTTCGCGAGCGGCACCGTCCCGGCGCCCGCCCTCAACCACGCGCTGATCAAGAACTACTCGATCGTGGGCCTGCACTGGGGCCTGTACAACCTGAAGGACCCGGCCGCCGTCCTGCGCTGCCACGAGACCCTCACCGAGCTCGCCGCCAAGGGCCTCGTCAGGCCGTACGTGAGCGAGCGCGTCCCCTTCGGCGCCGCCGCCGACGCCGTGCAGCGCCTCTCCGAGGGCACCACCACCGGCCGGCTCGTCGTCCTCCCGGAAGGAGCCCGCGCATGACGGCAGTCCGTCCCGACGCCGCCGAACTCGTGGACCGCACCCGGCGGTTGCTCGCCGAGCACCCGCCCGCCACGACCGAACGCGGCGACTTCCTGCGCGCCCGCTTCGACGCGGGCCTGGCCTGGGTGCACTACCCGGTGGGCCTCGGCGGGCTCGACGCCCCGCGCTCCCTCCAGGTCGTCGTCGACGCCGAACTCGCCGCCGCGGGAGCCCCCGACAACGACCCCCGTCGGATCGGCATCGGTCTCGGCATGGCCGCCCCCACCCTCCTCGCGTACGCCTCCCAGGAGGTCAAGGAGCGCTTCCTGAAGCCCCTTTGGGTCGGCGAGGAGGTCTGGTGCCAGCTGTTCAGCGAGCCCGGCGCCGGCTCCGACCTCGCGGCCCTCGGCACCCGCGCCGTCCGCGAGGACGGGGGAACCTGGGTGGTCGACGGGCAGAAGGTGTGGACCTCCAGCGCCCACGTGGCCCGCTGGGCCATCCTCATCGCCCGCACCGACCCCGACCTGCCCAAGCACCGGGGCATCACCTACTTCGTCTGCGACATGACCGACCCCGGGGTCGAGGTCCGGCCGCTGCGCCAGCTCACCGGCGAGGCCGAGTTCAACGAGGTGTTCCTGACGAACGTGCGCATCCCCGACGCCCACCGGCTCGGCGAGGTCGGCGACGGCTGGCGGGTGGCCCAGACCACCCTCATGAACGAGCGCGTCTCCATCGGCGGCGCCCGCGTCCCCCGCGAGGGCGGCATGATCGGCAAGGCCGCCGAGACCTGGCGGGCCCGCCCCGAGCTGCGCACCCACGACCTGCACCGCCGGCTGCTCGACCTGTGGGTCGACGCCGAGGTGGCCCGGCTCACCGGCGAGCGGCTGCGCCAGCAGCTCGTGGCCGGCCAGCCGGGTCCCGAGGGCAGCGCGATGAAGCTCGGCTTCGCCCGCCTCAACCAGGCGATCAGCGCCCTGGAGGTGGAACTCCTCGGCGACGAGGGCCTGTTGTACGGGGAGTGGGCGATGGCCCGGCCCGACCTGGTCGACTTCACCGGCCGCGACGCCGGCTACCGCTATCTGCGCGCCAAGGGCAACTCGATCGAGGGCGGCACGAGCGAGGTGCTGCTCAACATCGTCGCCGAGCGGGTCCTCGGACTGCCCGCCGAGCCCCGCAACGACAAGGACGTCGCCTGGAAGGACCTCGCCCGATGACGGACACGACGGCAACGACGGCCACGACGGAGACCTCTCCGAGGGATCTCCTGTACTCCGACACCGAGGACGATCTGCGCGCCGCGGTCCGCTCCCTGCTCGCCGACCGGGCCGACGCGCGGACCGTGCTCGGCCGGATCGAGGGCGACGTCCCCTACGTCCCCGGCCTGTGGGAGGCGCTCGGCGGCGGGATCGGCGCCGCCGGACTCCTCGTCCCCGAGCGGCTGGGCGGCCAGGGCGCGAGCCACCGCGAGGCCGCCGTGGTCCTGGAGGAACTCGGCCGGGCGGTCACCCCCGTCCCGTTCCTCACCGGCGCGGTGGTGGCGACCGAGACGCTGCTGGCGCTCGGCGCCGACGGCGGCCCGGTCGCGGAGCTCCTCACGGCGCTGGCGAGCGGCGAACGCGTCGCCGTGCTCGCGGTGCCTCTGTCCACCGCACCGGCGGGAGGCGGGGTCCGGTCCGGGCCCGTGCCGGCCGTCGCCGACGCCGTCGCCGCCGACGTCCTCCTCGTCCCGCGCGCCGACGGGCTGTACGCCGTCCCCGCCGCCGACGCGGTGATCACCCCGCAGTCCTCGCTCGACCTCACCCGGCCGCTGGCCGTCGTCGACGCGGACGGCGCCGCCGGGGTCCGGCTGGCGGGTGCCGACGCGGCGGCCGCGGCCGTGCGGCGCGGACTGCTCGCCGGGGCGGGACTGCTCGCCTCCGAGCAGCTCGGGCTCGCCGAGTGGTGCCTGGAGGAGACCGTCCGGCACACCGGGGAACGGCACCAGTTCAACCGGCCGGTCGGCTCGTTCCAGGCCCTGAAGCACCGGATGGCCCAGCTCTGGCTGGAGCTCGTGGGCGCCAGGGCGGCGGCCCGCGCCGCCGCCGACGCGCTGGCGACCGGTGCCCCGGACGCCGCGCTGACCGTGGCCGTCGCCCAGGCGTACTGCTCGAAGACCGCGGTGCGCGCCGCCGAGGAGTGCGTCCAGCTGCACGGCGGCATCGGCATGACCTGGGAGCACCCCGCACACCTGGCGCTGAAGCGGGCCAAATCCGACCAGACGGCGCTGGGTTCGGCCGGCCGCCACCACGACGCCATCGCCTCCCTGGTGGACCTGCCCGCCCCCGAGTAAGGGGCCCATGTGTCCGCACCCCTTTACATACTGTTTAATTGCGAGCTGTTCGCAATAGCAGTTGATCTTCAAGAGGGGTGTGGACACCATGGCCGCCCGATCCGTCCGCCGCGCGACCGCCGCGATACTCACCGGGGCCGCGGCCCTCGCCGCGGCGGCCTGCTCGAATCCCGGCGGCGGTGCCGCGGGCTCCGGCGGACCCAGGGATTCCGCGGTCGTCGGCATCGCCTACGAACCCGAGACCCTCAGCCCCCTCCTCGGCTACGGCAAGGACGGCAACTCCAAGATCTTCGACGGGCTGCTCGCCTTCGACGCCGACATGGAGCTGCGTCCCGCCCTCGCCGCCGCCCTGCCCACCGTCAGCACCGACGGCCTGACGTACACCTACAAGCTGCGCCCGGGCGTGAAGTTCAGCGACGGACAGCCCTTCACCGCCGAGGACGTCGTCTTCACCTACCGGACCGTCCTCGACCCGCGCACCAACAACGCCTCGCGCACCGAGCTCGACGCGCTCCGGGACGTCACGGCCGTCGGCGACGACACCGTCGTCTTCACCCTCAAGTACCCCTACGCGCCCTTCGCCCGGCGCACCGTCCTCGCCATCGCCCCCGAACACGTCGCCGGCCGGCAGGACGTCAACACCGGCCCGTTCACGACGAAGCCCGTCGGCACCGGCCCGTACGTCCTCACCGGCTGGTCCAAGGGCGAGAAGCTCACCTTCGAGGCCAACCCGGCCTACTGGGGCGGCGCCCCGGCCGTGAAGAAGTTCACCATGGCCGTCATCAAGGACGACGACGTCCGCGCCACCCGGCTGCGCGCCGGCGACCTCGATGCCGCCATCCTGCCGCCCGCCCTCGCCGCCGGATTCCGGGCCGACAAGACGAAGCGGACGTACCGGGCCGCCACCTACGACTACCGCACCGTCACCCTCCCCACCCACCACCAGGTCGCCGGCGACGTGGCCGTCCGCCGGGCCCTCGACCTCGCCGTCGACCGCCGGACCATGGTCGACAAGATCCTCGAAGGCGCCGGCAAGCCCGCGTACGGACCCGTCCCCACCGACAGCCCCTGGTTCGCGAAGGGCACCGAGCGCCGCCACGACCTCGCCGGTGCCCGGAAGATCCTCGACGAGGCCGGCTGGAAGCCCGGCCCCGACGGCGTCCGCGTCAGGAACGGCGTCCGCGCCGCCTTCCCGCTCTGGTACCTCTCCGGCGACAAGCTCCGCCAGGACCACGCCCTCGCCTACGCCTCCGACGCCAAGAAGGCGGGCATCGCCGTCACCACCCAGGCCGGCACCTGGGAGGTCATCGAGCCCCGCATGAAGACCGACGCCGTCCTCGCCGGCGGCGGCTCGCCCGGCGACCCCGACTTCGACCAGTACCTCCTCCTGAAGTCCGGCCTCGCCGGCGACGGCTTCAACAACATGGCCCGGTACACCGACCCGACCGTCGACCGGGCGCTGGAGGACGGCCGCCGCACGAACGACCTCACCCGGCGCCGCGCCGCGTACGACACCGTCCAGCGCCAACTGGTGAAGAACCCCGGCTACACCTTCCTCACCCACGTCGACCACCTCTACGTCGTCGACGACCGCTGGGACGCGACGCCCGGCGGCGGCCTCCGCACCCAGGTCGAGCCGCACGACCACGGCCTCGGCTCGGGCCCCTGGTGGAACATCGAGGACTGGAAGCCGAAGAGCGCCGGAGGGACCGCGAAGTGAGCCGCCGCCTCCCCTGGGGGGCCATGGCCCGGATGACCGGACGGCGCGCCCTGGCCGCCGTCCCCGTCCTGCTCGCCGTCACCCTCGCGGTCTTCGCCGTCGCCGCCGCCTCCCCCTTCGACCCCGTCAAGGCCTACGCCGGCACCGCCGGACTCACCGCCTCACAGGAGAACCTCGACCAGCTGCGTGCCAACCTCGGCGTCGACCGGCCCTGGCTCACCCGCTGGTGGGACTGGCTCGGCCACGCCGTCCAGGGCGACCTCGGCGACTCCGGCGTCCTGCGGCAACCGGTCGTCGACGTGATCGCCGAACGCGTCGGCTGGTCCGCGCTGCTCGCCGCCACCGCCTTCCTCGTCGCGATCACCCTCGGCACCGCCCTCGGCGTCCTCGCCGGACGGCGCCGCGGCGGCCTCCTCGACCGGGCCGTCAGCTCCGCCGCGTACACCCTCGAAGCCGCCCCCGCCTTCTGGCTCGGCCTGCTCGCCATCTGGTTCTTCGCCCTGGAGCTGGGGGCGCTGCCCGCCGGCGGCCTCACCGACACCGCGAGCGACACCGTCACCGCCGGTCAGGTGGCGAGCCACCTCGTGCTGCCCGCGTTCGTCCTCGGGACCTCCCAACTGCCCTGGTTCTTCCTGTACGTACGGCAGGGAGTCGGCGACGCCCTGGAGGAGGACCCGGTGCGCGGCGCCCGCGCCCGCGGCCTCGCCGAACGGACCGTCCTCACCGGCCACGCCCTGCGCTCCGGCATGCTGCCGGTGCTCACGCTCGTCGGCTCCCGCGTCCCCGAACTCATCACCGGAGCCCTCCTCGTGGAGACCGTCTTCAGCTGGCCCGGCATCGCCGCCGCCACCGTCCAGGCCGCCGTCTCCGTCGACTTCCCGCTCCTCGCCGCCCTCACCGTGCTCGCCACCGCGGCCGTCCTGCTCGGCAACCTCCTCTCCGACCTCCTGTACGGGCTCGCCGACCCGAGGGTGGGCTTCGATGGCTGACCCCCGCACCCGGCGGGTCCGGCTGGGGACCTCCGCCCTGATCGTCGGCGCCGTCGGCCTCGCCGTCCTCCTCGTCCCGCCGCTCGTCCCACTGGACGAACAAGCCGTCGACCTGGGGCGCAAGCTCCTGCCGCCCTCGTGGGAGCACCCCTTCGGCACCGACGACGTCGGCCGCGACCTGCTCCTGCGCTGCGTCTACGGACTGCGGATCTCGCTCCTCGTCGGCCTGGTCGCCGCCCTCGTCGCGACCGTCATCGGCACCGCCGTCGGCGGTGCCGCGGGCGCGCTCGGCGGCCGGTTCGACCGGTTCGCGATGCGGATCGTCGACGGCTTCTCGTCCGTGCCGCACCTGCTGCTCGGCATCTTCGTCGTGGCCATGTTCCGGCCCGGGGTCTGGCCGGTGATCGTCTCCGTGGCCCTCACCCACTGGCTGTCCACCGCCCGGATCGTCCGCTCCGAGGTCCTCTCGCTGCGCTCCCGGCCCTTCGTCGACGCGGCGATCTCCGGCGGCTCCTCGCGGTGGCGGATCGCCGTACGGCACCTGCTGCCCGCGGTGCTCCCGCAGGCCGGGCTCGCCGCCGTGCTCATGGTGCCGCACGCCATGTGGCACGAGTCCGCGCTGTCCTTCCTCGGCCTCGGACTGCCCAGCCACCAGGCCAGCCTCGGCAACCTCGTCCAGACCGCCCGCTCCTCGCTGCTCGCGGGCCACTGGTGGCCGACCCTCTTCCCGGGCCTGCTCCTCGTCGTGCCGACCCTCGCCCTCGCCGGCCTCGCCGGAGTCTGGCGCGACCGGCTCGATCCGCGCCGCCGGTCGGAGCTGATGCTGTGAACGAGCAGATCGCGCGCGCCCTCGAGGCGGTCACCGCCGAGCGCGCCTCCGACGCCGTCCTCAGCGTCCGCGGCCTCACCGTCCGCTTCCGGCTGCGCGGCGGGCGGCACGTCGCCGCCGTCACCGACGCCGCGTTCGACCTCGCGGCGGGCGAGTGCCTCGCCCTCGTCGGAGAGAGCGGCTGCGGCAAGTCCGTCCTCGCCTCCGCCCTCCTCGGCCTCCTCCCCGGCAACGCGCAGACCACGGGCACCGCGCTCCTGACGGGCGGTCCCGAGCCCGGTGACGTCGACGGACCCACCGGGGACGACCGGCCCGGGAAGCGCGCGCGGGGTGGGGCCGGGCAGCAGCCCGCCCTCGACCTGCTCGCCGCGGACGAACGCACCCTCGCCCGCACCGTACGGGGCCGGCGCGTCGGTCTCGTGCCACAGAGCCCCGCCGCCCACCTCACCCCGGTGCGCACCGTGCGCGCCCATCTGGAAGAGACCGTACGGGCGCTCACCGACACCCCGCGGCGCGAGCGGCGCACGGCGGCCGAGGCGGCCGCCGAACGGGCCGCGTTCCCGGCCGGGCACCTCGACCGCTACCCGCACGAGCTCTCCGGGGGACTCGCCCAGCGCGCCGCCACGGCCCTCGCCCTGATCGGCGACGCACCCCTGCTGCTCGCCGACGAACCCACCACCGGACTCGACCGCGAACTCGTCGACCGCACCGCCGACGAGCTGCGCCGCCACGCCGACCAGGGCAAGGCCCTGCTGCTCATCACCCACGACCTGGCGGCGGCCCGCCGGGTCGCCGACCGGGTGGCCGTCATGTACGCCGGGCGCATCGTCGAACTCACCTCCGCAGCCCGCTTCTTCGGCGACTCCGGCCCCCGCCACCCGTACGCCCGGGGACTCCTCGACGCCCTGCCCGAGCGGGAGTTCACGCCCGTCCCAGGACTCCCGCCGGCACTCTCCGACCTGCCCGCGGGCTGCGCCTTCGCCCCGCGCTGCTCCCGGGCCGACGAGGCCTGCGCGGTGCGGCCGGAGTTCCGGACAGGGCTCGCCTGCCATCACCCCCCGGGAGCGCCCCGTGCTTGAACTCCACCGCGTCACCGCCGGATACGAGCCGCGCAGCCCGGTCGTCCGGGACGCCGACCTCACCGTCGCCCCCGGCGAGTCCGTCGGGCTGCTCGGCCCGAGCGGCTGCGGCAAGTCCACCCTCGCCCGGGTCGCCGCGCTGCTGCACCGCCCCGACGCCGGCCGGGTCCTCGTCGACGGCACCGAGATCCGGGCCTGGCGACACCGTGCCCCACGCGCCCTGCGCACCTCCCTCGGCGTCGTCTTCCAGCAGCCCCGGCTCTCCGCCGACCCGCGCCTGCGGCTCGCCGACCTGATCGCCGAGCCGCTGCGCGCGACCGGGCGCCGCGACCTGCTTCCCGAGCGGCTCGCCGCGCTCGTGCCGGCCGTCGGCCTCACCGAGGACCTGCTCGCCCGCCGGCCGCACGAGGTCAGCGACGGGCAGCTGCAACGCGCCTGCCTGGCCCGAGCCCTGGTGCTGCGGCCCCGGTGGCTGATCTGCGACGAGATGACCGCGATGCTCGACGCCTCGACGACGGCGGCCCTCGTCGCGGCCGTCGAGAGCTATCGCGCGGAGTCCGGCGCGGGGCTGCTCGCCGTCGGCCACGACCGGGTCCTCCTGGAGCGCTGGTGCGACCGGACGGTCGAGTGGGCGGAGTGCGCCCGTGGTCCGGGAGAGAATGCGGGATGACCAGCCCTTGGACGCCGCTCCCCGACACCCATCCGCTCGGCGGGATGCGGCCCGCCCTGGAGGCGGCGGAGTCGGTGCTCGGCCACGAGCCGCGGCAGGGGTACGAGGACCGCTGCTGGGTGCTGCACACGATCCACGACGGCACGCGCCGGGTGCGCTGGCGTGAGGTCCTGGCGGGAGTCGGCCGGCGTCTCGACGACTGGCCCCTCACGCCCTCGTACCTGGTCTTCCAGGACGTCCCCGGCCGCGAGGCCCACGAGGGCCCCTCGGCCGGGGAGATCGACCGCGACTGTCTCGTCCGGCTCACGGCGCTGCTCGCCCTGCACCACGCCGACGGTCCGGACACGGCCTGCTACGCGGCCCAGGCGCCCATCGAGGACGTCGGCTCGCCCGTTCCGGCCCGCCGCGGGCGCCTCGCCGACGCCCCCGCGCACCACGACCGGTCCTCGGGCCGCGGCGACGGGGGCCCGGCCCAGTTCCCCGCCCAGTGGTGGGCGGTCGACGGCTCCTGGTTCGTGCTGACCGACTGGGACCTGAGCGCCACGGAGGTCTTCGGCAGCGCCGCGCTCGTCGCCGGCCTCCTCGCCGACGACGAGCTGGAGGCCATCCGGCTGCCGAGCATCGCGGAGGCTCTGGGGCACGCCTGAGGAACGGCCTGCTCCGGAAAGTCACCCGGATGGCCGCCCTGCCGTACCGCCGTCCGGATCGTCCCTTCCGTCACACTGTCCGCCGAACGCCGCAATTCCGGTGCGGCGCAAGGAGGGTGAGCACGATGGCCATTTCCGTATCCGTGGTGCTGCTTCTGCTGATCCTGGCGGTGATCTTTCTCCGCAACGGCGGCCTGAAGGTCTCGCACGCCATCGTCTGCGCCCTGCTCGGCTTCTTCCTGGCGAGCACCAGCATGGCGCCGACCATCCAGAACGGGGTGGCCGCGACGGCCAACGTGGTCTCCAGCCTCAAACCCTGACCGTGCTCCGCTCGTACGTTGCATGATCATGAAGTGCCCGTGAAACGGCGGGCGTTTCCATGTACATCTCCAGCACTCGGGCCTAGCGTCGGCCGCCGGCGCGACCTTCGTACGGACCCGAGGAGCCGCATTGACCACCCGACCCCCCCCGCCGGCGAGCCCGCGCACTCGCGCTGGTCGCCGCCGTGAGCGCGACCGCCCTCGCGCTCGCCGCGCCCGTCGCCGTCGCCGACGGGATACCGCTCGCCCCCGGGCACCGGCTCGTCGACCACTACGAGGGGGCGCCCGCCACCGCCCGTCCCGTCCCCGCCGACGCTCCGCCCCAGCACCCGTACCTCGCCCCCAACGGGCGCAGCGGCATGCACGCCGACGCCGCCGGCAGCGGCACCCACCCCTACTCGGGGCCGCTGGGCCGCGAGCCGCGCGTCGACAGCGAGAAGATCGCCGCGCTCGGCGGCGAATGCGCCACCGTCACCTTCGACTCCGGCGGCCGGCTCGTCACCGTGTGCGGCACCTTCCAGGGCTTCCTGCTCAAGCTGCTCGACCCGCGCACGCTCGACACCCTCGCCGAGTACCAGCTGCCGCAGCGCTCCTCCACCGTCGAGGCCATCACCCGGCTCGACTTCGAGAAGATCTTCAAGGACACCTCCGGCGGCGCCTACTTCTACCTCGACGACCGGGACCGGGTCGTCCTCGCCGACTCCCGCCAGCACGTCCTGCGCATCGCACACCGTCAGAAGAGCGACGGAGCGTGGGAGTTCGTCGTCGAGAACGACTGGGACCTCACGTCGCTCGTCCCCCATGACTGCGTGAGCTGGACCAACCTCTTCCCCAGCGGCGTCTGCGACCCCGTCACCTCCGTCATGCCGGACTGGCAGGGCCGCATCTGGTGGGTCACCCGGCTCGGCCGGGTCGGCACCGTCGACCCCGCCACCGGCGTCACCCGCGCCGTCCGGCTCGACGGCGAGGAGATCCAGAACTCCTTCTCCGTCGCCGAGGACGGCGTCTCCATCGTCTCCGACCACGCCCTCTACAGCTTCCGCGCCGACGCCG
Source organism: Streptomyces sp. NPDC051921 (assembly GCF_040680975.1). NCBI lineage: Bacteria > Bacillati > Actinomycetota > Actinomycetes > Kitasatosporales > Streptomycetaceae > Streptomyces > Streptomyces sp. NPDC051921. The sequence goes on from NZ_JBFAXU010000003.1 coordinate 234,186, forward strand.
ACGGCACCCCGAGGGTCCAGTGGCGGCAGACCTACGACCGGGGCACCGGAACCAAACCCGGCTCGGTGAACCAGGGTTCGGGCACCACCCCCGACCTCTTCGGCCAGGGCGGCGCGACCTACGTCGCCATCACCGACAACGCCGACGACCGCATGAACGTCCTCGTCTACCGGCGCGGCACCGACGTCGCCGCGGCCGACCGCCTCGTCTGCAAGGTCCCGGTCTTCGGCTCCGGCGCCTCCACCACCGACAACTCCCTGATCAGCTGGGGAAACAGCCTCGTCGTCGAGAACAACCACGGCTACGAGAACCCCACCTCGCTCACCTTCGGCCGCAGCGTCGTGGGCGGCGTCACCCGCGTCGACGTCCGGCCCGACGGCAGCGGCTGCGACACCGTGTGGCAGAGCGACGTCCGTTCGCCGTCCACCGTGCCGAAACTGTCCACCGCCAACGGACTGCTCTACTTCTACGAGAAGCGGCCGAACGTCCTCGGCATCGACGCCTGGTACCTGACGGCCGTCGACTTCCGCACCGGCGCGCGGGCCTGGTCCCGGCTCACCGGCACCGGCCCCGCCTACGACAACAACTGGGCGCCCATCACCATCGGCCCCGACGGCACCGCGTACGTCGGCGTCTTCAACGGCATCGTCTCCGTCCGCGACGGCGCCTGACCCGGCCGGGTCCGCCACGCCCGCGCACGTACGGGTGCCCGGAACCCCCGCGGTCCCGGGCACCCGCAGCCGGTCGGGGCGCGTCGGTCACTCCATCTCGGGCATCTCGCCGACCGTGGTCCTCGTGTCGATCACCGCGAAGGCCGCCCCCTGCGGGTCGAGCAGCGCGGCGAAGCGCCCGAACGGGCTGTCCATCGGGCCGAAGACCTTCCGCCCGCCGGCCGCCTGGGCGGCCTCGACCGCCTTGTCGCAGTTGTCGACGGCGAAGTAGATCTGGATGTAGGCGGGGATCTCCGCCGGGAAGTCGTCCGCCGTCATCACCATCCGGCCGAGCAGCGGGTCGGCGCCGAGGTCGAAGACCCGGTAGTCGATCTTGTCGTCCTTCATCTTCTTCGAGCGGTAGCCGAAGACTGCCGCGTAGAAGGCGTCGGCCTTCGCCGGGTCGCGCGTGAACACCTCGGCCCACACGTAGCTGCCGCTCTCGCCCTCCAGCTCGAATCCCTCGTGGGCACCGGCCTGCCACACACCGAACACACAGCCCGTGGGGTCCTGCGCCAGGCACATCGAGCCGAAGTCGCCCACCTGCATGGGCTCCATCAGGATCGTGCCGCCCGCGCCCTTGATCTTCTCGGCCGTGGCGGCGACGTCGGGCGAGGCGAAGTAGAGGCACCACGCCGACTGCGGCTCGCCGTCCTGTCCGGGCATCGGCGGGACGACGGCGGCGACCGCCTTGCCGTTCTTGTAGGCCTGGGTGTAGTTGCCGAACTCCGAGGCGGACTCGCCGAAGGTCCAGCCCAGCACGTCGCCGTAGAACGACTTCGCACCGTCCGGGTCGGTGAACATCGCGTCGGTCCAGACCGGCGTGCCCAGAGGTCGTGAGGCCATGACGAAGACTCGCTTCCGATCGATGACGTCCTTGTCTCCCCGCCACGCTAGCCACCTCCGGCCCGCAGCGCTCGGTGACGCACGGTGTCCACCCGCGTGTTCCCGGACCTCGCCGCGGGCGGTCGGACCGCTACCGTCCGGTACGGTCCGCTCGGCCGCACCGGCGGGCCGCCGGGGCCCAGGGCCACCGGCGGCGCCACCGGCCGCGCACCGGTCCGGCACGGCCGATCCTCAGCGGCGGTACTCGCGCGCGTGCGGGAACAGCTCCTTGACCAGCGACCAGAACACCGGGAAGTCGGGGATGTCCTTCGCCTCCCGCGCCCAGCCCCCGTCGCCCGAGGTCCGCACCACGACCAGCCCGTCCCCGCGCCACTCGCACCGGCGCACCCGCTCCCACGGAACCACCGCCCCCGACGGCAGCCGGATCCCCTGGCCGTACAGGCCCACCTCGCCGAAGACCACGGCCTCGCCCGCCTCCAGGGCGTCCACCGCGGGCGGCATCGCGCGCCGTACCGTCTCGTCGAGCACGATCTGGGCGAGCTCGCGGATCTGCGAGTCGGCGGGAAGCGGCACCGTCTCCTCGTCGAGGAACCCGCCGACCGTCACCTCGCCCCGGGTGCCGGTCCGCAGCCGGTAGGCGTAGTGGGTGCCCGTGTAGCCGCCGTTCACATGGACGCGGGTGACGTCCTGGTGCATCGCCGTGACACACCGCCATGCCACGGCCCGCGCCTCCCCGCCCTCGCCGGGGAACACCAGCCCCCGCTCGTACAGGTACACGTACTCCCGGGGCCGCAGCGCCGCCACCCTGGTGCGCAGCAGCCGCCACAGGAACCAGGCCGCCGCCCCGAAGGGCACGAGGAGCAGGGGGACGCCGAGCCGTGGTCCGACCGCACGGCTCGCGAGGGCGGGCACCGTGAAGGCCGCGAGGGCGAGGAGGAGGGCGAGCGGCGGCGCCCACGGGGGCCGCCGCAACGCCCCCTCGTCGTCGGTGTGCCGGGCGCGGAACCCGCGCCGGTAGGCGCCGAGTCCCGCTTCCCGCGCCGCCCGTGTCGCCGCCTCGTCCGGCGGCGGCACCGTCACCCGGTCGAGCCGCTCCATAGCGCACCCCCCGACGGCATGATGACAGCGGCCGGGGGTTCGGGCCAGGCCCCGCGGGGTCGGCGCGCGCCCGGAGGGCCGGGGCGGCTACCTCGGTGCGGGCAGGCCCTGCGGGATGACGTGGTACCGGTGGAACGCGGCGTCCGGGAGCGGGAGTTCGGGACGCCAGAACTTCAGGGCCTGTGCCGAGGGCACGAACAGGGCGGTGGGCAGGGCGTCCGGCGGGAACCACTCCCAGCGCTCGATCTTGTCGGGCTCGGCGACGGCCGGGGCTCCGGTGTGGGCGTGCACGACCGTGGCGGCCGTCAGGCGGGTCAGCTCCGCCGTGGTCTCGGTGTCGAGGACCAGGCCGATCACCGACACGTCGGTGGCGGCGGCGACGAGCGTGGTCTCCTCGGCGAGTTCGCGGACCGCCGCCTGCTCGATGGACTCGCCCGGGTCCACCTTGCCGCCGGGCAGCTCCCACACGCCCGAGCGGTGCAGACCGAGCAGCACCCGGCCCTCGGCGTCGGTCACCACCACACCGGCGCCCAGGGAGGCCTGGGCGGCGGGCGGCTGGGCATTGCGGTGGGCGGACGCGGTCATGGTGTCTCCTCCTGCGGGGGCCGGTGCTGCCAGCAGCCAACACCATGCCACCGACAGCTCCGCGCGGCCCGCGGACCCGGCGGACCCGGTCCGCCCCGCGGACCGGGGAGGACCTACAGGACCGCGATGCCCAGCGGACGTGACCCCGCCGGGAGGCGGCGGGTCGAGCCGTCGGCGAGGTCGACGACCGTCAGCCCGTCCCAGTAGCCGTCGCGGGTGAACCCGCCGGTGACGTACGCGGTCCCGCCGTCGGCGGAGACGGCGACGCCCTCGTGCGGGCCGTCCAGCGGGATCACGCGCTCGCTGCCGTCCGGCTCGCGCACGGTCAGCGAGGGGCCCCGGTCGGTCTCCGGGTCGATGGGGCCCGTGCCGACCGTCAGCAGGGTGCCGTCGGGGGCGACGGCGACCCCGTGCTGGTGCGTGTTCGCCGTCATCGGCCGGATCTCCTGGCGCCCGGTGCGCGGGTCGACGACCACCAACCGCTCGCCCTCGAAGGGCAGCAACAGCTTTCCGTCGGCGGGCGACACGGCCGCGTAGTGCGGCTTCAACCAGGAGCCCAGACCGCCCTCGGTGCCGTACGGGGCCACCTCGATCCGGCGGGTGCGCAGGCTGTCGGCCCGCACCACGGTCACGTCGAAGGAGTCGTGGTTCGTCGCGTACACCTCGGACCCGTCGCGCGAGACGTCCACGTCGAAGGGGCGACGGCCGACCGACGCCCGGTCGACGACCCGGAGCGCCGTCGTGTCGATCACCTCCAGGGTGCCGTTGCCGCCCGGCACGTTGACGCCCACGTAGACCCGGCGCCCGTCGGGGGACAGGGCGATGCCCATGCCGCCGCCCCGGTACTCGCCGCTGGTCACCGGACCGGTCGCCGTCCGGAACGGCACGAGCGCGAGGCGGGTGCGCGTCCCGGTGTCCACCACGGCCACGCCCTCGGCCGTCGCGACCCAGGCCCGCCCGTCCGCGCCGACGACGAGGCCGTACGGCGCGGTGCCGACCTCGGCGGACGCGAACGGGCCCCGTGCCGGGTCGACGAACGTGACGGTGTCGGAGCCGAAGTCGGTCACGAGCAGGGTCCCGTCGGGGGTGGCGCCGGTCGGGGAGGGCACCGAGCTCGCCGGCGCGGAGGCCGTGGCCGGCCGGCTCCCGGCGGACCGGGCGGGCACCTCGCCGCCCTGGGCGCAGCCCGCGAGCAGGGCGACGGAGGCGGCCAGCACGGCGAGGGCGCGGGTTCGGTTCATCGGCGGGGCTCCCGGGGGGACGCACGGGTGGACGGACGCGGGGGCGGACCGGGCGGACGGCCCGCCCCCGCACCCATGCTCCGTCCGTCCGCGCCCGTCTCGGATCATCCGATCGGCTGACCTGCCCGTCGTCGCCCCGGACGGCCCCGGGGCCGTCGCCGCGAGCGGTGCCCCGCGTGCGGTGCCCCGTGTGCGCCGCAGGACGCCGCCCCGCCCCTCGTGGGCAGTGGGCGCGCGCGGTGCGGGCACCTGTGGGTGCCGCCCACGGTGACGGCTGCCTGTACGGGGGAGGCGCGCACCGGGTGGGCCGGGGCACGCGGACTGGGGCCCCCGGGGTGGGGGTGTCAGGTGGTCGGCAGGTCGGCCGCGCCGCCCCGGGTCACCGCGCGGACCGGTATGCCCGCGCGGTCCAGCAGGCTCGCGGCGACCGTGGCGCGGCGGCCGCTGCCGCAGAAGGTCCAGATCTCGCGGTCGCGGGGAAGCCCGCCGACGCGCGCGGGCAGGTCGGCGAGGGGGACGGCCAGGGTGCCGGGGACGCCGCCCTCGGGGCGCTCCGGGCGGACGTCGAGGGCGCGGACCTCGCCCAGGCGGGCGCCCAGTTCGGTCACGTCCGCCGTGCGGAAGGAGCGGAGGGGCCGGCCGGCGGCCGCCCATGCGTCCGTGCCGCCCGCGAGGACGCCGGCGACGTTCTCGTAGCCGATCCGCAGCAGCTGGACCAGGGCCGCCTCGGCGGCCTCGTCCTCCGGCTCCGGCAGGACGAGGACGAGCCGGGTACCGAACGGGACGACCTCGGCGACCAGGCTCGCGAACCGGTCGTCGAGCTCCTCGCAGAGCGCCCCCGGCACGTGCCCGGCGGCGAAGGTCCCGCGTCCGCGCCCGTCGACGATCTGCGCGCCCTCGCCGGCGAGCCCCGCGACCATCGAGGGCGACAGCGGCCTGGCCGTGGGCACGCCGCCGAGGACCGCGGGCCCGGAGCGGTTGAGGGGGGCCATGTGGCGGTAGTACGCGGGATACGGCGGCAGGTCCGTGGCACGCGCCGCGATGTACTGGGCCTCGTCGCGCGGCGCCAGTGCCGGGTTGTCGCGCCGTTCGGCGCCGACCGTCGTCGTCCGGCTGCGCCCCCGTGCGACCGGACCGGCCGAGCAGGAGCTGCCCGCGCCGTGCGTCGGCAGGACGCGGGTGGCGTCGGGCAGGCGCGTGAGCCGGTGCAGCGAGCGGTACTGGGCGCGGGCCAGTTCCTCGGTGTGCGCGGCGCCGGACAGGTCGGTACGGCCCGCGCCGCCGACGAGGAGACTGCCGCCGGTGAAGACGGCGGCCGGCGGGCCGTCGGGCTCGTCCAGGACGAGGTACGCGGTGTGCTCGGCGGTGTGCCCGGGGGTCTCGATGGCCCGCACGGTGACGTCGCCGACGGTGACCTCGTCGTCCTCGGCGAGCGGCAGGTGGTCGAAGGCGTACGGCGCGCGGGCGGGACCGGCCACGGTGGCGCCGGTCGCGGCCCGCACTTCCAGGGCGCCGGAGACGTAGTCGTTGTGGACGTGCGTCTCCAGGGCGTAGCGGATGCGCACCCCGCGCTCGGCGCACCGCTCCATCACCGCCCAGCTGTCCCGCTGCGGGTCGACGAGCGCCGCCTCGTCGCCGCTGACGAGGAGATAGCTGGTGTCGCCGAGCGAGGCGGTGGTCATGACCTCGATCTCGTGCACGTCCCGCACCTCCGCACCTCCCGCACCGCGCGTACCGTGCGGCTCAGACGACGACCACCTCGACGGAGGCGACCGGATTGCAGCCGTAACCGCCGGCGTTCCACGGTGCCCGCGGCGGCTGGACCTCGCCGCGCGCGTCGGTCGCCCGGGCGAGGATCCGGTAGCGGCCGGGGGAGTGCGGGGTCCAGGCGAAGGACCAGTCCGTCCAGGCGTACGGCCCGGAGGGCTCCGCAAGGACCGCGTCCCGCCAGGGGTCCGCCTCCGCGTCCGGCTCGTCCTCGTGCACGGTCCGCACCTCGACCCGGCGCACCGCCACCCCGTCGCCCGTCCAGGCGTGCCCCCGCACCACGGTCTCCCGGCCGCGCCGCAGGTCGTCGTCCTGCTCGGGCGCGGTCACCAACGACTTGACCCGCAGCCCGGTCACGGGCCCGCCCGCGGTGCCGTCGGCGTCGACGAAGACGTACTCCTGGGTCTGGAACACCCCCGCGAAGGGCTCGGTGACCGCCCGTACCCCGGCCAGCCACTTCACGTCGGTCACCGCGAAGCGCCCGGGCACCACGAGCCGGACGGGCGCGCCGTGTTCGGGCGTGAGGGGCGCGCCGTCGAGCCGCGTGACGAGCAGGGTGTCCGGGTGGACGGCGACGGCGAGCGGCAGGCTCCGTTCGAAGGAGGTCCGCCGGCCGCGTACGGTCCCGGAGTCGGCGCCGGTGAAGACGAATTCGACCGCCGCCGGTGCGACCCCCGCCCTCTCGGCGAGCAGCCGGAACGGCACGCCGGCGACCCGGACGCAGCCGACCGCCCGCTGCCCCCAGGGCAGACCGCGCGGCCGGGGACTCATCCGGGCGCGCCCGTTCCCCGCGCATTCGAGCACGACGTCGAGCTCCCGGTGCGGGAGGGCGGCCAGCTCGGCGCGGTCGAGGGTGTACGGGTTGCGCACGGCGCCCTCGACGCGCAGCCGCCACGCGCCCGGCGGGGTGTGCGGGACGGCGAAGTGGTCGCGCACGAAGAGGGCGCCGGCGGGGGTGACCGGTGCGGCCAGGGCGGCCGACGGCGTCTGGGCGTTGTACGGGTCGGCGGTCACCGTCTCGGGGGACCAGGCGGTGGCGCCCGGCCCGTGAGGGAGTACGGAGGCGCACATGGTTTCTTCAGGCTACGCCCGGAATCCGCACCTTTCTCGGCAATTCGCTTTTACTGCAATGAACCTATTGACATGCGGTGAATAGGGAGGAGACTCGTCAATACACCGGACAACCGGAGAGAGCCGCACCCGCCGACGGAGACGTCCGAAGGCCCGCGTGACCCGATCTTGGCTCTGGCCAGGCCCCCGGCAGATCCTGGCGGTGAACGGAGTCGTCGGCGACGACCGACGATCCGGGAACCGGACGAGGACTGCCGGGGACTGTCGTGTCCGGCCCCCCTCGGGCGGCGACCGGGCAGCCCTCGGCCCCCCTGCCGGGGCCTCCTGACTCCGACTGACGGACCCTCCTCGTGCGCCCGCGCGTCCCTGCGGCATACTGACCCCTCCTTGATCAACAGAATGTTTAAGGAGGAGTCTTGGCCGCCAGTTTCAAGACGGTCATCGAGGTGGGCCCCGCCCACCTCGCCCAGGCGGAGGCCCTCGGCCACGCCTTCCAGCAGGCCATCGCACCGGCCACCGTCAACTACGACTTCGACCACATCCGCGACGCCGCCGCCGCGCTCCCCGGCAGCGCCATCGTGAAGATGGTCCGCGGCTGGGGGCTGCAGGAGGAGGCCCCGGTCCTGGTCATGGTGCTCTCCCTCAAGGAGGCGGTGCGCCAGGCCCTGCCGCCCGAGGCGGCGGAGGCCTCGTTCTGGGAGACCATCGAGCGCGAACTGGTGAGCGCCTTCACCGGCCTCGCCAACCAGGAGGGCCTGCCCGGGCTCTCGTACTACGAGGTGGGCGCTGACCGCACCCGCTACTACCGGGACCTGTTCTTCGCCCTCCAGGACGAGGAGACCGGCGCCTACCTGTACGCCGTCGCCTTCTGCATCGACGTCACCGTCGGCCTCGACAAGGCCCGCGTCGGCGCGCTGCACATGACCGACATAGCCCCGTTCGCGATCCGCCTCAACGCGATCGTCGTCCGCCAGGAGCTCACGCTCGCCCCCGCGTGATCCCGGTCCGTCACGGCCCGCCGTCCCGGGCCATGGCCTCACGTCCTACCGAGCGGTAGCGTCCGTGCGCAACCGTAGCTCGGCGGAAGGGTGAGGCACGCGATGGACCAGCGGTTCGGCGACTACCAGAACGAGATCTATCTCAACGGGCTCTTCGGCACCCCGCCCGAGCTGCCGATGTCCTTCGCCGGGCTCGAACAGCGGGCCGAGGCCGCGCTCCCGCCCTCCCTCTGGTCCTACGTCGCCGGCGGCGCGGGCGACGAACACACCCAGCGCGCCAACGCCGAGGCCTTCCACCGCTGGGGCCTGGTGCCCCGCATGATGGTCGGCGCCGCCCGGCGCGACCTCTCCGTCGACCTGTTCGGGATGCGGCTGCCCAGCCCCCTGTTCATGGCGCCCGTCGGCGTCATCGGCCTGTGCGCCCAGGACGGACACGGCGACCTCGCCACCGCCCGCGCCGCGGCCCGCACGGGCGTGCCGATGATCGCGTCCACCCTGACCGTGGACCCGATGGAGCAGGTGGCCGCCGAGTTCGGCGACACCCCCGGCCTGTTCCAGCTCTACACGCCGACCGATCGCGACCTCGCCGAGAGCCTCGTGCGGCGCGCCGAGGCGGCCGGCTTCCGCGGCATCGTGGTCACCCTCGACACTTGGGTCACCGGCTGGCGCCCCCGCGACCTCGCCACCGCCAACTTCCCCCAGCTGCGCGGCCACTGCCTCGCCAACTACACCTCGGACCCGGTCTTCCGGGCCCGCCTCGCCAAGGCCCCGGAGGAGGACCCGCAGGCCGCCGTCCTGGAATGGACCGGCATCTTCGGCAATCCGCTGACCTGGGACGACCTGCCCTGGCTGCGCTCGCTCACCCAGCTGCCGATCGTCCTCAAGGGCCTCTGCCACCCCGAGGACGTCCGCCGCGCCAGGGACGGCGGGGTCGACGGCGTCTACTGCTCCAACCACGGTGGCCGGCAGGCCAACGGCGGCCTCCCGGCCCTGGACGCCCTGCCGGACGTGGTCGAGGCCGCCGACGGGCTGCCCGTGCTCTTCGACTCGGGCGTCCGCACCGGCGCCGACGTCGTCAAGGCGCTCGCCCTCGGCGCCACCGCCGTCGGCGTCGGCCGCCCGTACGCGTACGGCCTCGCCCTCGACGGCGCCGACGGCATCGTCCACGTGCTGCGCTCGCTGCTCGCGGAGACCGACCTGATCATGGCCGTGGACGGCTACCCGACCCTCGCGGACCTCCGGGCGGAGGGCGCCCTGCGCAGGCTCTGAGAGCCCGGCGCGTGGCGCGTGGCACGTGGAACTCGGCGCGGGCCGGGCGCGGGTCGGCCCGCGCCGAGGGGATCAGCGCCGGCCGAGGACCTCCGCGATCCGGGAGAAGCCGTCCGCGCCGTGGCCGAGCCCCACCGTCCGGCGGGCCAGGCCCTCGGCGGCGCGCATCACGCCCGCGTCGATGCCGTGCGCCTCGGAGGCGTGCGCGATGTGGCTCATCGACGACACCGCGGAGGTCAGCGGATTGCCCTCGCCCGAGTAGCCGCCGCTTTCCACGTCCTCCGCCCATTCCTGGAACAGCGGCGGCAGGATCGCGCCGATGCCCTGCGCGAACGGGGCCAGCTCGCGCGGCGAGACGCCCTCCGCGCCCGCCACGGCGAGCGCGTGCACGTAGCCCGCCATGGACGTCCAGAAGATGTCGAGCAGCGCGATGTCGTACGCCGCCGCGCGGCCGATGTCCTCGCCGAGGTGGGTGTGGGTGCCGCCCAGCACGTCGAGCACCGGCCGGTGAGCGCGGTAGAGCTCCTCGGGGCCGCTGTGGATGAAGACCGCGTGCGGCGTGCCGATGGTCGGGGTCGGCGTCATGATGGCGCCGTCGAGATAACGGATCCCGTGCGCGTCGGCCCACCGGCCGGTGTCCCGGGCCCGGCCGGGGGTGTCGGCCGTCAGGTTCACCAGGGTGCGCCCCTTGAGCGCGGTGGTGACCGCGTCCTGGCGCAACACGGCGTCCGAGGCGTCGTAGTTGACCAGGCACACGATGGTCAGCGGGCTCGCGGCCACCGCCTCGGCAGCGCTCGCGGCGCCGACCGCGCCCTGGGCGACGAGCTCGCGGTCTCGGCCCGGAGTGCGGTTCCACACGGTGGTGCGCACCCCGGCGGCCACGAACGCGCCGGCCAGCGCACGCCCCATGGGGCCGAGCCCGATCACGGTGACGGCCTGGTCCGACGTGGCCTGCGGGGAAGAAGACATGGGGGAACTCCCTTGTAACGGAGGAAACTGAGGCAGGAACGGCAACGACGAGCCGAGGAAAGAGAAGGACGGGGACGATGGGGCGCATGCGGGCCCGGGACACGGACGTGTGCGGCGTGACCGCCGCCGTCGCCGTGATCGACGGCAAATGGAAGACCCTGCTGCTGTGGCTGCTGGAATCCGGCCCGCACCGGCCCGGCGAACTGCGCCGGAAGGTCCCGGAGATCAGCGAGAAGGTGCTGACCCAGGCACTGCGGGAGATGGCGGCCGACGGACTCGTGCACCGCGAGGTGCACGACGTGGTGCCGCCGAAGACGGTCTACTCGCTGACCGACGACGGCCGCGAGCTCTCCGTGGCGCTGGCCGCGCTCTCGGCGTGGGGCCACCGTCGGCTCGACCGGCTCACCGCGGAGCAGGCCGCCTCCTGAGGCCCCTGGTACCTCGTCACTCTCCTTTCCCTCGGGCACCACCAGGCTCTCCCGGGGCGTGCGCGGCGACAAGTACCCACAAAAAAGTGGGTATGCCGACGAGGTTCGGCGCGGGCCCGCGGTCAGCTCCCGGCATGACGCCCCGTGAAGTACGATGATCGTCGTACTTTGACGATCGGAGGGGGAGACATGGCGGCGACCACCAGGACGGTCAGGTTCCACGCGTACGGCGGCCCCGAGGTGCTGCGGATCGAGGACGAGGCGGTGGGCGGACCCGGGTTCGGCGAGCTGCGCGTACGGATCGACGCCATCGGCCTCAACCGCGCCGAGGTGCTCTTCCGCGGCGGCGTCTACATCGAGGACGTCGAGGAGTTCCCCGCCCGCCTCGGCGCCGAGGCCGCCGGCGCGGTGGAGGCGGTCGGCGCCGGGGTCACCGGCTTCGCGCCCGGCGACCCGGTCAGCGTGGTGCCCGCGTTCTCCATGAACGCGTACGGGGTCTACGCCGAGCGCGCGATCGTGCCCGCCTCCGCCGTGCTGCACCGCCCGGAGGGGCTCGGCGCGGTCGACGGCGCCGCGGTCTGGATGCCGTACCTCACCGCCTACGGGGCGCTCGGTCAGGTCGGCGGCATGAGCGCGGGCGACACGGTCGTCATCACCGCCGCGTCCAGCAGCGTCGGACTCGCCGCGATCCAGATCGCCCGGCGGCTCGGCGCCGTCCCGATCGCCACCACCCGCACGACCGCCAAGAAGGCCGCCCTGCTGGCCGCCGGCGCGGCCGAGGTGATCGTCGACGAGGAGAAGGACCTGGTCGAGCGGGTGCGCGCGGCGACCGGCGGGCGCGGCGCCGAGTTCGTCTTCGACGCCGTCGCCGGGCCCGGCGTGCTCGACCTCGGGCGGGTCGTCGCGCCCGGCGGCACCCTGTTCGTGTACGGCGCGCTGAGCGGCGAGCCGACCCCGTACCCGGGCTTCGACCTCGGCATGCCGGCCCTGAACATGCGCACGTACACGCTCTTCGAGACCACCCGCGACCCCGAGCGGCTGCGGCGCGCCGCGGCGTTCGTCTCCTCCGGGCTGCGGTCAGGGGCCTTTCGGCCGGTCGTCGACCGCACCTTCCCGCTGGAGCAGATCGCCGAGGCGCACCGCTACCTGGAGGCCGGCGCCCAGGTGGGCAAGATCGTCGTCACCGTCGATCACGACGCCTAGGGTGTCCTCCGCCGGTCTCGCCGATCACGCCGGGCTCGCGGCGCCCGGCACCGATCACGCCGGGCGGGCGGTCCGGCGTTCCCGGCGCGGCCGACGGCGGCGCCGGGGGCGGTCGGGCAGCCAGCCGAAGGCCAGCGAGCTGCCGACCAGGCCGAGCAGCATGCCGACGAAGAAGCCGCCCAGGTTCGACGTCACCCAGCTCGCGAGCGAGGCGAGCACGCCGATCACCGAGTAGAACAGGCGCTGGCGGGGGTTGAGCACGATGAGCAGCCCGCACACCACCATGATCATCGGCAGCACGTAGCCCGCCAGGCTGTCGGCGCCGGCCGTGAGGATCACCGAGACGCTGGCCCGCTGGGTCATCAGGATCTCCGCGCCGCCGAGCGCCAGGGCCAGCCCCGCCCCGAACGGACGCCGGTGCCGCCAGCGCCGGAACGCGCGCCAGGGGTGCCGGCGGCCGGACGCTTCCGCCATCAGCAGCCCTTCGAGCTGAAGCCCATGTGCAGATCGGGCAGGGTGAACCGGGTGGCGGTCGTCGCGTAGTTGTTCTGCCGCACGTTCTTGATGTCGACGGTGTCGGCCTGCTGGCCGAAGGAGCCCAACGGGCCCTTGATCGGGGGCTTCTCGAAGGTGCTGGCGTCCCCACCGATCTCGATGTTGTCGAACTCGGCGAGTTTCGCCGCCATTTCCGTGGAGTCGGTGGTGAGCCCCGAGGCCTTCACCGGGGTGCCCTTGTTGCCCGCGGTGATGACCAGGTTCGTGCCGCCCAGCTCGACGCTCTGGCACAGGTTGGTGAGCTTCGCCTCGCGGATCGCGGTCACGATGACCAGCACCTGGCCGCCGGTGTCGCCCGCGTTGGGGCTGCCCTCGGCCATGTTGTCCAGTGCGCCGAACTGTCCGAAGCCCGTGCCCTCCAGGGTGTCCGCGGTCACCGTGAACGGCATGCCGGAGATGGCGAACTGGGCGGCGAGCGCGCCCTGGGCGGTGAGGACCACCAGCGTCGATGCGGCGAGGAAGGCCGGCACGCCCATGAGGGCGGCGCGTCGGTAGCGCACCCCGCCGCGTCTGTCGGAATCGCCCGGCGGGCGGGGGGAGTCGGGCTCGGGGGTGCCTGAGGACAGAGCCATGCGGTGCTCCTGACGTGAAGAAGGAATCGGAGCGCGGCGACGTCCTGGCGCGGACAGTTCCCCAACCCGCCTGGGTCTTCCCGGACTCGTGCGGAGGCAGTCGTGCCGCAGGGAACCGAAACGGACCGTACGCGCGGTATGGCGGCTCGTCAACTACCCAGTAACAAATGCTTGTTGACGATCATTCAGGCACAGTTCCCGGATGGCCGGACCGGTCACCCGGATGCGGTGAAGGGTGCCACGACCACGTGCACGAGCACGTCCAGGAGTTCGGGCAGGCCCCGGCCGGCATCGTCAAAACGGCCCTCGTCCACCGCCCGGATCACCGCCGCGTGGACGGCTCCGACCACGGTGTCCACGAGCTCCGCCCGCGCGACTCCCGGCGGGCCCGGGGGAGCGTCCGCGAAGAACCGGTGAAAACCGGCCAGAAGTTCGACCCGCGCCTGACGGCCCGCGGGCCCCACCGAGCCGATCTCCACCGCCATCGTGGCGAACGCCGGGTTCTGCGCGAGCAGATCGAGCAGCACCCGCAGCCCGGCCCGCACGGCGACCGGCCAGGCGCCCGCGCCGCCCGCCCCGTCGTACGACCGCTGCATGGCCCGCACGACCGTCTGCGTGCCGCCGCGGAACGCGGCGAGCACCGCGTCCTCCTTGCCGGAGAACAGCTCGTAGAAGACCGGGCGGGTCACTCCGGCGGCCCGGCAGATGTCGCTGATCCGCGCGCCCGTGTACCCGTTGGCCGCGACCGTGCGGGCCACCCCGTCGAGCAGCCGCTCCCGCTGCCGGGAGGCCACCTCCTCGGGGGTGAGCCGGCGCGGCCCCGGGCGCAGCGAGCGCTCGGGCTCGCGGCCCGTGCGGGCTCCCGGCAGGACGAGTTCCTCCTCGGCGTCCCGAACGCTCGTCATCGGCCACATCCTTCTGCGGTTGTTGACGTCACATACTCGCCAGGATTACAACCCTGATGGGTTTTCCTCTCGGTGCACCGGGCGGACCGGTGGGGCCGCATCCCCGTGGGACGGGACGCACCTCCACCGCACACCGCGCAGCACACCGAGTATTACGCTCCACCCCGTATCGCGACACCGCCGCAGGAGATCCGTGGCGCCGGATCGTTCCGGCGGTGGCCGTCGCCGACCTCGCAGCCGCGTCACCACGCACACGTCACCCCGCATCCGAGTGCCCGTGCCCGTCCCCCGCGCGCGGTGCTCCCCGGCACGGGGCCGTGGCGTGATCCCCCGCGCGGCGCGCACCCCTCCGACGAGCCCCCACGGGCACGCGTCCGCGTGCCCGCGCACCCACGCCGACCATCGAGTTCTCCCACCCTCCGCCGTCGTGCGAAAGGAACCCCCATGGACAAGCGTGCTCTCTCCGCGGCCTTAGGCGCCGCCGTCGCCGCGGTGCTCGCGGTGACCGCCTCCGCCTCCGCGACCGCCTCCGCAGGCGAGGTCCTGACCACCGGAAGCGCGGGCGGCGCCGCCGTCGCCCCCGGTGACGTCCTCTCGGCCTCGCTCGCCTCCGGGACCAAGGCGAAGATCTCCACCACCGCGGGCGGCAGCACCGGCATCACCTGCAACACCTCCGCCTTCACCGCCACCGCGAACACCAACCCCGCCGCGCCCGGCACCGCCACCGAGACGGTCACGGCCCACACGCTCAGCAGCTGCACCACCAACATCGTCGGCGCGACCGGTGTCCAGAGCATCACCGTCAACAACCTGCCGTTCGCCGCGTCGGTCACCTCCGGCGGCTCGCTCACCGTCTCCGCGGGCGTCGCGGGCCCGATCCAGACGACCCTCAAGATCAACACGATCCTGGGCGTCACGACCTGTGTCTACCGGGCCGGCAGCCTCACGGCGACGCCGAGCAACGCCGACAACTCGCTCACCTTCACCGACCAGCTGTTCAGCAAGTACAGCGGCCCGGGCACCTGTCCGGGCAGTGGCTACTTCTCCGCGAAGTACGGTCCGGTCCTCGACACCAGCCAGGCCGGCAGCCCGGTGGTGTTCGTGAACTGAACGGCACCAAAAGGGACATGACACTCCGTCGTACATGACACTCCGTCGGGCATGACGCCCCGGAGGACGTGACGCGTCCCGCGACGGGGCGGCTCCGGAGCCCGAGGTCTACTGGAGCCGCCCCTTCGCCACGCCCCGCTCCCGCGCGAGCGCACGCCGACCCGGCTCCGCACCCTCGCGGAGGTGCGAGGGCACGGAGCGGGGGGACGCGGGGGGACGGCGGCGGGCCGCCGGGCGCTCAGCCCCGCAGGCGCGCCAGCACGGCACGGACGGCCCGGTCCACCGCCTCCCGGGTCTCCTCGGTGTGGTCCAGCGTCTCGAAACCGTGGCGGGCGTGGGGAACGTCGACGAGGTCGACCTCCGCACCCGTCTTCTCGGCGGCCATGAGGAAATCGTCGACCGTCCTCTGCAGGACCGGGTGCTCCAGACCCGCCCGGGTGAGGACGACCGGCGGGCTCGACGCCCCCACCGCGTCCACCGGTCGGAACCGGCCGGGCACGGCACCCCAGCTCGGCGGCGGTGCCAGCATGGGGTAGTTCAGGGCCACGCACCGCAGCCACGGCGGGGGCGTCGCCAGCCAGTCCGCCGCGAGCAGGCCGCCGGCGGACAGGAACCACAGGGCGATCCGGTCACCGTCCACCCGGGGGTCCGCCCGGACCAGCTCGACCGCCGCGGCGACGTCCTCGGCCGCCGTCGGGTAGGCGTCGGGCCCGTACAGGCGGTGGTCCAGGGTCGCGCCGACCGCTCCCAGGCCCGCCACGTGACCGCCGTACCCCGAAAAGGTCGGCCAGTCGCGCGGCGTGGGCCGCTGGTCCGGCGAGACCGGCCCCCCGTGCACGAACAGCACGGCCGGGCGGGGTCCTTCGGCCTCCGGGAGGTACAGGTCCACCGCCCCCCGGCGCTCGCGAGGGCGTGCCGGCACGTCGAGGAGGAACGTTCCCGTGTCGGCGGGCGGCGCGCACTCCGGGACGGTCAGCCGCTGCCCCTGGTCGGCGGCGGCCAGCAGCAGGATCTCGGCCAGCGGGCCGGGAGCGGAGAGCATCGGCCAGTGGCCGGTGTCGAGCTCGAAGAAGCCCACCCGCGGATCGGCGAGCACCCGGAACTGCGGCGGACCCGACACGACCAGCATCTCGACCATCGAGATCCCCGCACCGTCCGCCGTGCACAGCACGCCCGTCGTCGGCCGGTCGAAGGGGCTTCCGGCCAGGCGCAGCGGCTGGGTGAGGGTGCGCAGCGGTTGCGGCGAGGCCAGCCGGTCGAGCCGCGCCAGGTCCTCGGCGGACAGGCCCGCCGTACTGCCCCAGCGCCCCCACTCCTCGCCCACCGGCGCCGGCACGGACCCGCCGGCCCCCTCCGCTCCGGCTCGTTCGGCGACGGACGGGTCCGGCACGAGCGCGAGGGCCGCGTCGCCGTCCGCCGGCATCCCCGCGTCGAGGTACACCACCCGCGCACACCGCTCCGGCCTGCGGTCGGCGGCCCCGAGCGCCGGATGGATCCCGTAGTCGTGCCCGACAAGCACGACCTCCTCCCCGGGCGCGATGCCGTCGATCACCCCCACCACGTCCTCGATGTGCGTCTCCAGGTCCACGTCCGCGGCCGGGCCGGAGCTCGCCGCCGTGGACACCCCGCCCCCCTCGCCCATCCCGGAGAGCGTCACCCCGTACGCCTCGGACCCGGCCTCCCGCAGCCGGGCCGCCACCTCCTGCCACACCCACCCGCCGGTGAACGGCCCTGACACCAGAACGAAAACCGCCATCGCGTACTCTCCTCGCCTCGCGACGCCCTCATCTCGTACGGCGGCACCGTAGGAACTCCCCCAGGGGGAGGTTCAAGCGAGGACCTCGGGCGGGTTCGCGGGTACCGCGGAGGTCCCGTGGGGGCGCGGGGCCCGGGGGGGCGCCGGGAGGAGCGCGGGTCGCCGGGGGCGGGCCGCGGGAGGGTTGCGAGGGGGCCGGGGGAGGGGCCGCGGGGGGCCGTGGGAGGGGAACGTACGCTCGTGCTCATGGGACTGGACATGACGGTGCTCATCGCCGACCGGGCGTGGCTGGACGAAGTGCCGCCGGGAGAACGGCTGGAGCGCCTGCGGGACGCGTGGTACGACGACGCCACGGGCCTCTGGGACCCGGACCGGGAGCCCCTCGACAGCGGCTGGGAACGCCCCGACGGCCCCCACGCCGACCGGTTCGACGTGTACGAGTTCCCCCACGGCGCCTCGTTCAAGGCGCACTTCTGGGCCGGGATCCGGTGGGAGCACTGTCGCGAGCACGTCGACCCACGGCTGCGCGAGCCGCTGGACACCTTGCTGGGCGGCCTGTTCTGGGACGGGACCGACGGCGAGGCGGAGCACGTCGATCCCGAGGTCTTCGGCGACGGACCGGGCACGTACGGGCTGCTCCTCGCCCGATCGCCTGACCGCGTGCGCGAACTGGCGGCGATCTGGGCAGAGTTGACGAAAGGCCCGGACGGCGGGCTCCGTGCCGTCCGGCCGGCCCACGACGAGCACGCCGCCGATCCCCACGGCCGGATCGGCGATCTGCCCGCGTTCGAGCGGCTCCTGGGCGACTGGGGCCGGATCCTCACCGAGGCGGCACGGCGGGGCTGGGTCGTGGTAGGGCTGAGCGAGTGACGGCGGCACGCCGGCTGCCGCCCGCAGTCCCGCCGCCGGACCTCGGCCGGCGACCGACGCGGTCCGACGAGTGATCATGATGCGAGAGTGAGGCGATGCGGAGGAGCGTCGCGGGAGGAGGCCGGGGCGTGGGATCGGGAACGGTGGCGATCACCGGGGCGGCGGGGACCGTGGGTCCCCCACCGTGGGAGGCGCTGCGCGCCGGGGCGGCGCGGCGGACCCTGGTCGACCGCGTACCCCGCCGCGCGGGCGGTCCGGGGGCGAGGTCCGCGCCAGGGGGCCGCCCGTGACCGAGGACGCCGGTCGGTGGAGCATCGGCGAACTCGCCGAGCGCGCGGGAGTCACCGTCAAGACCGTCCGCTTCTACTCCGACCGCGGACTGCTGCCCGAGGCAGGCCGCAGCGGCGGCGGCCACCGCCGTTACGGACCCCAGGCCTTGGACCGGCTCCGGTTGATCCGGTCGCTGCGCACGCTCGACCTCCCCGTGTCGGACGTCGGCCGGATCCTCGACGAGGACGACGCCCTGGAGGACGTCGTCGCCCGTCGGCTGAGCGAGGTGAGCGGCCGACTCACCGCGCTGCGCTGGCGCGAGGCGTCGCTGCGACTGCTGCGCGACTGCGCCCCGGAGCAGCGGGCCGAGCGGCTGAGGCTGCTCGGTGGTGTCACTCTGCCGCCCGACACGACGGCGCTCGCGCGTTTCTGGCGGCGCACCCTGCCCGTACGCCTGCCGGCCGCCCTCGCCGCCACGGTCGTCGACGCGGCCGTCCCGCAGCCCCCCGCCGATCCGACGCCCGCACAGGTCCTGGTCTTCGCCAGGCTGCACGCCCTGGTCGCCGCGGCGGCCCCGCCCGTCGTCCACCTCGCGGGCCTGGAGCACCGCCCCGGTGTGCTGTACGAGGGGCTCGGCGAGGCGTACGACCTGGCGGGGCCGGACCTGCGGGCCGGGCGGGCGCCCGCCCACGGCGAGGCGCTGGACCGCTTCGTCGCCGCTTACGCGGACGCCCTCGGCACACGCGACACCCGTGCCTTCCGACGCCGGCTCGCCGGACTGATGGTCGCGGGCGCGGACCCGCTGATCGGCCGCTACTGGCACCTCGCGGGCGAGCTGGTCACCGAGCACGACGGCCCCACCCCGGGCGCCGTCCACGGCTGGCTCTGCGCCGCCCTGAAATCGGATCTCCGGCCGTCGTCGGGGATCGAGCCCTGTCCGGCGTGGACCTGGTGAGCGGAGCCGGTGAACCCGGCCGCCCACGACGGCCGGACGGGTGGGCCGGGCGGCTGGGCCGGGGGCGCCGCAGCGCCGCTCACGCCGGCCCGGCACCGCCGCCGCGTCGCTCGTACGCGAAGTGGGCCGCCGCCACGGTCGCCGGCGCCGCGACGGTCAGGGCCAGCGCCCAGCCGAGGCCCGCGTGGAGGAGCACCAGCCCGCCGGTGAGGGCTCCGAGCAGCAGGGTCAGCGCGGAGAGCAGCCGGCGCAGGGACGGGGCGCCCCAGTGGTCGGCCGCCAGACCCGTGAGCGAGCGGGTGAGCACGGTGGTGGTGAGGTCGGGGACCGCCAGCCGGTGCGCGACGGCGTTCTGCAGCCCCATCGCGGTGCCCATCAGGACGAGCACGGGGTACCGGCTCGCACCGGCCTGGTGCGCGACGAGCGCGGCGGCCAGCAGGACCGCCTGCACGACGACCAGGGGACGGAACGGCACCGTACCGGCTCCCCGACGCCATCGCCCGGCCGCCGCCGCACCGAAGAAGAAGGCGGACAGCGCGGTCAGCGAGCCCGCCGTCGAGAGGCCGGCGGCGCCGGCCAGCGCGAGTCCGCAGAAGACCACGTTGCCCGTCATGTTGGCCACGAACACATGGCCCAGACCGAGGAAACTCGCCGCGTCGACCAGCCCGCTCGCGAAGGTCAGCACGACCAGCAGCCACGGGAAGGGCCGGAAGCGCTCGGTGTCCGGGAACAACCGCCACGCCCGCGTCCCCCGATGCCCTCGCCCGGCCCCGCCTTCGCCCGCGTTCACCGCCGAAGACCCGTGGACGCCCCGCCTCCACCCCGCAGCCGCCGTCCTCCGTCCGCCATGACCCCAGTGGATCAGGTCCGCGGAACCGCCGCGACCGGACGGGCGCCGAGTCCTCCCGCCGACGTCCGCCACGCGCCGCCCGAGCCGGCCGCCCCGCCCGCTGGGGCCCTCCCCCGGCGGTTGCCGCCGGCCGGGCAGGGGGCCTCGCCCGCCCCGGCGGGACACCCGCTAGCGCTCCGCGGGTGCACGCAGGCGGCGGAGCTGCGCGTCCGCCCGGCGTACGCCCTCCTGGTAGCCGTGGGCCAGGCCCAGTTCGCGGGCCCGGGCGAGTGCCGCCTCCGCCTCCGAGGCGCGGCCCAGGTCGAGCAGGGCCGTGCCGGCCGTGGTGTGCAGCATGCTGTGGCGGATGCCCACCAGGCCGTTGACGGTGTCCCCGTCGAGGGCGAGGCCCTCGTGCGCGCAGGCGAGGGCGGCGGCCGGATCGCCCGCCGCGAGCAGCTGGCGGGCGCGGTGCTCCACGGCCAGGACCTCCGTCATCACGTCGCCCGTGCCGCGCACGAGGGCGACGGCGCGTGCGGTGTGGCCGAGCGACTCGGCGGTCACGCCCGTTCGGTCGATCGCGACCGCGAGGTTGACCAGGGCGGTCGCCTCGCTGGACGGTTCGCCGGCGCGGGCCGCGAGTGCGGGCGCGAGCCGTAGGTGGACCAGGGCCTCGGCGAGCCGACCGTCCTGGGTGAGCAGCCAGCCGAGCAGCGCCCTGGCCCGTGACTCGGCGTCAGGGTCGTCGACGCGAGCGGCCGAGTCGATCGCGTCCTCCAGGAGCGGCACCCAGCCGTCGTGGCTGTTCCACAGGATGTACGGCCACTGGAGGATGCCGATCCGCCAGGCGCGGTCGTGGTGCCCGGCGGCCCGCGCGGCGGCGACGGCCGCCGCGAGGTTGTCCCGCTCGGCCGCGTACCAGAGAAGCGCGGCGTCCCGGCCCGCGAAGTGCGGAGTGGTGCGGGGCACCCGGGCGTCGGGCGGCGCCGCGCAACACGGCAGGTCGTCGGGCTCGGCGGCCCGGGCGGCCGCCATGGCCGTCAGCGTGTAGTGGTCGAGCAGCCGGAGCAGGGCGTCCTCGTCGGGGTCGAGACTGCGGGCGTAGAGCCGTACGAGATCGTGCAGGGCGTGCCGGCCCGGCGCCCACTCGGTGAGCAGGTGCGCGTCGCAGAGCCGGTCGAGGGCCTCGGCGGCCACCGCGGGTGCCCGGTCGAGCAGCGCGGCGGCGGCCTGGCGGTCCAGATCGGTGCCCGTGACCACCCCCAGCTGCCGGAACAGCCGCGCGGCCTCCTGCGGCAGCCCCTGAACGGTGAGGCGCAGCGCCGCCGCCACGCCCGATCCGTCGGCGCAGTCCGCGCCGTCCACCGAGAGCAGGGCCAGGCGGCGCTGCTCGTCGGCGAGTTCGGCGGCGAGGTCGGCGAGCCGCCAGCCCGGCCGTGCGGCCAGCTGAGCGGCGGTGACCCGCAGCGCGAGAGGCAGCCCGTCGCACAGCTCGGCGAGCCGGCGGGCCGCGTCCGGTTCGGCGGCGACGCGTTCGGCGCCGACCGCCGCCGCGAGCAGCGCGGTCGACTCGTCGATGCCGAGCACGCCGAGCGGCACCGGCCGGGCGAGCTCGCTCACGACCAGCCCGCCCAGCCGCAGCCGCGAGGTCACCACGGTCGCACTCCGTGCCCCGGCAGGCAGCAAGGGCCTGGCCCGGTCGGCGCTGCGCACGTTGTCCAGGACGACCAGCAGGGCCCGGTCCTCGGTGAGCGACCGGTACAGCGCTGCGGCCGCCGTCGCCGACTCCGGCACCTGACGCGGCGGCACCCCGAGGGCCGGCAGGAACTCGCGCAGCACGTCGGCCGCGTCGATCCCGTCGTCGGAACTGAACCCCCGCAGGTCGGCGTACAGCACCCCGTCCGGGAAGTCGCCGGCCCGCCGATGCGCCCAGTGCAGGGCGAGCGCGGTCTTCCCGACCCCGGCGGGCCCGGTGACCAGCGCGACCCGCGCGGTGTCCACGGCGGCGTCGAGCGCGTCGAGCTCCCGGGTGCGCCCGAGGAAGCCACGGGGGGTGCGGGGGAGGAGATCGGGAGCGGGGAGGGACGGGGGAGGGGGAGCGGGGGTGGCCACGGCGCCCCCGGGCGCCACCGCTCCCGCCGGAGCGCTCCAAGGGGTCCCGGGGGGTGCGGCGTCGGCGGAGGGGAAGGCGGAGCCGGGGCCTGGGCCTGGGCCGGAGGCGGAGGCAGCCGAGAACGCGGCGACGCCGGTCGCCCCGCCGCCCCCTGGCAGGACGCCGTCGGTGACGGACCCGGTGGGGTGGGCGCCGATGGGCAGGGACCCGGCAGGCTGGGTGCCCTCTCGGGCGAGCGCGCCGGCAGGCGCGTCACCACCCGCGTGGGACCCGGCGCCGCCCGACGCGTGGCCGCCCCCGTCGACGAACGCGCCGCCCGTGACGTGGGCGCCGTGCGCGAACATCCCGCCCGGGCCGGGTACGCCGCCTGAGCCGGGTATGCCGCCCGGGCCCGGTACGCCGCCCGGGCCGGGGTGGTTCGCGACGCCTGCCGCGCGGGCGGCGCCTGCCGGGTCCGCGAAGGCGGCCGTGCCGAGAGGGCCCGCCCAACCCGAGGTGTCCGGCGCGCCGGCGAGGGACGGCGCGTCCTGTGGGCTCGGCCCGCCCGCGGCGCGGTGGGCGGTGTCGCCCGGGCCGTGGCCCGTCGTGGTCACGCCGTGGCCCGGCGGCCAGGCCGGTGCGGTACGCCCGGCGTGAACGTCGGGTGCGTGGTTCCACACTCCGGGCAGGGTCGGCCGCGCCGGGTCGCCGGCCGGCCGGCGCGGGTCGTCCCCGCGAGCGAGGGCCGCGTCCGGCCCCGGCAGGCCGGCCGGTCCGTGCTCGGTGCCGCCCGGCCAGGGCACGGGCTGACCGACCGACGGCAGCCCGCGCAGCACCGCCTCGTACGCGGCGCGCAGCGCGGGGCCCGGGTCGACGCCGAGATCGTCGGCGAGCTGGGTGCGGGTGCGGTGGTAGCAGTCGAGCGCGTCGGACTGGTGGCCCGCCCGGTACAGCGACAGGATCAGCGCGGCCGCGAGGGACTCGCGCAGCGGGTTCGCGGCGGCCTCCGCGCGCAGCAGGGCTGCCGCCTTCGCGTGTTCGCCGAGGCGCCCGTACGCCGCGGCCAGCTCTTCCACCGAGACGAGCCGGGTCTCCTCCAGGGCGCGGGCCGCGACGAGCAGCGGTTCGCTCGCGACGGTGCCGGTGAGGGCGGGGCCGCGCCACAGGGACAGGGCCTCGCGGAGCATGAGGACGGCGTCCGCCGGGTGCTTCTGGTGTCCGGCGAGCTGGACCAGCTCCTCGAACCGGTGGGTGTCGAGGAGCTGGTCGGGCATGCGCAGCTCGTACGCCTGGGCGTGCGTGGCCAGCTCCACCCCGTAGTCCTCGGCCCCGCCCTGCTCGAAGAGCGCCCGGAGCCGTGAGACGTGTCCCTGGACGACGGTGCGGGCGCGGGCGGGCGGGTCCTCCTCCCAGACCGTGTCGATCAGCCGGTCGACGGGGACGACGGCGTTGGCGCGCAGCAGCAGAGCCGCGAGTACGCTGCGCCGCTTGGCGGGGCCGAGCGGCAGCTCACCTGTCTCGGCCGCGATGGACACCGTCCCGAGCAGGCGGAACTCCACCCGGCCCTCCTTGTCACTGTGTTCTCTTCCGTGGGTCTACCAGTATCCCCACCCCCTCGCCCACGGCCGTTGTCGGAACCCTCCAGACGTCGGATGAGGCCGGAACCCGCGGTCCCGGGCCAGAACCGGCCGTTTCAGGCGTTGGGGTCGAACGGGATGCCCGACGGCATGGAACGGCTCAGGTGGGAGGCGAAGTCGGAGTCGCGGATCTTCAGCGTGGCCGAGCCGAAGTTCGCGCCCGTCAGCTTGTCGCGCAGGCCGGTCGGGTAGCCGTTCCAGCCGACGAGGCGCGGGTAGAACCAGCCGCCCGTGGAGTTCTCGATGCGGTCGTCGGTGCTGTTGGCGAAGCGGTAGCAGTGGGTGGAGAGCCCGTCCTTGTGGTACACGATCTTGGGGTGGGTGCCGTCGAAGCGCACGGCCGAGCGTGCGGCGATCTGGTAGCTGCTGTGCTGGGACACCGACACGTACTTGACCTCGTCGGAGTTGATCCACACCACCACGTGCTCCCAGTCGTGGGTGTGCCCGAGGGCGAGCGGGCCGATCGTCGCCTGGTCCTTCTCGTAGTAGCCGGCGTACATGACGGCGCACCAGCCGTTGTTGCACTTCGAGCGGGAGTAGCTGTTGGCGGAGGCGAGCTGGGCGGGGTCGTGGCAGTTCCCGTTGACGGCGCCGCCGAGCTTGAGGCCCGGGTTGAGGGTGCCGTCGGAGCCGATGGCGGCGGTCATGTAGCAGCCGTCGGTGTCGAAGTCGTACGCCGGGGCGAAGGTCTGGTCGAGGCCGTCGGCGTTCTGGGGGAGCGGGGGGAGCACGGCGGCGTAGGCGGTGGCCGGAACGCCGAGGACGAGGAGCAGGGCGCACAGCGCGGCGGCGAACGCCGACCGCCGGGCCGTCGGTGCGGATAGCAGGTGCATGTCAACTCCTTGCGTGGTGAGGGGCGGCCCAGACCCTCGCAGCCCCGCCGACGGACCGTCAAGGCCGCCCGCCTGAACACCGGTCGAACCCTCGCGGCACGGGCGCGGGTACGGGCGCGGGCGCGGGTACGGGCGGGGGTACGGGCACGGGTACGGGCGCGGGCGCGGGCGCGGGTACGGGTACGGGTACGGGCGCGGGGCCGGGCCCCCGCTCCGGCTGCCCCGGTTCCGGTCCCGGCTCCCGCTTCTGCTCCCGCTCCCGCTCCGGCTCCGGCTCCGGCTCCCGCCGGTTCGGAGTCACCGGCGGCCCGGCCCGCGAGGCCGGAACCCGTGCGGGGCGGGCCTCCCGGACCTCCGGACAAAGGAGTGGCCCCCTGCCGTGCTTCCTTGGCACGATGCGGGTGTGACCACGTTGTTCCTGATGGTCGGCCTACCGGGGGCCGGAAAGACCACGAAGGCCCGACAGCTGGCCGAGGAGCACGGCGCGCTGCGCCTGACGCCCGACGACTGGATGATCCCCCTGTTCGGCGCGGCGGAGGCGGAGGGGAAGCGCGACGTGCTGGAAGGGCGCATGCTCTGGCTCGCCCTGGAGGCGGTCAGGCTGGGCACCGACGTCGTGGTGGACTACGGCTGTTGGTCCCGGGACGAACGCTCGGCGATCCGCTGGCTGGTGGAGGCGGAGGGCGCGCACTTCCACATGGTCTACCTGCCGGTCGACGACGAGACCCAGCGCGCCCGTATCGCCCTGCGTCGGGCGACCGCCCCGGAGGAGACGTTCCCGATGGCCGAGGCCGACATCGTGCACGGACGCGCATGCTTCGAGGAGCCCGACCTGGCGGAGCTGTCGTGCAGCGGGCCCGTGGACCCGCCTCCCGGCGCGGCCGACTGGCGGGAATGGGCCGCCCACCGGTGGCCGTCGTTCGCATGAGCCTTTCGGGGCCGGGACCGGGACCGGGACCGGGATCCGGGCTGGGACCGGGGCCGGGGCCGGGGCCGCGGGCGGGGGCGAGGCGCGGGCGGCACGCCGCGCCTCTGCCTTTCGGCAGAGCGGCGCCTCCACCGTGAGGTGCACGTGTTCGCGGGCCGGCGGCATCGATACTGGTCGGCGTGGTACGCACTCCTCCGTTCTCCCCTTCCTCCCGTGGGCGGCCCTTCCGGCGGCCGGCCTCCGGAGCGCTCCGGGCGACGGCGGAGACGGTCGGCGCCGGGGCCGCGGGGCTCGGGGTGTGGGCAGCGGTCGGCCATCTCGGCTTCCTGGCCCACCCGTTCGCACAACTGCTCGCGCTCGCCGCCGGTGTCGGGCTCTTTCCGCTGCGCCGGCGCTTCCCCCTGCCCGTGCTGCTCGTGCTCGCCGCGCTCACCGGGCTCGCGCCCTGCGTCGGGCCGGTGACCGCCGCGACGGCGTACACGGCGGCCCGCACGACGGCCTCGGCGCGGCGGCGCGGCCGGCTGCTCGGTGGGGCGGCCGTGCTCGTCGTGGGGTGCGCGACGCTGTCCGCCCCCTGGCTCGGGCCGGGGGCGGCGGAGTACGGGTTCGCGCTCGGACTGGTGCTCACCGCGACCGCCGTGGTCGTCCCCGGACTCGTCGGTACCTCGTACGGGCAGCAGCGGCGGCTCGTACGGGCGCTGCGCGAGCGCGGGGACGCGGCCGAGCGGGCCCGGCGGTACGCGGACAGCGAGGCCCGGATCCACGAACGGTCCCGCATCGCCGCCGAGATGCACGACCTCGTCGGACACCGGCTCAGTCTCATCTCCCTGCACGCGGGCGGACTGGAGCTCGCCCTCGAAGGCGCCGACCCCGAACTGCGCGAGGAGGCCGTACTGGTGCGGCGCACCACCCGCGACGCCATGCGCGAACTCCGCCAGGCCCTCGGCGTGCTCGGGCCGCTCGGGCGGGACACCGGGTCCGAGGCGCTCACCGACGCCACCGGTACCCGCGCCGACATCGAGACCCTGGTGGCCGAGTCGCGGGACGGCGGCATCGCCGTACGCCTCGACTGGACCGGGCCCGACCTCGACACCCGGCCCGCCCGGGTCCGCCGCGCCGTGCACCGGGTCGTCCGCGAGAGCCTGACCAACGTGCACCGTTACGCGCCCGACGCGCACGTCACCGTGACCGTCGTCCACGAGGACGGGGCGGTACGGGTCGACGTGCGCAACGGCGCCCCTCCCGCGCCCCCCGCCCCTGCCGACGGCACCGGCACCGGCCGCGGGCTCACCGGCCTCCGGGAGCGCGTCGAGCTCCTCGGCGGGACCTTCGACGCCGCGCCCCTCCCGACCGGGGGCTTCCGGGTCGGCGCGAGCATGCCGACCGAACCCGGCGACGCCCCCGCTCCCGCAGCCGTTCCCGCCCCCGGTCCCGCAGCCGTCCCCGCCCCCGGTCCCGCAGCCGTCCCCGCCCCCGGTCCCGCCCCCGGCACCGTCCCGTCGTCGTCGCAGCCGCCCGGCATCGGGACGTGGGGAGTCGGCGCGTCCTCGGGTGCGCCCGGCGAGGGCGGAGAGGCCGTCGGCGGGCCGGTCGCCGAACGCCTCACCGTGCAGGGGCTCACGCTCGCCCTCGGGCTCGGTGCCCTGAGCGTGCTCATGGTCCTCGGCGTCGCCTTCGTGTACGCGAGCGCGCCGCGCCAGGACGCCGGGCCGCGCCCGCTGCCCCGGGTGGGCATGACCTACGACGACGTGGCGGCGGCCGGGGTCCTGGACAACGCTGCCGTCCGTGCCGCCGCCACCGGGCACGAGCCCCCGCGCCCCGCCGGAACGGCCGGCTGCGTCTACCCGTTCGCGGGCGCCACCGAGTCCCGCCCCGGCGCCCTGACCGTCGCCCGCTACTGCTTCGACTCCGCACGCCGCCTCATCGCCATCGACCGCTTCACCGTCCCGTCGGTCCGGGACGCCGCACCCTGGGAGACCCCGTGACCGGATCCGAACGGCCGCCCGTCCGCGTCCTGCTCGCCGACGACGAGGCGATGATCCGGCACGGCGTGCGCCTGATCCTCCGGCACGCCGAGGGCATCGACGTCGTCGCCGAGGCCCCGGACGGACGGCGGGCCGTCGAACTGGCCGCCGCCCACCACCCCGACGTCGTGCTGCTCGACATCCGGATGCCGGTGTGCGACGGGCTCGCCGCGATCGCCCCGCTGCTGGCCCTCGACCCGGCGCCCCGCGTGGTGATGCTGACGACCTTCGGCGACGACGAGAACGTCGTACGGGCGCTGCGCGAAGGCGCCGCCGGGTTCCTGCTGAAGGACGACGGGCCGCAGGAGCTCATCAGCGCGGTACGGGCGGCCGCCGCGGGTGACGCCGTGCTCTCGCCCGGTGTCACCGGGACGGTCGTCGCACGGATGCTCCGCGCCCCCGACCCCCGGGACACCGGAGGTCCGGCCGCGGACGAACGGATCGCCCGGCTCACCGCACGCGAGCGGGAGGTCCTGACGATGCTCGGCGAGGGCCTGTCGAACCAGGACATCGCCGACCGACTCGGCATCGGCACGGGCACGGTGAAGACCCACGTGGGCGCCATCCTGGACAAGACCGGCACGACCAGCCGCGTGCAGGCCGCCCTCCTGGCGCACCGCACGGGCCTGGCGCCCTGACCGACAGGCCCGGACGACCGTCGTCTTGCCTCCGCCGCCCGGCAGGGACCGGCGGCCCGCGCCCAGGCCCTTCGGCAGGGCCGGGCGCCTCCGCCCTTCGGCAGGGACCGGCGGCCCGCGCCCTGGCCTTTCGGCAGAGCCGTGCTCGTTCGCCCCCGTCCTCCGGCAGAGCTCACGTCCCGCCTCCAGGACGACGCTTTCCGCAGGTCAGGGCCGCGAGGATGAATCCGTCCCCCGGCCCTGGAGAACTCCTCCCGGGCCGTCGCACGCCAGGCGGAGTTGCCATGTCACAGTCCTTGCCCTCCTTGCCCTCCTCCCCTTCCTCTCCTTCCTCCTCGCGCGCCGCGCTCAGGGAGCCGGCCGCCGCGCGCGCGACCCGGCTGACCAAGACGTACGGCAAGGGGGAGACCCGCGTCACCGCGCTCGACGCGGTCTCCGTGGAGTTCGCGCGGGGGCGGTTCACCGCCGTCATGGGGCCCTCAGGGTCCGGCAAGTCCACTCTGCTGCACTGCATGGCCGGCCTGGACCCGGTGAGCTCCGGGTCCGTCCGGATCGGCGACGTCGAGCTGTCCGGGCTGGCCGACCGGGAGCTCACCCGGCTGCGCCGGGAGAAGGTCGGCTTCGTGTTCCAGGGGTTCAACCTGCTGCCCACCCTCACCGCGCTCGAGAACATCACCCTGCCCCTGCGGCTGGCCGGGTGGCGGGCGGACGCCGCGTGGCTGGACGCCGTCGTCGGCACCGTCGGGCTCGCGGACCGGCTCTCGCACCGGCCCGCCCAGCTCTCCGGCGGTCAGCAGCAGCGCGTCGCAGTGGCGAGGGCCCTCGCCTCCCGGCCCGAGATCGTGTTCGCCGACGAACCGACCGGCAACCTCGACTCCCGCTCCGGCGCCGAACTGCTCGGCTTCCTGGGGGACTCGGTGCGCGAACTCGGCCAGACCGTGGTGATGGTCACCCACGACCCCGCGGCCGCCGCCCACGCCGACCGCGTGGTGTTCCTCGCCGACGGCCGCCCGGTCGACGAACTGCACGAGCCGAGCTCCGGGGCCGTCCTGGACCGGATGCTCGCCTTCGAGGCCCGCGGCCGTACGTCCTGAGGCCGGCCGGAGCCCGCCGACCCCGCTGTCCGCCCGGTCGTCGCCGTCCCCGTCCCGCTCCTCGTCCGTTCCTCCTGCGAAAGCGCTCCTCATGCTGCGAACAGCCCTGCGCAACGTCCTCGCGCACAAGGCCCGACTGATCATGACCGTCCTCGCGGTCGCCCTCGGCGTCGCGTTCGTCTCCGGCTCGCTCGTCTTCGCCGACACCACCGCCGCCGCCTACCGGGCCTCCTTCGCGAAGAGCTACGCCGGTGTCGCCGTCACCGTCGAGCCCGTGTACGCCCCGGGCGCGCCCGCCGACCGGCGCGCCCCGGTCCTCGACGACGCGCTCGCGGCCCGGCTGGGGACCGCGCCGGGAGTCGCCGCCGTACGGCCGACGGTCGACGGCTCGGTGACCCTGGCCGCGAAGGACGGCTCCCCGATGCGCGCCGACGACGCGATGGGCAGGCTGGCCGCCGCGTACGTCCCCGGAGCCGACGGCACGGACGACCGGTACCCGCTGACCGCAGGGCGTGCCCCGCGCACGGCCGGGGAGGTGGCTCTGGAGCGCGGTACGGCCGCGGCCGGCGGGTACGCCCTGGGCGACACCGTCAGCCTGGCCGTCGACGGGCCCGTGCTGCGGATGAAGCTGGTCGGCCTGGTCTCCACCGACGACACCCGGGTCACCTCCGGCGGCACCCTCGCCGTGCTCGACAAGGCCACCGCGCAGCGGCTGTTCGCCGCTCCCGGCCGCTACACCGGGATCGACCTGTCCACCACGCCCGGCACCGACGCCGTCGCACTCGCCCGGCAGGTCGAGCCGTTGCTGCCCGCAGGCCGGGCCGAGGCCACCACGGGCGCCGCGAAGGCCGCCCAGCAGGCGGTCTTCATCGGCACCAAGACCGACAGCTACGCCCGGCTGCCGCTGATCTTCGCCGTGGTGTCGCTCTTCATCGGCTCGTTCCTCATCGTCAACACCTTCACCATGCTCATCACGCGCCGCTCGCGGGAGATCGCCCTGCTGCGCGCGATCGGTGCCACCCGCCGCCAGGTGGTCGGTTCCGTGCTCGCCGAGGCGGCCCTGGTCGGCCTGGTCGCGTCCGGCGCCGGGTTCGCCCTCGGCCTCGGTGTCGCGGCCGTCCTGCCGGGGCTGCTGGGCACCGCGGACGACCCGGTGCCGC
Organism: Streptomyces sp. NPDC051921; assembly: GCF_040680975.1. Lineage (NCBI taxonomy): Bacteria > Bacillati > Actinomycetota > Actinomycetes > Kitasatosporales > Streptomycetaceae > Streptomyces > Streptomyces sp. NPDC051921. The sequence goes on from NZ_JBFAXU010000003.1 coordinate 264,599, forward strand.
GGGGACCGCTCGTCGTCGGACCCGCCCCCGTGCTCGCCTCCCTCGTCGTCGGCGTGGGCGTGACCGTGCTCGCCGCGTGGCTGCCGTCACGCCGTGCCGCCCGGATCGCGCCCGTCGAGGCGATGCGCGCCGCCGAGCAGCGGTCCGGGCCCACCGGCGGGGCGTCCCGCGCACGGGCCGCGATCGGCGGGGCCGCGCTGCTGCTCGGCACCGGACTGCTGGTCTCCCTGAGCGACGCCGAGGACGCGTCCGACGCCAACCTCCGGACCGCGATGCTCGGTTGCGCTGTGCTCGTGACGGGACTGATCGTGCTCGCCCCCCTCCTCGCGGGCCCGGTGATCCGGCTCATCGGCCGGCTCACCGCACGCCTCGGCGTCGTCGGCGACCTCGCCAGGGACAACGCGCTGCGCGATCCGCGCCGCACCGCTGCCACCGCCGTCGCCCTGATGATCAGCACGGCGCTGGTCTCCGGCCTCGCCGTGGTCGACCACTCCGCCGCCCGGGCCCTGGACTCCCAGGCCGCCGCGGGCCTCGGCGCGGACCACGTGATCGGCACCCGCGTCCCCACCACCGCCATCGACGCGGCCGCCGTCCGGCGGGTGGCCGAGCTGCCCGGTGTCGCGACCGCCTCCGCCGTCGCCGACTCCACCTTCTCCGTCGGCGGCTCCGTCCGTCAGGTCTCCGGCGTCGACCCGACGACCGTGGGAGCCGTCATGAAGCTGCACTTCACCAGCGGGTCGGTCGAGGACATCGGGCCGGGCCGGATCGCCCTCTCCAGCACCTTCGCCCGCGAGCAGCGGGTAGGCGTCGGCGGCCGGCTCGACGCCGCCATCGGACCCGGCGTCGGCGACGGCCCCGGTCAGGGCGGGCGCGGGGGTCTGCGGTCCTACACCGTCGTCGGTGTCTACGAGGACAATCCCACCGCCCAGGACGTGCTCGCCTTCCGCGGCGACGTCCAGCGCCACGGCTTCCTGCCCGGCTCCGTCCAGCGCGTCCTCGTGACCACCGCCGACCACGGCACCGCCGGGCCCGGCCTGGAGGAGCGGCTGCGCGAGGCCGTCGACCACAACCCGCTGCTGAAGGTACAGAGCCGTGACCAGCTCGTGCGGGAACAGGCCGGGGTCGCCGGCGACCTGATCACCCTGGTCCTCGGACTGCTCGCCATCGGCGTGGTCATCTCCGCGCTCGGCATGGTCAACACGCTCGCCCTCTCCGTCGCCGAACGCACCCGTGAGATCGGTGTCCTGCGCGCCCTCGGCATGGACCGCGCCGGCGTCCGGCGCATGGTCCGGCTCGAATCGCTCGCCGTCGCCGCGTACGGCACGCTGCTCGGGCTGGTCTGCGGCCTGTTCGGTGCATGGCGGGTGAGCGGGCTCGCCAACGGGGCCGTTCCCCAGTACGTGTTCTCACCGCCGTACGGCACCCTCGCCCTGGTCGTCGTGCTCTCGCTGGCCGTCGGCGCGGCGGCGGCCGCGCTGCCCGCCCGCCGGGCCGCCGCGCTCGGCCCCCTGCGCGCGGTCGCCGATGCCTGAGGGCTCCGGGGCGGGGGGCGCGTGAGGGGCGCGCAAGGCGTCAAGCAGGTGTGCCCGCTTCGCCGGATCGAGTGGGACGTGGGGGAAGATCGCGGCACGCGACGCCGGACACGGCAGGATCGGTGACGCCGGGGTCGACGACCGACGGGAGCCGTGGGGGCTCCCGGACCCCGGCCTGAGCGTCGTGCGCCGACATCGCCGCTCACCGCCGCCCCTGGACGAGGCTCCGCTCCGGGGGCGGTTGTCGTGCCTGCCCCCGCCGGGCCTCAGCGCACCTCGGCGTACAGCTCCTCCACGAGCCGGGCGACCGTCTCCGGCTCGCGCAGCATCGGGTAGTGGTCCGAGCCGGCGAGGCGGGCCAGCCGGCAGCCGGGGATGCGCGAGGCCATCCGCTCGTTGCAGCGGACCACCCCGGGGCGGTCCTGCTCGCCGAGGGCGAGCACGGTGGGGGCCGCGATCTCGCCGAGGCGGTCGTAGGCGGGCGGGTCCGGCTGCTGGTGGCCGACGTTGGCGAACCAGGCGGGCAGGACGGCCCGGAAGTGGGCGGCGGCGACCGGGTCGCTCTCGGGGCTGCCGCCGGCGGCCCTGCCCCACAGGCCGAGGCCGAGCCGGACGATGCCCTCCATGTCGCCGGCCTTCGCCAGCCGTTCGACCTCCTGGTAGAGCTCGGTCTCGTCGAGGTCGTCGTAACCGGTGACCACGGGCACGAACAGTGCGAGGCCCGCGACGCGCTCGGGGTGGTCGAGCGCGTAGCTGATCGAGGCGGCGCCGCCCATGCTGGAGGCCACGACGACCGCGCGGTCGAGGCCGAAGTGGTCGAGGACGCGGGCGAGGTCGGCGGCCGGGGAGTAAGGGGTGACAGGGGCGGGGGAGCGGCCGTAGCCGCGGGCGTCGTAGCGGACCAGCCGGCGCCGACCGTCGAGCGCGGGGAGGACCGGGTCCCAGATCGTGGAGTCGCCGACGCCCGGGTGGACCAGGACCATCGGGAGTCCGTCGCCTCCCGTGTCGTCCGCCCAGAGCTCACCGCCGTCGACCGGCACCGTGGTTTCCATGGGCCCAGTCTGGGCGCCGAGAGCAGTCGCACGCCAGCGGATCGGCCGTCGTGTCGACGTCGAGTACCGTGTCGGGCCAACACTTCTGACGGGCTGTCAGTCATGGCGCAAATCCTACCTGGACACCCCTACCGGCCGGTTCTACTCTCAAGTCACTTCGCGCCTACCCCCCACCCCACGCGTCGGGCCACGCGCATCGGCACCGCGTACGCCCGCACACGCTCGCGCACTGCCGTTCCGCATCACGCATCCGCACCTCCTCGCTCCCCACACTCCGACACCGAGGAGATCCCCATGTCCAAGCTGCTCGTCTCCGCGACCGGCCTCGCCGCCGCCGCGGCCCTCACCATCGGCGCCACGGGCCCGCAGGCCGCGTCGCCGACCACCCTGCAGCCGGCCGGCCACTCCTTCTCCGCGCAGCTCACCGGCAAGGCGACGTTCGTCGCCGGCTCCACCACCATGACCTGCACCGTCTCCGCGTCCGTGCCCACGACCGGCGCCAACAACAAGGTCCCGGCGGCCCCCGCCAACCACAACGACGCCGGCCCGGTCGCCGCCCCGATCAACCCGCCGACCTTCAGCGGCTGCACCACCAGCATCGTGGGCGTGAGCGTCACCGTCACCGCCAACGCCACCAACGGGGCCTGGACCCTCTCCGCCCAGAACGGTGCCCCCGCCACCGGCGGATTCACCATCCCGAAGGGCGGCGTCGTCCTCAAGACCAGCGGCTTCGCCTCCTGCACCATCACCGCTTCGCCCGGTGGCCCCACCGCCGTCAACGGCACCTGGACCAACGGCGCCCCCTCCAGCCTGGCGATCTCCGCCGCGCCCGTCCCGGCCACCGTCACCGGCGGCTTCCTCTGCCCGACGGGCAACCAGTCGGCCACCTTCACCGCCACCTACCGCATCACCGACACGACCGACGCGAGCCAGCAGATCACCGTGACGGGCTGATCGGCTCCGCACGGCCGGCCCACCTCACACCGGTGGGCCGGCCGTCGGCGGACGCCGGCGCCCTCAGGCCGCGGCCGCGACCAGCCCCTTGGTCTCCAGGGGGAGCTCCACGACCCGGTCGAGGGCGAGGCCCGCACGGTGGAGCAGCGCCTTGTAGTCGTCCAGGGAGCGCTCCCGGCCGCCCTCCACCACCAGCAGGTGCAGGTCCCACAGCGCGGCCAGCATGCCCGTGCCGTCGTCGGTGGGCATCCGGTCCAGAACGAACACCCGGGCGTCCGCGGTGAGTTCGTCGCGCACCCGACCGAGCAGGCGTACGCAGTGCCGGTCGTCCCAGCGGCCGAGCACCCGCGACAGCAGGTACACGTCGCCCCCCGCGGGCAACGCGGCCTCGAACATGTCCTGGCCGAGCAGCTCCACCCGGTCGAGGCCGACGGAGGCGGCCAGATGGTCGCGGGCCGACGGCAGGGTGTGCGGCAGGTCGACGAACACCCCGCGGGCGTCCGGGGCGGCCGTGAGGACCGTGGCGAGCAGCCGCCCGTTGCCGCCCCCGACGTCCACGACCCGCTGCCCGCCCGACAGTCCGAGGGCGGCCGGCACCGCGTCGAAAACGGCGTTCCCGGCGTCGCCGATCGCCCGCTGGAAGCGCCCCGCCGCCTGCTCGTCCTCGGCCAGGTACGCCAGGAGCGACTCTCCGTGGGCCAGCTCGAAGCCGGGGGTGCCGGTGGTCAGGGACTCCTCGGCGTGCCCCCAGGCCCGGTAGAACTCCTCGCCGTACAGCAGGCACGTGTCGCGCAGCGAGCCCGGCCGGTCCCGCAGCAGTTCGCCGACCGGGGTCGTGCGCCAGCCGCCCTCGCCGTCCGTCTCGAACACCCCGAGCAGCGCGAGGAGCCGCAGCAGGCGGTGGACGACGTCCTCGTCCACACCGGTGGCCGCGGCGAGCCGCGCGGTGTCGCGGTGGTCGGCGGCCACCAGGTCCGGCAGCCGCAGCCGGGCGGCGACATGGACGGCCTGGGTGCGCCAGGCGCCGGTGACGAGCTCGATCGCGGCCCGGAGGGCCTGCGGGTCGGTGGTCATGACGGGGTCTCCTTCTCGATGTGCGGCGTTCCGATGCCCGGGGAGCGCAGCTGCTCGACGGTGCGAGGGGAGCGGAGCGTGGACTCGCGCGTCATGGGTTCCTTTCGGTACGGGGCGGGGCCGGGTCACGGCTGGAGGCGGCAGGTCCGCCAACCCTCGGGGCCGCGTTCGTAGCGCAGCCGCTCGTGCAGCCGGCCCGTGCCGTCGGCCCAGAACTCCATCTCGTGGGGGACGAGTTCGAGGGCGATGTACGCGGCGGGGCGCGGCTGGGCACCGGCGGCGGCGAGCCGCTCGGCACGGGCGCGCAGCGCCGCCACCTCGTCGAGGCCGGTCAGCGGGGCGCTCTGTCGGGAGGCCACGGTCATGGCGTGGGTGGAGACGGGCCGGGCCGCCCAGAGGGCCTCCGCCGCGGTGTCGGGCAGCCGCCGCACCCGCCCGCTCACGCTGATCTGCCGGCTCGTCTCCCGCCAGTAGAGCAGCCCCGACGCCCAGGGGTTGGCGCGCAGTTCGCGTTCCTTGCGGCTGTCGTGATGGGTGGTGAAGACCAGGCCGGTGGCGCGCACCCGGGTCACGGCGACGATCCGGGTGGACGGCCGTCCCGCCAGGTCGGCGGTGGCGAGCGCCAGGGCCCGCGGCTCGCGGACGCCGACCGCCTCCGCGCCCGCCAGCCAGTGGCGCAGCAGCCCGATCGGGTCGGCGGGCGGCGCCGCGTACTCGGGGAAGGGCAGCGCGACCGTGCCGGTCAGGGTCTCCGACGGGCGCCGCTCCCGTCCGGTACCGGTGTGTTCAGACATGGATCCTCCCGTGGGCCACGGTGACGGCCTCGCCGCCCACCTCGACGGACACGACGTCCTCCCCGGACCCCTCGGCCCTGGCGAGCATCAGGGAGTCGCGGCCCAGCTCGACCCCCTGCCGGATCCGGACCCTCCGCCCGTACGGCACCCGCCCGTGCCGGGCCAGGTGGACGGCGAGCGGCCCGGCGGCCGAACCGGTGGCGGCGTCCTCGACCACGCCGTACGCGGGCGAGAACATGCGGCTGCGCCAGTGCGTCCCCGACCCGGCGAAGCAGTTCGCGGCCAGGTCCTCGAAGGCGGCGAGCGCCCGGTGGTCGGGCCGCAGCGCCGACAGCGCGGCGACGCTGCCGACGCCGACGAAGACGTGCCGGGGCCCGTTGCGGTAGACCTCCACCGGCAGCGTGGACGCGGCCACGCCGAGCGCCGCGAGCAGCTCCGCGGCCCGGTCGAAGAGCTGCCAGCGGGGTACCGGCTGCCGCATCCGGGCCGCCACGACCCGGCCCGCCCGCCGCTCCAGGACGAAGGGCACGGGCCCCGTCGCGGTCTCCAGGACGAGCCGCTCGCCGCGCGTGTACGGGCCCAGCGCGACGGCCGTCCCGAGCAGTGGGTGCCCGGCGAACGGCAGCTCGTTCACCGGGGTGAAGATGCGCACCCGGGCGTCCCCGCCTGCCGTCGGCGGCAGCACGAAGGTCACCTCCGACAGGTGCATCTCGCCGGCGATCCGCTGCATCACGCCGGCCGTCAGATCGGCGCAGTCGAAGAACACCGCCACCGGATTGCCCCGCAGGGGCTCCCGGGCGAAGGCGTCCACGACGACGTACGGACGCATGCCGGACCTCCTCTCATCGGCCGCGGGGGCCGGAGGGCTCCCGCAGGGCCTGCCGCGCGGCGCGGGCGAGGATGCCCGGCCCGTCGCGGGTCAGCACGGACTCGGGGTGGAACTGGAGCGTCGTGAAGCGCGGACCGCGCAGTGCGTGCACCTCGCCGCTGACCGGGTCGCGGCACAGCTCCACCGGGCCGACCCCCTCGACCACAGTGCGGTCGGCCGCGCCACGCGCCGCGAACGTGTTGTAGAAGCCGACCCGTTCACGCCGGCCGAAGAGGTCGATCTCCCGCTGCACGCCCTGATGGGGCACGTCCCTGCGGACCAGCGGCAGTCCGAGCTCCAGGCTGACGAGCTGGTGGCTCAGGCACACGGCGAGGAACGGACGCCGGCGCGCGAGCAGTCGGCGTGCCACCGCCCGGATCGTGTCCATCCGGGGGTGCCCGGCCTCCGCCGGATCGCCGGGGCCCGGGCCGAGGACCACCAGGTCGAAGGCCTCGGGCGGGCAGCCCTCGTCGTAGCGGCACACCGTCACATCGAGTCCGAGCGAGCCCAGTTGGTGCCCGATCATGGCGGTGAAGGTGTCCTCGGCGTCGACGACGAGCACCGTGCGGCCCGCGAGCCCGGGCGAGCCGGTGGTCCGCCCGGCACCCAGCCAGAAGCCCGACAGATCCGCGTTGCGCTGCTCCAGGGCGGCCCGCACCTCCGGGTGGGTGCCGAACGGCCCCGGCCCGTCGCCCTCCAGGGCGGCGAGCAGCCCGGCCGCCTTCGCCCGCGTCTCTGCCGCCTCCGCGTCCGGGTCGGAGTGGCGCACCACGGTGGCGCCCACCCCGATCCGCATCCGGCCCGCGGCGTCGATCTCGGCGGTGCGGATGAGGATCGCGGAGTCCAGCGCGCGGCCGCCCCGCTCGTCCCGCCCGATCAGCGCCACGACCCCGCTGTAGTAGCCGCGGCCCGTCGCCTCGTAGCGTGCGATCACCCGGCAGGCGCTCTCCAGCGGGGAGCCGGTCACCGTCGGCGCGAACAGGGTCTCCTTCAGGAGCTCCCGCACCTCGTGGTCCGTGCGGCCCTCGATCAGGTACTCGGTGTGCGCGAGGCGCGCCATCTCCTTCAGGTACGGCCCCACGACCCGGCCGCCGCCCTCGCAGATCCGCGCCATCATCTTGAGCTCCTCGTCGACCACCATCGACAGCTCGTCGCGCTCCTTCCGGTCGGCCAGGAAATCCATCACCCCGGGCAGGCTCGGCCCCTCGGGCGGGTGCCGGTAGGTCCCGCTGATCGGGTTCATCACGGCCGTCCCGCCCCGCAGGCTGACGTGCCGCTCCGGTGACGCGCCGACGAAGGTGGCGGCCCCGGTGTGCACGAGGAACGTCCAGTAGGCCCCCGACTCCTGTTCCAGCAGGCGCCGGAAGAAGGCGAGCGCGGTGTCGGGACCGTAGTCGCCCAGGTCCGCGAGGAAGGTGCGCCGCAGGACGAAGTCGGCGCCCGCGCCCTCGCCGATCGCCTCCCGTACGACCCGCCCCACCAGCTGCGCGTACGCCTCGTCGTCGAGGTCGAAGCGTCCGCCGGTGAGCGTCGTCGCCGTGCGCGGCAGCCGGGCCAGGGCCTCGCGCACCGGCACCGTCGACTGCCCGGTGACCGTCATGGCGATCAGCGGAGCACCGTCGTCGGCGCAGCGGAAGCCGCGCTCCGTGATCTGCCGGTACGGCACGACCACCAGGGACTCGTGGTGCGCGCCCCGGCCCGGCCCCGGCGGCCGGTCCGGCAGCGGGATCCCGGCGAGCGTGGGGGGCAGCGACACCCGGCCCACGAGCACGTCGAGCACGTCGGCGGCGTCCGCCGCACCCGTGCGGCCCGCGCCGGGCCGGTGCAGGAGCGCGTAGGCGGCGGGCCGGGGACCGGCGCCGAGGACAGCTTCCAGCGGCTCGGTCATGACAGGACCTCCTCGGTGGTGACGACCATGGCACAGCGCTCGGCGGCGTACCGCAGGGCGGCGTCGTGGTGCTCCCTGGAGAAGTCGCCGACCGCGTCGGCGACGAGGAAGACGCGGATGTCATGGGTGAACGCCTCGACCGCCGTCGCCAGCACCCCGACGTGGGCGTACACCCCGCACAGGACGAGCTGGTCCCGGTCCGCCTCCCGCATCCGGGCCAGCAGCCCGGAGCGGAAGAACGCGCTGTAGCGGCGCTTGACCAGGACCCAGTCGTCGACGGCAGGCGCGAGCTCCGGCACGACCGCACGGTCCTCCTCCGCCGCCCGCATGCCCGGCCCCCAGAAGTCCCCCAGCAGCCCGCGCTCCTGACGGGACATCGAGCCGGGCTGAGCGGTGTAGGCGACCGGCATCCCGCGCCCGGCACACCCGTCGCGCAACACCGCGGCCCGGCGCACCAGCTCCCCACGGGTCGGGGCCGGGAACGGGGCGAGGAAGTAGCGCTGCATGTCGTGCACGAGCACCACCGCCCGGCCCGGATCGATCCGCCACCGGGCGGTGTTGGCGGGCAGTTCGCCCGTCGACGGCAGGCGATAGGAGGGGATCGCCGGGATGCCGGTCATGACTCCTCCTGCCAGGCCCGGACGACGTCGAGCGCCTGCCACGGATTGAGCCGGGGATCGCAGAACGTCGTGTAGTGCTCCCCGACCCCGTCGAGGGCGTCGCGGTCCGAGGCGCACTCGGTCACCTCGTCCGGCGTGGTCTCCAGGTGCAGCCCGGCCGCCACGCCCCCGGCGGACGCCACCGCCCGCCGGAACAGGGTCACTTCGCGTCGCACGGTGGGCACGACCCGGGTCTTGGTGCCGTCGCCCGCCCGCACGGTGTTGCCGTGCATCGGGTCGCACAGCCAGCTCACCGGGTGTCCCGCCGCCTTCGCCGCCGCGACCAGCGGCGGCAGCCGGTCGGCCACCAGGTCGGCGCCCATCCGGGCGATCAGCGTCAGGCGTCCCGGCGTCCTGCCCGGGTCCAGCCGCTCGCACAGCGCGAGCAGTTCGTCCCGGGGCAGATCGGCGTCGACCTTGCAGGCGACCGGGTTGGCGACCCGGGCGAGCAGCGCCACGTGGGCCCCGTCGACCGCGCGCGTGCGCTTCCCGATCCACGGCCAGTGCGTGGTCCCCAGGTACAGCCGGCCCTCGTCGTCCCGGCGCAGCATCGGCACCTCGTAGTCGAGCAGCAGGGCCTCGTGGCTCGTCCACACCGGGGGCTCGGGGCCACGGGCGACCGGGTGCCCGTGCCAGCCCAGGTGCTCCATCACGTCCCCGGCCGCGAGGTAGCCGAGCAGGAGGCGCAGCGGATCGGGGGTCCGGCTCTCCACGTCGGGCTCGGGGCCGTTGACCATGTGCCCCTGGTACGAAGGGATTTCACGGCCGTCCACCCGCTCGTACCGGCTCGACCGCGGCTTGGCGTACTGGCCGGCGATCCGGCCCACCCGCAACACCGGTCCGCGCCCGGCCGTGCGCAGCTCCCCGGCCAGCAGATCGAGCACGGCGACCCGGCGTCCCACACTCCCCGCGGTCCGCTCCTCCGGGTCCTCGGCGCAGTCGCCGGCCTGGACGACCAGGGCTCCGCCCTCGGCCACCCGGCCGAGCAGCAGCCCGAGCGCCCGCAGGTCCTCGGACCGCACCAGTGCCGGCCGGCCCGCGAGGGCGGCCCGGACCCGCCGCGTCTGCCCCGGGTCGGGCCAGACGGGCTGCTGCTCGGCGCCCCGCTCCCGTATCTCGTGCAGCAGGTCTTCCACCACGGTGTTCGGCTTCATGTCGGTATTCCCTCGCGGTGGACCGAGGGCACCGGGATGCCCAGGGCGCGCAGCTGCGCGAACGGGTTCATGAACTCGCGGTTGCGCACGATGCGCCCGTCGGACAGTTCGAACGAATGAAGGAAGTGGTTCTCGTAGAACCCCTCCGGATAGCCGGGGAAGCGGATCCGGCCGTGGCCGTCGCACTCCACCCAGAACTGGTTCGGGTCCTGCGTCTCGAAGACGCGCACGCCGTACCACCGCCAGTCGGGGAAGCAGCGCAGCGACCACACCGCGTGCTCCGCGAGCCGGTCGCGGCCCCGGATCTCGATCGGGGCGCCGGTGTCGTTGGTCCACAGGCCGCCGCTGCCGTCCTCGGTGAACAGCTCGTGCCTGCGGAGCCGCTCCGGACCGAAGGTCTCCATGTACGTCTCGACGGTGCGGCGGTTGCGGCGGCGCAGCGCGTCCGCCTCGGCGAACCCCTGCTGCGGTGCGGTGCCGGACATCTCGGGCCTCCAGTGGTGCGCGGTGGGCGACGTCATGCGTCCACCCTCCGCGTCCCGGCGACCCGGGCACCCGGGGCTCCGGCCCGGCTCCGGCCCCGACCGCGACCGGGGCGGGGAGCCCGGTGCGCACCGGGACGCGAACGGGCCACCCGCCTCATGCGCCCGGCCCGCCGGGCGGTGGAGGCTGACTCCTCACGAACCGGAGGACCGGCCACGAGCCCGAGCGAAGGGCGACGGGCCCGGGCCGGCCCACGCCGTGCCGGGCGCGCCGTGAGACGCGCCGCGAGACCGGCCGCGAGCGGGAGGAGGCGCCATGGGGAGCGGGTCAGTCGTGGCGGGGCGGGACCGCCCCGTCGGTGCCGAGGCCCGCGTTGCGGGCCCGGACGATGGCCTGCGCCCGGTCGTTGACCTGGAGCTTGCTGAAGATGTTGGTCACGTGGTTGCGGACCGTCTTGTCCGAGATGGTCAGCCGGCGGGCGATCTGCCGGTAGTCGAGACCGCTCGCCAGCAGGTCCAGGACCTCCAGCTCGCGCGGCGTGAGGTCGGGGAACACCTCCCGTCCCGGCGCCGTCGCGAGCGCCCCGAAGAACGACTGCAGCCGCTCGGCGATCCGCGGTCCGAACACCGCGCCGCCGCCCGCCACGGTGCGGATCGCACCGATGATCTCCTCGCGCCCCGCGCCCTTGACGAGATAGCCGCTGGCCCCCGCGCGTACCGCAGCGAGGAGGTTGTCGTCGTCCTCGGACATGCTCAGGACGAGCACCCGCGTCTCCGGCCGGTCGCTGAGCACCCGCCGGGTGACCTCGATGCCGGAGGCGTCGGGCAGCCCCAGGTCCAGCACCACCACCTGCGGTGCGGTCCGCGCGCTCAGCGTGACCGCGTCCGCGGCCGACGACGCCTCGCCCACCACCCGGAACCCGTCCTCCGGCAGCAGCGCCCCGCGCAGGCCGTCCAGGAACATCGGGTGGTCGTCCACCAGGAGCACCGTCACCGCGGACGCGGCCGAGCCCTGGGAGCCTTCATCCGTCATGTCGATTACTATAGGTATGCATATGAACGCATGGAGTGAGAACGCGCCGTCGGGTTCCCACCGGGCGGAGGGCGAGCGCCAGCTGGCCGCCGCCGCCCTGTGCGCGGCCGTCACCCTCGCCCTCAGCGGCCTCTGGGTCTGCTACCTGCTCGTCAACCTCGGCTCGCCCGGGGTGGCGGAGAGCGCCCAGACCCTCCGCGTCCTCGTGTACGGGCTGCCCGCCGTGGCGGCCGGTGTCCTGATCCACGCGCACTGGCCCGGCCGCCCCGTCGGCTGGGTGCTCATCGTGTACGGGATGGCCGCGATCCTGCCCTACGCCGTGTCCGCCCCGATGTGGCTGGAGCACCCCACCGCCCCCGTGCGGGCCGCCGCACTGGGCCTGGAGGCGGCCGCCAACTGGGTCAAGATCACCCTCTGGTACTCCCTCCCGCTGTGGTTCCCCGACGGCCGGCTCACCCGTCGATGGTGGTGGTACGTGGCCGGCGTGGCCGTGTGGGTGGCCCCACAGGCCTTCTCCTACGCCGCCACTCCCGAGCGGTTCGGCGCGCCGAACCCCCTGGCCTCCGGCTGGTGGGCCGAGACCTCCGCCGCTCTCGACGTCCACCTCGCCGAGGCCCAGAACATCAGCGACTTCGTCCTCACCGCCGTCGGCAGCGCCGTGCTGCTCGACCGGATCCGTCGGGCCGCGCCCGGCCGGACGCGGCGGCTCCTCTCGCTCCTGCTCGGCACCTACCTGCTGTGGGCGGCCGCGCAGAGCGTGGCGTACTACCTCGACGACCAGTGGCAGTGGCCGATGCTCTGGCTGAGGGTGGTGGCCTCGGCCCTCTGGCTGGCTTCGGTGAGCTACGTGGTGGTCCGCACCGGCTCCTGGCGCATCAACCGCTCCGCGCGGCGCGTCCTCGCCGGACTCCTCGTCGTGGCGCTGCTCACCGCCGCCGACGTCGGCCTGGTGGCCGCTCTGGTCGGCGGCATCACGCCCAGCCGCGACGCCGACATCCTGGTCCTGGTGGCGGTCGCCTTCCTCATGGGGGCGGGACTCCGTCGCCTGGTCGCCTGGGCCGTGGGAGTGATCGACCGGCTCTACTACGGGGACCGGGCGCACCCCTATCAGGTGCTGCACACCCTCGCCGAACGCATCAGCCATGCCGGCAGCGCCCAGGACATCCCGGTCACGCTGTGCGCCACCGTCGTGGAGAGCCTGCGCCTGCCGGCCGCCGTCCTCACCGTGCACACCCGCGCCGGGTTCCGGACCCTGGCCGCCGCGGGGCGCCTCGGGGAGCACCCGCACCACTTCGACATGCTCCACCACGGCACCGTCGTCGGCCGGCTCTCCGTGAGCTCCCGCGAGGGCCAGCAGTCACTCGACGAGCAGGACACCCGCATCCTGTCCTCCCTCGCCAGCCAGGCCGCGCCCGCCGTCGCCTCCCTGCGGCTCCAGGAAGACCTGCGCAGCAGCCGGGAGCAGATCGTCACCGCCCGCGAGGAGGAACGGCGCAGGCTGCGCCGCGACATCCACGACGGCCTGGGCCCCGCGCTCGCCGGGCTCCGGCTGCGGGTCGAGAACGCCACCGCCCGGATGCCCGCCGAGGACACCCTGCGCGAGGCGCTGCGGCACGTCTCGGACGACCTCGGCATGGCCATCAAGGAGGTGCGGCGGATCACCGACCGGCTCGGCCCCGCTCCGCTCGGCGAACTCGGCCTCGACGGCGCGCTGCGCCAGCTCGTCTCCTCGTTCGACAGCGCCAGGCCGACCGTGGACGCCGTCCTCGAACCGTCGCCCTTGCCTCCGCTGCCGGCCGCCGTGGAGGTGGCCGCCTACCGGATCGCCGCCGAAGCCCTGAACAACGTCATGAGGCACGCGCGCGCCACCCGCGCCGAGGTCGGGGTGCGGGTCGACGGCGAGGCGCTGGTCCTCACCGTGGAGGACGACGGCGACGGCTTCGGCCACGAGGCGGACCACCGCGGGGTGGGACTGCGTTCCATGGCCGAACGGGCCGCCGAGATCGGCGGCCGGTGCACCGTCGACACCCCCGTGCGCGGCGGGCGCGGGACCCGGATCCGCGCATTCCTGCCCTGCTCGGTCGCCTCCGCGGCGAAAGCGCCCGCGACGGAGCTGCCGACGCCCGGCTGAGCGGGCGACCGGTCGGGCGCAAGGGCCCGTGGCGCGCGCGGCCGGTGGAGCGCACGGGCCGGTGGAGCGTAAGTCCGTCGGGCGCGCGGGCCGGTGGAGCGTACGGCCGGTGGCGCGCACGGGCGTACGGCCGGTCGGGCGCGCGGGCCCCGATGGCCGAGCGCACGGGAGAGCGCCCGCTGCCGGGTGACAGCGGGCGCCGCGGGTCCTGCAGGCCGGACTACGGCGGGCACTTCGGGCAGTCCCGCACGTGGTGCGGTGTGCAGGGCTGCCCGGGCCCGGCGCCCTTCGTCGCACGTGCGGCCCTCGATCCGAAGAGCGCGGCACTCGCGAGAGCCGCGAGGGCGAGCACGGATCCGATGATCTTGCGCTTCATTTCTGCTCTCCTCCTGTCGGTGCTCCGAGGGGGCGGATTCCTGTCTCATCGTGACCCCCGAGGTGTCCCGGGCACATGAGGCCCCTGACCCACCCCGGCCCATTCCGCCCCATCCTTCACAGGGCGACCGTCCGGCGGGTGAGCGCCGGCAGATCGGCCGGGCTCTTCGCGCGGACCGGCGGCCGGACCGGGCGGCGTACGGTCGCCCCGTACTCCTCCCGCCACAGCTCGAACATCACGAGCGCCCAGACGGTCCGCGCCAGCCGCTCCGACGGCCGGGCGAGCTGGGCGGCCAGCAGCCGCTCCACCGAGCGCCGGCTCAAGAGCCCGGAGACCCGGAGCCGGGACGGAGCGAGCGTCTCGCGGACGAAGTCCATGAGCGCGCCGCCCGGCACCAGCAGTCCGGAGAGTGCCCGGGCCGGTCCCGGGCCCGTGGGGTGCGCGGTGGAGTACGGCTCGGCGGCCACCCACAACCGGCGCGTCGGCCAGGGCAGCACGCCCCGGACGCCGTGCGCGGCTCCGAGATGGGCCGTGCGCCGCAGTCCGCGGGCCGGCAGCAGTTCGTCCAGCTCGAAGGCCGTCAGGGCCGCCCGGCGTGATCTGCGGTCCGCCTCCGTGCCGAGCCGCGCCGCCAGGCCCCCCGCCGCGTCGCCGCGGTCCGCGAGGTACGCCGCGTAGTCGCGGCTGTAGAGCCGGGTCCGGTGCGCGGCGGGGACCGGCGCGAGGGCCTCGACGTAGCGGGCCGCCCAGTCCTGGGCGGAGTCGCCGACGGCGAGTTCCACGCGCCGCCGCCCGCCGACCACCACATCGGCCGCGTCGGAGGCGAGGACCGTCCCGAGACCCTGCCGCCGCGCGGTCCCGTAGGCCGCGTACGCGACGAGGGAGCCCGGGTCGGCCTCGGGCAGCCCGAGGCGCCAGGCCAGCGCCGGCAGCACCTCGGGCAGGTCCCGGGCCGCACGCCGGTCGAGCGGGTCGGAGCCGGCCCGGTCCCGGGGCCCGGGAGGACGGTCCGGCGCTCCGCCCACGGCGTCCCGTACCGGCACGCCGTACGGCGCCCGGTCGGCGGCCGGGCGGTCGGCAGCGGCCGGTTCCGACGTCCCGGAGTTGCCGTCCGCGGCCGGTCCGACGGACGGCAGGTCCGACCCGGCCAGCTCCCGCAGGAGGGCCGCGCCCCCGCCCGGCGAGCCGAGCAGCGCGTCCGCCGCGGGCCCGGCGCCCCGTCGCCGGGCCCGCTCCCCGAGGAGCTCGCGCCCCGGTGCGGGCGCGGGCACCTTCGGCGTCCCCGCCGGGGTACGGCGGACGAGCCGGAGGTCACGCCCCCGTTCGCACACGGCGGTCGTGGCCGGCGGCAGCATCCGCACGCCGTCGAGCACGGTCGCCCCGTCGAGCGTGGCGCCCACGGCGAGGTAGGCGTCGAAGCCCGGCTCCCTGAGCGAGGGACGGTCGGGCAGCAGGGCGATCAGGGCCGGGAGTTCGGTCGCGAACCGCACGATCCGGCGCACCGGGTCCCAGTGGTAGTAGAGCGGCACCGACCCGGCGTCGTCGGTGGCGAGCACGAGGAGCGGCACGCCACGCGTGTCGGCGACGGCCACCGCGTAGCCGCCCCGCAGACGCTCGGTGAACTCCGGCCCGTCCGCTTCGTGAGCGGCCCGGACCAGCGCCGCGTGGTCGTGCTCGGCGACCGCGTGCCCGGCGGCTTCGAGCCGGGACAGCAGCGGCAGCCGCACGTCGAGCCGACCGGTGAGGACGGCCGCCACGCCACCGGCGGCGCTCGCCCGCTCTCCGGCGAGCGCCCAGCCGCCGCCGCGCAGCACCCGGCCGCCGGCCTCCGCCCGATCGGCGGCGAACCGCAGCAGGTGCGGCGCGATGTCGGTGCCGAACTGGCCCAGGATCCGTGACATGGTGATCACGTCCTCTCACAGGGGCTGATGACATGCCCCTACGCTCGGCCGCCCGCCGTCCCGTCCACACGGGCACCGGGTCCGGTTCCGCTCCCACCCGGTTCCCGGGACCCGTCGCGCGACCGGCCGATCTTGGGCATCCTGGTGGCTCGAAGTAGGCCCCGGGAGGGGCGAGTCGGGGTGGGGAAGCGTAGGGGGGAGCCGTAGCCATGAGCGCGCGCGAACAGGCGGGGGAGCAGCAGGCCGGGGAGGAGAGGGCCTCGTCGGTGTCCGGCGGGGAGGCGCCGGGACCGGAGCAGCGGGGTGCGCAGGCGCAGGCGCAGGCCCGTGGTGCGACGGGGCCGGACGACGGGACGCCCGCTCCCACGGCCGGAACCGGGTCCCGGGACGCGACCGGGACGGGCGCCGCCACCGGGGCCGCCGCGGGGACGGGCGCCGCCACCGGGGCCGCCCGGCGGCGCCGCCCGCGGGCGCGGGTCGTGCTGCTCTGCGCGCTCGGCCTCTTCGTCACGGCCGTGCTGCTCACCGCCGGCGTCGGCTACTGGGCGTACCAGCACTACACCGGCCGCGTGGAGCGGATCCCGCAGACCTTCCCCACGAACGCGCCGGTGCCCGCCGCCTCCAAGGGCGGCCAGAACTTCCTGCTCATGGGCCTGGACTCGCGGTCGGACGTCCCCACGACCGGCAGCGACGCCAAGGGCAAGCTGTGGAAGTACGGCGACCAGCGCAGTGACGCGATGATGCTGGTGCACATCCCGGACGACCACTCCGCCGCCTACGTCGTGTCGCTGCCGCGCGACTCCTGGGTCGACGTCCCCGGCCGGGGACGGGCGAAGTTGAACGCGGCCTTCTCCTGGGGCGGCCCACCGCTGCTGATCGACACGGTGCAGCGGCTCACCGACGTCCGCGTGGACCACTTCGCCGTGATCGACTGGAACGGATTCCGCAAGCTGACCGACGCCGTGGGCGGCGTCGAGATCCTCATGGCGGACGGCGAGCGCCGGCAGATGAACGGAGAGCAGGCTCTCGCCTACGTCGGCGAGCGCAAGAACCTGCCGAACGGCGACTTCGACCGGACCCACCGGCAGCAGAACTATCTGCGGACGCTCCTGGAGAAGGTGATGGGTTCCGCGTCCCTGAAGGAACCGCTCCAGCTGAAGAAGACCCTCGACATCTTCACCGAGACGGTGTCCGTCGACGAGCGCTTCGGCGACGACGAGATGCGCCAACTGGTGTGGAACATGCGGGAGGTGAGGGGAGGGGACATGACCTTCATGAACGCCCCGGTGAAGGGCACCGGAACGGTGGGCGGGCAGTCGGTGGTCCACCTCGACCGGGCGCGCTGCGCGACCCTGTGGCAGGCCTTCAAGGACGACGCGCTGGGGACCTACGTGGACACCCACCCCATCGACCGACTGCGGCCCGCGACCAACTGACGGTCCGTGCCGGGGCGTCCGCGACCGGGCGAACAGCCGCCACATCGCCCGGCTCGCCTTCTGGCCCGCCGACCGCGACCGCGGTTGCCCCGGCGGCGGAGTCGTCGAGAACCGCTCCGGCAACAGCCGGACCGACTCGCGGTTCACGAAGACCCCCGCCGGGTTCACGGCCGGCCGGCGAGCGACCGCCCCCAGGAGCGCGGCTCCGGGTCAGCCGGACTCCGGGAAGTGGCAGGCCACCTCCCTCGCCTCCCCCGCCGCGGTGATCCGCAGCAGGGGAGGCTCCTTCCGGCAGATCTCCCGGGCCTTCGGGCAGCGCGGATGGAAGGTGCAGCCCGGCGGCGGCGCGGCCGGGCTCGGCGGGTCGCCGAGCAGCGTGATCCGCTCACGCGCCCGCTCGGCCGCCGGGTCCGGCAGCGGTACGGCCGAGAGCAGCGCCCGGGTGTACGGGTGGGCGGGAGCCCCGTAGACGCGGTCCTTCGGCCCGATCTCCACGATCCGGCCCAGGTACATGACCGCGACCCGGTCGCACACCCGCTTCACCACCGACAGGTCGTGGGCGACGAAGAGATAGGCCAGTCCGAGCTCGGCCTGGAGCCGCTCCATCAGATTGACGATCTGCGCCTGGACCGACACGTCGAGCGCGGAGACCGGCTCGTCGGCGATCACCAGACGGGGCCCCGTCGCCAAGGCACGTGCGATGCCGATGCGTTGGGCCTGCCCGCCGGAGAACTCGTGCGGGTAGCGGTCCAGATGCTCGGGGATCAGGCCCACGAGCTCCATCAGCTCGGCCGCCCGTTCGCGCGCGGCGGCGGCCGAACCGCCCTGGATCAGCAGCGGATCGGCGATGATCCGGGCCACCGTCCGACGTGGGTTGAGCGAGGAGTGCGGGTCCTGGAAGACCATCTGGATCTCGCGCCGCAGCGGCTTGAGATCCCGCTGCGGGAGCCGGCCGATCTCGCGTCCGTCGTACGTGACGGAGCCCGACGTCGGTTCGAGCAGCCGGACGATCATCCGGCCGGTCGTCGACTTGCCGCAGCCGGACTCCCCGACCAGGCCCAGGGTCTCGCCCCGCGCGATGTCGAAGGAGACGCCGTCGACGGCCCGCACCCGGGCGGCCCGCCGGCCCCGCCCCGGGAAGGTCATCGTCAGGTCCCGCACGGACAGGAGCGGGGACGTGCGCGGTGTGGTCATCGGACGACGCCTTCGTACGTGGGGAAGTGGCAGGCCGCCGGATGGGCGGCGGGGCCCGTGAGGACCGGGCGCTCGCTCGCGCACCGCTCCCGCTCCGCCTCGGGACCGAGGGCCGGACGCGGGCAGCGGGGCGCGAACGCGCAGCCCGGCGCGGGGTCGAGCAGGGACGGCGGGGAGCCCGGGACGGCCCGCAGCGGGGTGTCGTCCCGGTCGTCGAGCCGTGGCAGCGAGTCGAGCAGCCCTCGGGTGTACGGATGCGCGGGAGCCGCGAACAGTTCGTCCACCGGAGCCCGTTCGGCAGCCCGGCCCCCGTACATCACCAGGACCTCGTGGGCCACCCGGGCCACCACGCCCAGGTCGTGGGTGATCATGACGACGGCCAGGCCGCGGTCCTGCTGCACCCGGGCGATGAGCTCCAGGATCTGCGCCTGGACGGTGACGTCGAGCGCCGTCGTCGGTTCGTCGGCGATGAGCAGTTCGGGTTCGCAGACCAGCGCAGCCGCGATCATGACGCGCTGCCGCATGCCGCCCGAGAACTGGTGCGGATACTCGCCGGCCCGCCGCCCGGGTTCGGGGATGCCGACCTCGGCGAGCGCGTCGACCGCCAGGCGACGGGCGACCGCACGGCGGGAGCCGAAGTGCACCCGGTGGTGCTCGGCGATCTGCTCGCCGACGGTGTAGTACGGGTGCAGACTGGACAGCGGGTCCTGGAAGATCATCGCCATCCGCCGGCCACGCAGCCGGTTCAGCTCCCGCTCGGACAGCCCGACCAGCTCGCGCCCGCCGAGGGTGACCGAGCCGGAGACCTCCGCGCCGGTGTGCAGGCCCAGCACCGCCAGAGACGTGACGGACTTCCCGGAGCCCGACTCGCCGACGATGCCGAGGGTCCGGCCGCGCGGCACGTCGAAGGAGAGCGCGTCCACGGCGCGCACCGGGCCGTGCCGGGTCGGGAACACCACTGTGAGGTCCCGCACCGAGAGGAGGGGCTCGGGACCGGTCGTCATCGCGTCGGACATCAGTACCTCACTCGCGGGTCGACGACGGCGTAGAGCAGGTCGACGCACAGGTTGGCGACGACGATGAAAGCGGCCGCGAGGAGCGTTACCCCGAGGATCACCGGCTGGTCGCCGGTGGCGAGCGCCCCGTAGAAGAGCCGACCGACACCCGGCAGGCCGAAGATGGACTCGGTGATCACCGCGCCCGCGAGCAGCCCGCCGAGGTCCATGCCGAAGATGGTGAGGATCGGCGTCATCCCGGCCCGCAGGCCGTGCTTGACCACCACGGTCCGCCGTGGCAGACCCTTGGCGCGCGCGGTGCGGATGTACGGCTCGGCCATCGACTCGATCATCGAACTCCGGCTCTGCCGGGCGTACATGGCCGCGTACAGGACCGCGAGCGCCAGCCACGGCAGGAGCAGGTTCGACGCCCAGGAGACGGGGTCCGTGCCGAACGGCACGTACTGCGGATAGGGCAGCAGGCCGGCCACCCGGATCAGTCCGTAGATCAGCATCACCGAGGTGAAGTAGACGGGCAGCGAGGCGGCGGCGACCGCACCGACCATGAGCGCCCGGTCGGTGAGGGTGTCCTTGCGCAGGGCCGCCGTGATCCCGGCGCCCAGGCCGAGCGCCAGCCAGATCGTGGCCGCGCCGACGGCGAGCGAGGCGGAGACCGGCAGCCGGTCGACGAGCAGGTCCCAGACGGGCTGGCTGTTCTCGTACGAGTAGCCCAGGCACGGGAAGTCGCAGCGCAGCGCGTACGGGCCACTGCCGACGGTGCGCCCGGTGAAGATGCCGGTCACGAAGTCGCCGAACTGGCGCCACAGCGGCTGGTCGAGGCCCATGTGGGCGCGGATCGCGGCGAGCCGCTCGGTGCTGCACGACTTGCCGCACGCGGCCGCGGCCGGGTCGGAGGGCAGCACGTAGAAGATGACGAAGGTGATGGCGGCCACGGCGACGAGGACGCCGAGCACTCCGAGGAGCCGTCGCCCGAGGTAGACGATCACGTCCGGCCTCCCCGCGGGTCGAACACGTCCCGCAGCGCGTCACCGAGCAGCGTGAACGCGAGGACGGTGAGGAACAGGCAGAGGCTCGGCACCACGAAGTACATGGGGTCCGTGTCGTAGAAGGCGACGCTCTCGGCGATCATCTGCCCCCAGGAGGGGGTCGGCGGGCGGACCCCGACGCCCAGGTAGCTGAGCGCGGCCTCGGTGGCGATCATCCCGGGGACGATCAGGGTGGTGTACGCGATGACGGGGCCGGCCACTCCGGGCAGGACGTCGCGGGTGAGGATGCGCCAGTCCGAGGCCCCGCTGACGCGGGCCGCGTCCACGTACTCGCGGTGCTTGAGGGAGAGCGTCTGCCCCCGCACGATACGAGCGATGCCGGGCCAGCCGAACAGGCCGATGACCAGGGTCATGAGCAGGATCCGGTTGACGTCCTTGGCCACCGACATCATCGCGATCATGAAGATGAGGGAGGGGAAGGACATGGTGAGGTCCATGAGCCGCGACAGGACGCTGTCGACGCGGCCGCCGAAGTAGCCGGCCGCGACGCCCGCCGCGACCCCGGCGACGACCACGATCGCGGTCGCGGCGAAGGCGATGAGCAGGGAGACCTGGGCGCCGTGCACGACCCGGGCGAACAGGTCGCGACCGGTGACGGGCTCGACCCCGAGCCAGTGCTCGGCGGAGATTCCGCCGAGCGGTCCGAGCGGCAGTCCGCCCAGGTACGGGTCGACGGCCGACTTGTCGAACTCGTCGGGGCGCCAGCCGCCCAGGGCGCTGAGCAGCGGCGCGGTCAGTGCCACGAGGGCGAAGAGGGCGACGACGCCGAGGGCGACCAGGGCGGAGGTCCGGCGGCGCAGCTCGGCCCGGGCGAGCCGCCAGGGCCCCGTCGGGGCCGGGGGCCGCTTCGCGGCCGGTGCGGGAACGGTGGTGGTGGTCATGGCGGTGGATCAGCTTCCGCTCTTCGCGGGGTCCTTGAGGCCGACCGTGGCGTAGTCGAGCTGACCGCCGTACGAGGAGTGGCCGAAGGCGCCGGCGATGTTGGGGCCGACGAGCAGCGGCCGGCGCTCGACGACGGCGGGTGCGGTGGGGGCCTTGGCGAGGATCTGTCCGTCGAGCTCCTGCCAGGCCTTGTTCGCCCGCGCGGCGTCCGTCATCGCGGCGATCTCGTCCATGCGCTTCATGGTGGCCGGGTCGCGGAAGAGGGAGTGGTTTCCGGAGTTGCCCTTCTCCTTGATGTAGCGCCCGTCGAACACGAAGGGCAGGAAGGTGGAGCCGGAGGGGTAGTCGGGACACCAGCCGGTGTAGACGAGGTCGGTGCGGTTCTTGGTGTCGCCGATGGTGTCGTAGAAGGCGGACGGGTCGACGGTCTCGATGACGACCGTGATCCCGGCGCGGCCGAGGGACTGCTGGACCGCCTCGGCGACGCCCTTGTCCCCGTTGGAGACGGTGATCCGGGTGCTGAAGCCTCCGGGCTTGCCGGCCTCCTTGAGGAGCTGCTTGGCCTTCTCCACGTCGCCGGTGAGCGGGATCTTCAGGGTGTCGGGCTGCTTGCCGCCGGTGAAGAGTGAGCCGGGCATGAGCGCGGAGGCCGGGTCGTTGAGCGCCGGGCCGCCGGAGGCGGTGAGGACGGCCTCACGGTCGAGGGCGTACTGCACGGCCTTGCGCACCCGTACGTCGTCGAAGGGGGCACGGCCGGTGTGCATCTGCACCATCTCGGTGCAGTTGGTGGACTCGGCGAGGAGCCGGGCCCGGACGTCGGGCTCGGTGAGGACCTTCGGGGTGCTCTCCGGGCGGAGCTTGTCCCAGGGGACGGCGGAGGCGTCCGTGCCGGTGGCGGCGACGAGCCGGTCGTCGATCTGGTTGGCCTTGAGGCCCATCGTGACGACGATCCGGTCGGGATAGGCCTTGCGCACGGTGTCGGTGGCCGCGTCCCAGTGCGGGTTGCGGACCAGGGTGAGCTGCTTGTCCCGGGCGTACGACTCGATCTTGTACGGCCCCGAGGAGAAGGGGCGGTTGTCGTACTGGGGGCCCCTGTCCTGGGACTTGGGGACCGGAGCGAAGGTGGGGAGCACCGTCGCGTAGGGGAACTCGGCGAAGGGCGTGCGGAGTTCGAAGACGATGGTCCGGTCGTCGGGGGTCCTGATCGAGTCGAGGTGCCGGCCGCCGGCGGGTCCCTGGTAGCCCTCGGCGCCGGCCAGGTAGCGGGCGGCGTAGTCGGGGCCGCCGGGCAGGTCGGGGGAGAAGGAGCGCTCCACGTTGTACTTCACGTCCTGCGCGGTGACGGGGGAGCCGTCCTCGTACTTCAGGCCCTTCTTCAGTCGGAAGGTCCAGGTCCTGGCGCCGTTGGAGGAGGTTCCGAGGTCCTCGGCGAGGTCGGGGGTCAACTCGCCGCCTTTGACGCCCGGTTCGGCCTTGTAGGTGAGCAGGGTGCGGTAGAGCAGGCGGGTGCCGAAGTCCATGTCGCCCATCACCCAGTTGCGGGCGGGGTCGAGATGGGTGAAGTCCTGGTTGGACAGCACGTTGAGGGTGCCGCCCTTGACCGGGGTGCCGCCCACGATCCTGCCGTTGTTGCCGGTCGCGGGGTTGGCGCCGGTGCGACCGCTGCCCGCGGCGCCGCCGCCCGAGCCGGAGCAGCCGGAGGCGCCGAGGGTGAGGGCCGTCAGCACGGCCAGGGCAAGGGCGTTTCGGGTGTGCTTGTCCATCAGGAGTCACTTCCGAGTGCAGAGTTCGGGCAGCCGCGGGCCGGAGCCTCGGGGCGCGGGGCGCCGAGGGTGGCGTGGACTGAAAATGTGACCCGTAAAATAGTAATGTGAAATTGTACTGCGCAAGCCCTCGGACACCACAGAGAAGGTTCGTCGCATGACCGTCATCTCCCGCAACCCCGCCGACCCGGCCGACGTCCTCGTCCACATGCCGGCCCCCGGCGCCTTCGCCGCGGCCGACGCGGTCGAACAGGCGCGCGCCGCCCAGGCCGGCTGGGCCGCCGGCGGGGCGGCCGCCCGCTCCGCCGCCCTGGGCGCCGTGGCCGCCGCCGTCGAGGCCGCGGGGGCCGAACTCGCCGCGCTCGCCGTGCGCGAGGTCGGCAAGCCGCTGACCGAGGCGCATGCCGAGATCGCCCGTACCGTCGCCATCTGGCGTTACTACGCCCAGGCCCCCTACGAGCCCACCGGTGCCGTCCACGACACCGCGACCGGCCCCGGCCTGCTGCTCACCCGCAGGCGCCCGCACGGCGTCGCCGGACTGATCACGCCGTGGAACTTCCCCTTCGCCATTCCCAGTTGGAAGGCCGCCCCGGCGCTCGCCGCAGGCAACGCCGTGGTCCTCAAGCCCGCCCCCGAGGCCACCGCCTGCGCCCAGCGGCTCGCCGAGATCGTCGAACAGGTCCTGCCCGGAGGCGTGTTCACCGCCCTGCCCGGCGGCGCCACCGAGGGCGGTGCGCTCGTCTCCGCCGCCGACGTCGTCTCCTTCACCGGCTCCTCCGCCGTCGGCCGGGCCGTCGTCCGCTCCGCCACCGCCCGGGGCATCCCGGTGCAGGCCGAGATGGGCGGCCTCAACGCGGCCGTCGTGCTGCCCGACGCCGACATCGCCCGCGCGGCGGCGCACATCGCCGCCTCCGTCGCGGGATACGCCGGCCAGAAGTGCACCGCCACGAGCCGCGTGGTCGCCGTCGGCGCCGCCCTCGAACCGCTGCGCGAGGCCCTCGCCGAGGCGCTGCGCTCCGTGCCGGTCGGCGACCCCGCCGAGGGGGCGACCGTGTGCGGGCCGCTCATCACCGAGGCCGCCCGCGCCGACGCCGCCGCCGCGTGGCAGGGCCTGTCCGTCCTCGCCGGCGGCACCGTGCCCGACGCCTCCGGCTGGTACGCGGCGCCGACCCTCGTCGAGAAGGTCACCGCAGGACACCGGCTCCTGCGCGAGGAGGTCTTCGGCCCCGTCGCCGCGCTGCTTCCCGCCCGCGACCTCGATCACGCCGTGCGGATCACCAACGCGGCCCGCTACGGCCTCGTCACCTCCGTCCACACCGCCGACCTGAGCGCCGCCCTGCACGGCCTCGACCGGCTCGACACCGGCATGATCCGGATCAACGCCCCCACCACCGGAGTCGACTTCCACCTGCCGTTCGGCGGCGCCAAGGCCTCCAGCTACGGCCCGCGCGAACAGGGCCGGGCCGCACTGGACTTCTACACGTCCTCCCGTACGTACACGCTGTCGCCCGACCGGACCCCGTGACGCGGCAGACCGGCGCGCACGCCGCGGGGAGTTCGTGAACACCGCGTGCGGCACCGTTCCGATGGCGGTCGTGCCGGGGCCGTCGCAGCATGGAAGGGAGCCGGTTCCCTTCCATGCTGCGACCTTGGGAGCGACCATGCCCATGCTGCTGATCAAGGGATCCTTCCATCTTTCCGGCCGTACCAGCCCCGACGGGGACACGCTCCCGTTCACTCCCGACTACGTGGGCGAGTGGAAGCTCGTCCGGGGATGCGAGAAGCCGGAGCCCGCGTGGGACGGCCGCGTCAGCGTGCGTCTCGAAGGCGTCGACGCGCTGGAAACCCACTACGACGGGGTCTACGGGGAACTGGCCCGGCAGCCGCGTGAGTTGGGGGACGCCGCGACGAACGCGCTGCTGAAGTGGCTCGGCTTCCGCGACATCCGGCGCGTTCCCGACCCCAAGAAGCCCGGCCTGGAGAACATCTCCGCGATACCCGAGACGGTTCCGGGCTACATCCTCACCAGCGGCACCGACGCCTACGGGCGCTGCGTGGCGTTCGTCGGCCGGGGCGCCCCGCCCGGGCCCAGCGGCTACGAGCTCAACGTGTCCAAGGAGCTCCTGCGGGAGACGGCCAACCATCACATGCTGACCCAGGGCCTGGCCTACCCCATGTTCTACTCCGGTCTGCCCAGGGAGCTGCGCGAGGAGCTGGCCGTGGCCGCCCTGCAGGCGAAGGCGGCGCCCGGGAGGGGCGTGTGGCGGCGCGACGCGAACGGCGAGACGGTCGACGTCACCCTGCGCGGGGCGAAGGTCATCGGCATGACCTCGATCACCGACGAGGCCGTCATCCTGCCCAAGCTCTTCCGCCGCCTGAAGGAGTACCTGTCCCTCGGCGGCACCACGCTGGACTCCTTCCCCGCGTACCTGGGTGGAGCCATGGACAGGTTCCGCATCCTGGCGCCGAACCCCTCGGACGAACTGGTCGGCCTGCATCATGTCGTCAGGGTCGTCAACGGTGGGACCGTCCTGATGACCCACGCCTCGGAGGACCTCCTCTTCATCGAGAAATGAGCACCGCATGAGCGCACTCCTCGCCGTCGCCGGCGCCACCGGCCGGATCGGCCGCCGCGTCACCGGCCGCCTCGTCGACGCGGGGGCCCCGGTGCGCGCGCTCGGGCGCGACCCGGAGAAGCTGGCGGCGCTGCCGGCCGACGACACGAGGACGGCGTCCTACGACGACGCGGACGCCATGCGGGCCGCCCTCGACGGTGTGGACGCGCTCTTCCTCGTCTCCGCGCACGAGGGGCCGGGCCGGGTCAGGACCCATGCCACCGCCGTGGACGCCGCCGTCGCCGCCGGGGTGCGGCGGATCGTCTACCTCTCGTACCTCAATGCCGCGCCCCACGCGACCTTCACGTTCGCCCGCGACCACTGGCACACCGAGCAGCACATCCGTTCCACCGGCGTGGCCTTCACCTTCCTGCGCGACAGCACCTACCAGGCCGATCTTGCCGCGATGGCGTCACCCGAGGGCGTGCTGCGCGGCCCGGCCGGGGACGGCCGGGTGGGGGCCGTCACCCACGACGACGTCGCCGACTCGGCGGCGGCGGTGCTGCTCGCCCCGGGCCACGAGCACGACGGCGCCACGTACGACATGACCGGCCCGGAGGCGCTGAGCTTCGCCGAGGTCGCCGCCGCGCTGAGCAGGGCGACCGGGCGCACGGTCACCTACGTCCCCGAGACGCGCGACCAGGCCTACGCCTCGCGCGCCCGCTACGAGGCGCCCGACTGGCAGGTGGAGGGCTGGGTGACCTCGTACGAGGCGGTGGCCGTCGGCGAGATGGACGACGTGTCCGACGACGTCCGCACCCTCACCGGCCACCCGCCGCAGTCCTTCGACGACTTCCTGGCCGCCCATCCCCGGAGCCACCGGCACCTGCTGCCGCACTGATTAGCGCACATGTTCGAATGGCGAGGTAGGCTGGTCGTCATGACAGCGGCACGACCCGGCATCCCGGACCTCCCCGGCCTCCAGGGGTCCCTCTTCGACCAGGGAACCGACATCGGCCCCGGCTCCCTGGAGGGCGTCCGGCGCACGGAGCTGGGCGACGGCGCCTGGGTCGACCACCTGCCCGGCTGGCTGCACGGCGCCGACGCGCTGTTCCAGGAGCTCGTCACGGGCGTGCCCTGGCAGGCAGAGGAGCGCCGGATGTACGACAACGTCGTCGCCGTCCCCCGCCTCCTCGCGTACTACCGCGAGGGCGCCCCGCTCCCGCACCCCGCGCTCGTCGAGGCCCGCGACGCGCTCGGCACCCACTACGCCGGCGAGCTCGGCGAGCCCTTCGTCACGGCCGGCCTCTGCCTCTACCGCGACGGGCGCGACAGCGTCGCCTGGCACGGCGACCGCACCGGCCGCTCCGCC
This sequence comes from Streptomyces sp. NPDC051921, assembly GCF_040680975.1. Lineage (NCBI taxonomy): Bacteria > Bacillati > Actinomycetota > Actinomycetes > Kitasatosporales > Streptomycetaceae > Streptomyces > Streptomyces sp. NPDC051921. Next base: position 291,761 of record NZ_JBFAXU010000003.1, read on the forward strand.
ACCCAGGACACGATGGTCGCGATCCTCGCCCTCGGAGACCCCCGCGACCTCGCCCTCCGCCCGCGCGGCGGCGGCCCGGTCGCCCTTCGCCTGCCCTCGGGCCACGGCGACCTCCTGGTCATGGGCGGCTCCTGCCAACGCACCTGGGAACACGCCGTCCCCAAGACCACCCGCGCCGTAGGCCCCCGCATCAGCGTCCAGTTCCGCACGCGGGGGGTGGGCTGAGCCCCTACGCGTCCCGGAAGCCGCGGAAGGTCCCGCCGTCGTCGTCGGCGGCGTCGGCGAACTCGGCGAAATCCATGTTGGCGATGCTGAGGTTCGCCGACACGTCGGCGAACCACCGCACCGGCACCCGGAACGTCCGCCCCGGGTCGTCCGCCAGATCCACGGCGAGCAGGGGGTACGAGGGGTCGGCGAGGGCGGCGGTGTCCGCGAGGAACAGGTGGAACACCCGCTCGTCCTCCCCGGCGGCGCGGTCCACCGCGGCCAGCCCCGGCACCTCCACCTCCGCGAAGCGCGCGTCGCTCACGCAGGTCGCGTGCGGATGGCTGTCCAGCGCGTCGAGCGCCGCACGCAGCGGCCCAGGCCTGGTCGTCGGCGAAGTCGGTGCGCAGGACGAGGGACGTGAGGTCGTCGGGCTGGGGAAGAGTCATGCCGATGATCGTCTCATCGGCGGCCGCGGTGCCGTCACCGCAGTTGGCGCCGTACCAGTTCGTGGAACAGGCCGTCCGGGTCGGCGAGGAGTGCGGCAGGGGGGCCCTGCTGGACGACGCGCCCGTCCGCCATCGCGATCACGCGGTCCGCGTCCATGATCGTGGAGAGGCGGTGGGCGATGACGACGCGGGTCGCGCGGAGGGCTCGGGTGGACTCGATGACCACGCGCTGGGCCTCGTTGTCGAGGGCGCTCGTGGCCTCGTCGAGGAAGAGGACACGCGGCTTGCGGATGAGGGCGCGGGCGATCATCAGACGCTGGCGCTGGCCGCCGGAGACGGTGCCGCCGCCGTCCGAGAGCATCGTGTGCAGCCCCATCGGCATGGCCTGGACGTCCTCGGCGAGGCCGGCGAGCGCGAGGGCCTCCGCGACCTCCTCCAGGGTGAAGTCCTCGGCGCCGCGCACGCAGTCGAGGATCGAGCCGGACAGCGGCTGGGCGTTCTGCAGGACGACCCCGCACTGGCGTCGGACGGCCGCCTGGTCGAGGGCGGCGAGGTCCTGCCCGTCGTACAGCACGCTGCCCTCCGTCGGCCGGTCGAAGCCGATGAGCAGCCGCAGCAGCGTCGACTTGCCGCAGCCGCTGGCCCCGACGATCGCGACGAACTCCCCGGGCGCCACCCGCAGATCGACGCCGTCGAGGACGAGCGGCCCGTCCTCCGCGTAGCGGTACGACAGCTGCCTGGCCTCGAGCGCGCCGGTCAGCACGCCGGGTCGGGCCGCGCCGTCGCGCACCTCGGGCGCCGCGCTCAGGATCGGCTCGACCTGCTCGAAGACGGGCAGGACCGCCGCCACCGACAGCAGGGCGCCGGTCAGCTGGGTGACCGAGGACAGCAGCATCGTCAGGGCGGTGCTGAAGGTGAGGAACCCGGCCGCGGACATGCTGCCGCGGGCCGGGCCGGCCAGGAGCACGAACATCACCAGGGTGCACAGCGGCAGGCACACCGCGCTCAGCACGGCGAGCGTGTTCTGGATCCGCCCCACCCGCTGCTGGAGCACCCGGGTCCGGGCGAACTCCCGCGCCCAGGCGGCGTACGCGAAGCTCTCGGCCGCCGCCACGCGCAGCTTGGGCAGCCCGCGCAGGGTCTGGTACGCCTGGTTGTCGAGGCGGTTGCCGAGCTCGATCAGGCGCCGCTGGTAGCGCAGCTGCCACAGCCCGAGACCCAGGAACACCGCGCCCACGACGAGCAGCATCGCGAAGGCCACGAGCGCCAGCGGCACGCTGTGCACGAGCAGCAGGACCAGGTTCATCACGCCGACCGTGACCGCCTGCAGGCAGACCGGCGCGACGCCCGACAGCATCCGCCGGACCGCGCTGATGCCCATGGCCGCGTTGGCCAGTTCGCCCGTCGACCTGCCCGTGAAGAACGTCGCCGGGAGGCGGAGCAGGCGGTCCCAGACGGCCGGCTGCAAGGTGGCCTCGATCCGACCCTCCATGCGCAGCAGCGCGACGTTCTGCAGCAGCAGGAACGCGGCGCCGACCACGGCGGCCGCGACCAGCGCGAGCGCGGTCCGCACGATCAGGTCGTTCTCCGCGGCCGGCACGAACTCGCCGAGGATCCGGCCCGTGGCCACGGGCACCGTCGCCCCCAGGACGACGGAGACGAGACCGCCGAGCAGCAGGTCGCGCAGCTCCGGGCGGTTGCCCCGCACACAGAACCGCACCAGTCGCGGCAGACTCAGCCGGCCCTCGGGCAGCGGGCGGTAGAACATCACGGCCCGCGATGCGAAGTCGCCCTCGTTCCGGCCGTCGATCCGCTCCCGCCGGCCTCCCGGTTCGACCGCCACGTACCCGCCGCGCCGCCACAGCAGCGCCACCGGCGTCCCGTCCTCCTCGCGCCGGCCCACCAGCGGGCCGCAGTTCTCGCGCCACCAGCGTCCCCGCAACCCGACCGTCCGGGTGCGCAGGCGCGAGGCGAGCGCGATGCCCTCGACAGGGTCGGTCCGGTCGTCGGCGCCCGGCCCGACCGTCGCGGACAGGGCGATCCGGGCGTCGCCCGCGACCAGCCGGCACACGGCGAGCGTCGCGTCGGCGCCGCCGCCCCGCCGGGCGCCCCGGCCGGCCCGCCCGATCGCGTCGAGCAGCGCGCGGTCCGCCTCGCTGCCGGCCGCCCGGCCCGCCGCGAGCCCCGCGGCCGTCCGGTCCTCGTGGGCGCGCTCGCGCTCCTCGATCCAGTGGTCGAGGGCGTACAGCAGCCGGTACTGCTGCTCGACCATGCCCTGCCACATCGTCGCGTCGACCAGCAGGGTCCCCGCCGCCTGCGCCTCGTAGGCGGCGCCGTAGCGCACGCTGCCGGGCGCGATCGCCATCCACACGACGTCGTCGTCGGTCCCGTGCGGCGAGGCGCCGGCAGCCCCGCCGAGCGGGGCCTCGTACAGCACGCGGAGGCCGCGCCCGATGCCGAGCGCGAAGGCGCTCTCCAGTGGGCTCAGGGCGGCCGGCGCGGCGGCGTCCGGCCCGTACCACTGGCCCCCGTACCACTGGCCGCCCGCCCCCTGTCCGTCGGTCCACTGCCCGTCGGTCCACTGCCCGGTCCGCCAGGTGTCGGTCCGCCAGGTGTCCGCCTGCCAGGCGTCGGCGGGCCGATGGCCCGGGTGCCCCGGCTGCTCGTACGCCGACGGGTGCAGCTCCCTCAGCTCCACGCGGCGCAGCAGGCACTCCCGGGAGGGTCGGCCCACCAGGGTGTGGTGGGGGCCCGCGGCGGGGCCGAGGAGGAGCGCGCCCGCCTCGGCGCGGCCGAGGAAGTGCCAGGCGCCGCGCCGGCCGGCGTCGACGGCGAACAGGTCGAGGGCGCCGTGCACGACGAGCCACAGCACGGACGGCCCTTCCAGGGACAGGCTGCGCAGGCCGGAGCCGTCGATTCCGGTGCCGAGCCCGCCGAGCGCGGCGACCACGGGGTCGTGCGGGTCGGCCCGGTCCTGCGGGACGGCCGGGTCGTACGTGCCGGGCCGGACGTCGGCGTCGGCCGGGACCGGGGGAGTCGTGGCGGGGTGCGGGGTCGTCACCTCAGTGCTCCTTGACCAGCTCGGCGTACGGGCCGCCCGCCGCCACCAGGTGCTCGTGGCGGCCGCGTTCGACGACCGTGCCCCGGTCGAGGACCAGGATCTCGTCGCTGTCGCGGACGGTGCTCAGCCGGTGCGCGATGACCACGCACGCGCAGCCGCGCCGCCGCAGGTTGTCGATGACCTCCCGCTCGGTGACCGCGTCCAGCGCGCTGGTCACCTCGTCGAGGACGAGCACGCTGGGGTCGCGGACCAGCGCCCGGGCGAGCTCGAGCCGCTGGCGCTGGCCCCCGGAGAAGTTCCGGCCGTCCTGCTCGACCCGGCTGTGGATGCCACCGGGGCGCCGGGAGACGACGTCCAGGACGGCGGCGTCGGCGAGCGCGGCGACGACCGCCTCGTCGGGCACCGAGGGGTCCCACAGGGCGATGTTGTCCCGGACGGTGCCCTCGAAGAGGAACACGTCCTGGTCGACGAAGGACACGGACGCGGCGAGCGCCCCGCGCGGGATGTCCTCCACGCGCATCCCGTCGACGCGTACGGCGCCCTCCCAGGGCGCGTACAGGCCCGCGATCAGCCGGGAGACGGTGGACTTGCCGCTGCCGGAGCCGCCGACCAGGGCGACCTGCTGCCCGGGACCGACCGCGAGCGAGAACTCCTTGAGCAGCGGCGCGTCGAGCGGGCTGTAGCCGAAGGTGACGTGGTCGAGCTCCACATGACCGGTGAGCCGGCGGGCCCCGCCGGGGTCGCGCCGGGTGTGGACCGGGTCGACGGGGAAGTTCTCGACGTCCTTGAGCCGGGTGACGTCGGCGGCGAAGTCCTGGATCCGGCCGGCGACGCCGTTGAGCCGCGTGATGGGCGCGGTGAAGCCGGTGACGAGGGCCTGGAATGCGACGAGCAGACCGACCGTCAGATGCCCCTCGACCGCCCGCAGTCCGCCGATCATGAGGATGAGCGCGCTGTTGAGCGCCGCGAGCGTGGGGGCGACGACCGCGAGCCACGCGCTCGGTACGCCGAGCCGCTGCTGCACGTCGAGGGTGACCGCGTGCTGCCCCGACCAGCGGCGGAAGAAGCCGCTCTCGCCGCCGGTGGCCTTGATGTTCTCGATGAGCTGCAGACCGCTGTACGAGGTGTTGGTCAACCGGGCGCTCTCGGCGCGCAGTTTGCGGGTGCCGGTGGCCCGGACGTGGATCGTGATCCGCATGGCGACGACGTTGAGCAGCGCGACGCCGATGCCGACGACGGTCAGCTGCGGGTCGTACGTCCACAGCAGCACCGCGTACAGCAGCACCACGACCGCGTCCACACCGGCCGCCGACAGGTCGCGCGCCAGGGTCTCGGCGACCGCGTCGTTGGACCGCAGCCGCTGGACCAGGTCGGCCGGGCTGCGCTGCGCGTAGAAGGCGACGGGCAGCCGGAGCAGATGCCGCAGGAAGCGGGCGCCGCCCAGGGTCGAGGAGACGATGCGTCCGCGCAGCAGGTTGGCCTGCTGGAGGGCGGTGAGCGCCGCCGTGAGCACCAGCGCGGTCGCCATCGCCGCGAACAGCGTGCCCAGCAGCGAGGACCGCCCGCCGATGAGGAACATGTCGATGTACGTCCGGCTGAGCGCGGGCACCCAGGCACCGACGGCCACCAGCAGGAGGCTCGACAGCACGGCCGCCGCCATCGTGCCCGACGTGCCGCGCAGCCGGCCCGGCACGGCGCCCAGGACGCCGGGTCTGCGGCCGCCGCGCCGGAAGGCGGGGCCCGGTTCGAAGACCAGCACGATGCCGGTGAAGGCCGGGTCGAACTCCTCCATGGGCACGAACCGACGGCCCTTGCCGGGGTCGTTGATCCACACGCCCCGGCGGCCGAGGCGCCGGCCCATCCCGTCGTAGACGACGTAGTGGTTGAACTCCCAGAACAGCACGGCCGGGGCGGCGACCTCGGCGAGTGCCGCCAGGTCCATCTGCATGCCCTTGGCCTGTAGCCCGTAACTCCGCGCCGCCTTCAGCAGGTTGCTCGCGCGCGAGCCGTCCCGCGAGACGCCGCACGCGATGCGCAGCTCCTCCAGCGGCACGAAGCGGCCGTAGTGCGCGAGCACCATGGCGAGGGCGGCGGCGCCGCACTCGACCGCCTCCATCTGCAGCACGGTGGGGGTGCGTACGGTCCGTGGCCTGCGGCGCGGGATCGAGCGGCCGCGGGGGGCCGGGCGGGGCCGGGTGCGGGAGGTCTTCTTGCGCGGGTTCACGGGAGCAGCCAGTCGACGGGGCGTTGCGAGGAGAGGTGGACGGAGCCGGAGACGGTGGTGCCGGAGTCGACGGCGTACGGGGGGCCGTCCGCGGACGACCACGCGTAGCCGGACGCGGTGGCGGTGGAGCGCTTCAGGGACACCAGGACCTCCACCGGGCTGCCCTGCCGGGTGAACTCGGCCGCGAGCCCGTCGTCACCGAGGAAGCCGCCGATCTGCGCGCGTGTCCGGGGGGCGCTGCCCACCGCCGTGACCCGGCCGCGCAGCACCCCGTACCGGTCGCGCGCGACGGACCGGACGCTCAGGTCGACGGAGGCCCCCACCCGGATCGAGGAGGCGTCGCCGCCGGCCGGCACGTACAGGACGGCGACCAGCGGGTCCTCGGGGCCGGTGACGCGTTCGACGGTCGCCACGTCGGCGCCGGTCGTCACGACGGTGCCCGTGCGGGCGAACAGCGCGGTCACCCGGCCGGCGGCCACGGCGCGTACGGGACGGTCGCCCTGCTCGGTGCGGACCACGAGGAGCGGCTGCCCGGCGGAGACCGCCCTGCCCTCGGCGACGAGCACCTCGGTCACCTGTCCGGCGACCGGGGTCTGCAGCAGATAGCGGCCCTCGGGATGGGTGAGGATGCCGGGCGCGCTCAGTTCCGAGGTCACCGTGCCGGTGAACGCCCAGAAGGCGGCGACGGCCGTCACGAGGACGGTCACGGCCAGCACGAGGCGCCCCTGCGGGCGCGCGAAGCGCACCGGAAGATCGAGTTCTTCGGGCGATTGCAGCTTGGAAAGCGCCTTTTGGCGAAACTGCATGAACCAATTCCTTCGACTGCATTTCCCGCGCTCCGGCGGCCGGGCGTCCGGGAAGGGGGTGTGAACCCCGGGGCGGGGAAGGCCCCGGGGTTCACGACCGCGGGGTCGCTCAGAGGCCGGCGACGCCGAGGCCGGCGTTCACCTGCACGCCGGTGATGCCCTGGGCCAGGCCGGGGACGCCGCTCACGAGGCCCTCGACGTTCGCCACGGTCTGCAGGGAGCCGACGGCGCCGAGGACGGTGTTGACGTCGCCCGACACGGCGCCGACGAGGCCGCCGTTGACGCTGATGACACCGCCGGACACGGCGTCCAGCTCGGCGTCGTCGATCACACGGGTCTCGAGGTCGTTACGCATGAAGCGCACCTTTCATCTCAGTGGGGGGAATCCGAATTACCGCGGCGCCGCAGATCAAAGCATGCGAACGGGTAACCGAGCCAATTGCGTTGACGCCTATTCAGCGCCGTTCGTGGACCCCGGACGACCCCGCGTGCAGCTAGATTCACCGAATGGCGACAGCTTCTCCGCAGAACGGAGTAACAGATTCCGCAGGCCGTGGAGCCCCACGGGAGGAAACGGGCGCACTCCGGCAGAAGGGCACCCGCACCGCACCGGCCCGCGAAGCCGTCGAGGAGACCCGGTCCGCATCACGCACACAATGTGCAAGTTTCCGGCAGGCGCCGTCGGGGTCTCCCCGAAGGGTTCACAGCCATCCGGAGCGCTGTGCCTGCAGCGCCATCTGGAAGCGGTTCGCGGCGCCGAGACGCGCCATCAGGATCTGCAGACGCCGGAACAGGGTGCGGCGGCTGACCCCGAGTTCGCGGGCGATGACCTCGTCGCCCGCGCCCCCGGCGAGCAGCCGCAGCAGCCGCCGGTCGGCCGGTGAGAGCCCGGCCGGGCGGGTGGTGCGGCCGTGGAACGGAAGGGCGTTGTTCCAGGACTGTTCGAACAGCGCCACGAGCGCCGAGAGCAGCCCGCACGGCTGCACCACCAGCATCGTGTTCACCACGTCCGCCTCCTGGATCGACAGCGACACCAGCGCGTACGCGTCATCGATGATCAGCAGCTTCACCGGCACCGACGGCAGCACCCGCGCCTGCTCGCCCGCCTCGATGCACGGCTCGATGACGTCCTTCAGGTGCCCGGGGTGCTCCAGCGACTCCCGGGAGTACACGACCCGCTGGGTGACCCCGCGCGCGAGCGTCGCCAGGGCGTCCTCGGTGGCGCCGACCAGCGGCACGTACGGCGGCGACTCGAACTGCCGGATCTGCTCGCGCGCGCTGGCCCACGCGTGCCGCATCCGACGCCCGATCGCCTCCCCGGTCACGACCTCCACGAGACCGTCGTTGTACGCCGCGAGCCGGTGCCGGCGGAAGGACTCGAAGGCGCCGCCGACGGCGATCCGCGACTCCTCCAGCTCCGCCGCCCGGTGCCTCGCCAGGATCTCCAGGCCGGCCGCCGGCGGCACCGGGGCCACCACGTCCCCGTCCCCGTCCGCCGCGCTGGCCAGACCGGCGTCCACCAGCTCCCCGTACGCCGCCGCGAGCGCGGCGCCGGACACCCCCGCCGCTTCGCCGATCGAGCCGAGCGGGGCGGGCGCCCCGTCGAGCAGCGCCAGGTAGACCCGGCCGGCGGCCCCCTCGATGCCCAGGAGCCGCAGGGCCTCGCCCAGTCTCTCGTTCGTCATACGCCCATTGTCGGCGCCGTCCGGCCGGCCGGTGTCCGATCAGTGCCACTGACACTCCCCGGCACCCGGCGCCCGGATCCGGGGCTAGCGTCCCTGCCGACGCAACGGGAACCGACCCGGACGAACACGAAGGGGCACGACGTGGCCAAGGGCCGAAAGAACGGTCTGTACGCAGGGATCTCCGACGAGCTGTCCGCGCTCATGCGCACCGGCTGGGCGGACACCGAACGGCACGACCTCACGCTCGACGAGCAGGCCCCCTACGCGGCCCGCCGCCGCGCCGCGCTCTCCGCGCGCTTCCCCGGCGAGCGCCTGGTGATCCCCTCCGGGAACCTCAAGACGCGCTCCAACGACGACACCTACCCGTTCCGGCCCTACTCCGGCTACGTGCACCTCACCGGCGACCAGGCCCGGGACTGCGCCCTCGTCCTCGAACCCCGCGCGGACGGCGGCCACGACGCCCACTGCTACCAGCTGCCCCGCGACAGCCGCGACGACGACGAGTTCTGGAGCGGCTACCACGCCGAGCTGTGGATGGGCCGGCGCCGCTCCCTCGCCGAGTCGGAGCGCGTCCTCGGACTGCCCTGCCGCGACGTCCGCACCGCGGCCCAGGACCTCGCCGCCTCCACCGTGCCCACCCGCATCGTCCGCGGCGTCGACCCGGCCCTGGAGGCCGCGGTGCGCACCGACGAGGAGCGCGACGCCGACCTCGAGGAGGCGCTGAGCGAGCTGCGGCTCGTCAAGGACGCCTGGGAGATCGGCGAGCTGCGCAAGGCCGTCGACTCCACCGTGCGCGGCTTCACCGACGCCGTCGCCGAGCTCTCCCGCGCCGTCGACACCTCCGAGCGCTGGATCGAGGGCACCTTCTTCCGGCGCGCACGTCTGGAGGGCAACTCCGTCGGCTACGGCTCGATCTGTGCCGCCGGCGACCACGCCACGATCATGCACTGGACGGACAACGACGGTCCCGTGCGCCCCGGGGACCTGCTCCTCTTCGACGCCGGCGTCGAGACCAACAGCCTCTACACCGCCGACGTCACGCGCACCCTCCCCATCAGCGGCACCTTCACGCCGGTGCAGCGCAAGGTCTACGACGCGGTGTACGAGGCCCAGGAGGCCGGCATGGCCGCCGTGAAGCCCGGCGCCGCCTACCGCGACTTCCACGAGGCCGCCCAGCGCCACCTCGCGGCCCGGCTCGTCGAGTGGGGCTTCATCCAGGGCCCCGCCGAGCGCGCCTACGAACTCGGCCTCCAGCGCCGCTTCACCATGGCCGGGACCGGCCACATGCTCGGCCTCGACGTCCACGACTGCGCGCAGGCCCGCAACGAGGAGTACGTCGACGGCGCCCTGGAGCCCGGCATGGTGCTCACCGTCGAGCCCGGCCTGTACTTCCAGCCGGACGACCTCACCGTCCCCGAGGAGTGGCGCGGCATCGGCGTCCGCATCGAGGACGACCTGCTCGTCACCGAGGACGGCCACGAGAACCTGTCCGCCGGACTGCCCCGGTCCGCCGACGAGGTCGAGGCCTGGATGGCCCGCCACGCCGGCTGACCGGGCCCGTGCCCGCGGCGCCGCGCCCACGGGGGGTGCGGCGCCGCGCCGGTCGCCGCCCGGTCCGCGAATGGACCGTCGCGGGGGCTGGGGCTAGTGTCGATACATAGGCCATAGGTGCGCCGACGCTCCCGCGGTCAGGCCGTTTTTCGCACGCCTCCTAGCCCCGCGGTGGAGGGCTCGAGGGCGCGCGGAAGGAGCCTGCCATGACCCGTACAGTGCGCGCGGCGATCGCCGTCGCGGGAACTGCGATCCTGTCCCTGAGCGTGGTGGCCACCAGCGGCGTCGCCCAGTCGGCGTCGGACTCGGACCAGCGTCAGGACATCAAGATCGGGCTGCTGCTCCCCGAGAGCAAGACCACGCGGTACGAGAAGTTCGACAAGCCCTACATCGAGCAGAAGATCCAGGAGCTGGCGCCCGGCGCCCAGGTCGACTACTACAACGCCGCCGAGAGCGCGACCACGCAGCAACAGCAGGTCAACACCGCGCTCGCGAAGGGCGACAAGGTGCTCATCCTGGACGCGGTGGACTCCAAGTCGATCCAGTCCTCGGTGGAGAAGGCCAACAAGGCCGGCGTGAAGGTCGTCGCCTACGACCGACTCGCCCAGGGCCCGGTCGACTCCTACGTCTCGTACGACAACCGCAAGGTCGGCGAACTGCAGGGCAAGGCGCTCCTCGACGCGCTGGGCGGCAAGGCCAAGTCCGGCGTGATCGTCATGCACAACGGCTCGCCCACCGACCCGAACGCCGCCGACTTCAAGGCCGGCGCGCACTCCGTACTCGACGGCAAGGTGCAGATCGGCAAGGAGTACGACACCCCCAACTGGGACCCGAACAACGCCAACCAGCAGATGTCCGGAGCCATCAGCGCGCTCGGCAAGGACAAGATCGTCGGCGTCTACTCCGCCAACGACGGCCTCGCCGCCGGCATCTCCACCGCCCTCAAGGCGGCGGGCATGAACGTGCCGCTGACCGGGCAGGACGCCCAACTGGACGCCATCCAGCGGATCCTGATCGGTGATCAGACCATCACCATCATGAAGCCGTACAAGCCCGAGGCCGACATCGCCGCCACGATGGCCGTCACTTTCGCCGAGGGCAAGCCGCTCCCGAAGGACCTCGCCCCCCTCACCGTCACCAACGGCAGCGGCAACAAGGTGCCGGCCAACCTGCTGACCCCGATCGTGGTCGACAAGACCAACATCGGTGACACCGTCGTCAAGGACGGTCTCTACACGGTCGACGAGATCTGCACGCCGACCTACGAGGCCGCGTGCAAGCAGGCCGGTCTGGAGTAACCGCCCGGCAACGGGCCTGGCAGGGGTCGGAGGCGGTTGCGGTGCCGGAAGCACCTGTGCTGACGCTACGGGGGATCTCCAAACGGTTCGGCGCGGTCCAGGCCCTGTCGGACGTCGACCTGGAGGTCCACGCCGGAGAGGTCGTCGCCCTGGTCGGCGACAACGGAGCCGGCAAGTCGACCGCCGTCAAGGCGATCGCCGGGGTGAACCCGCCCGACGAGGGCGTCATCGAGTGGCAGGGCAGGCCGGTCTCCATCAACCGGCCCCACGACGCCCAGAACCTCGGCATCGCCACCGTCTACCAGGACCTCGCGCTCTGCGACAACCTCGACGTGGTCGGCAATCTCTTCCTCGGCCGCGAGCTGCGCCGCTTCGGCGTGCTCGACGAGGTCCGCATGGAGCAGCGCTCCCGCGAGCTCCTGGAGACCCTGTCCATCCGCATCCCCAGCGTCCGCATCCCGGTCGCGTCCCTGTCCGGCGGCCAGCGCCAGACGGTGGCCATCGCCCGCTCCCTGATCGGCGACCCCAAGGTCGTCATCCTGGACGAGCCCACCGCCGCGCTGGGCGTCGAGCAGACCGCCGAGGTCCTCGACCTCGTCGAGCGGCTCCGCGAGCACGGCCTCGGGACCATCCTCATCAGTCACAACATGGTGGACGTGATGGCCGTCGCGGACACCATCGCGGTGCTGCGGCTCGGTCGCAACAACGGTGTCTTCGACAAGCGCGCCACCAGCACCGAGGAGATCATCTCCGCCATCACCGGGGCCACCGAGAGCGCCGTGACCCGGCGTCAGGCCCGCATCCGCGAAGAGCGGCAGGCTCGCGGGGAGGAGCAGCCATGAGACGCGACCGGAAACCCGGCGGGCCCGGTGGCGCCACCGGCCAGGAACCCGCGCCCGAGGCCGTACCCGCCGTCGACAGCCGGCTGATCGTCCGCGAGGAGGGATTCCGCGGATACCTGGGCGAGTTCAAGCGCAAGCTGCGCAGCGGTGAGCTGGGCTCGCTGCCCGTCGTCGTCGCGATCGTCATCATCTGGACCGTCTTCGGCAGCCTCGACAGCACCTTCCTCTCCGCCCAGAACCTCTCCGACCTCAGCCAGCAGATCGTCGGCACCGGCATGATCGCCGTCGGCATCGTCTTCGTCCTGCTGCTCGGCGAGATCGACCTCTCCGTCGGCTCCGTCAGCGGCCTGTGCGCGGCCGTCTTCGCCGTGCTCAACGTCCTCAACGGCATGAACGAATGGCTGGCGCTGCTGGTCGCCGTCGCCGGGGGAGCGGCCGTCGGCCTCATCCAGGGCTTCTTCTTCGCCAAGGTCGGCGTGCCCGCCTTCGTCGTCACCCTGGCCGGCAACCTCTTCTGGAACGGCCTCATGCTCCAGGTGCTCGGCAGCTCCGGCACCGTCAACATCCCCAGCGAGAGCATCGTCTCCAAGCTCTACTCGACCATCTTCCACAGCCCGGCCACGGCCTACGTCGCGGCCGCCGTGGGCGTCGGACTCTTCCTGCTCGCCTCGCTCCAGGACGCCAGGCGCCGGCAGGCGGCGCACGTGCCGTTCCGGCCGGTCGCCGAGATCGTGCTGCGCACGGTCGTCATCGGGGCCATCGCCTTCGCCACGGCGTACATCCTCAACCAGTACCAGGGCCTGCCGCTCGCCCTGCTGATCTTCCTGATCCTGCTGGTCGTCCTCGACTTCGTGCTGCGCCGCACCCGGTACGGCCGGCAGATCTTCGCGGTCGGCGGCAACATCGAGGGCGCCCGCCGGGCCGGTATCAGTGTGGCCTTCGTGCGCATGAGCGTCTTCACCATCGCCGGCACCATGGCCGCGGTCGGCGGCATCTTCCTCGCCGGCCAGATCCAGTCGGCCAGCCAGACCTCCGGCGGCGGCAACCTCCTGATGAACGTCATCGCCGCAGCCGTCATCGGCGGCACCAGCCTGTTCGGCGGCCGCGGCTCGGTCTGGTCCGCCCTGCTCGGCGCCCTCGTGATCGGCTCCATCCAGTCCGGGATGAACATCATGGGCGTCAGCAACGCCGTCCAGTTCATGATCACCGGTGCGGTGCTGCTCGCCGCGGTGGTCGTCGACTCCCTGTCCCGCCGCAGCCAGAAGGCCGCGGGGCGCGCCTGATCCCGCTCGGAGGCGCGACCCGCGACCCTCGGCGTCGCCAAGGGTGTCTCGCCGGTCAGGTCGGGCTCGCGCCCGGTCGACGGGACGCTACGGCTGCTGGAACCGCACCTCCGGATGGGCGGCGCTCGGCCCGGCCAGCAACGCCTGCGGGACGCCCTTCAGGTGCGCGTCGAAGAACGCGCCGAGGTAGGCCCGCGTCACCGTCAGCGCCCGGTCCGCCGGGATGGGGCCGGCCGGCAGGCCGAAGTGACGCTGGATCACCGGCGCGTCCGAGAACGTGAAGTGGTCGGAGCCCGCCACCGTCAGCCAGCGCTTCCAGCCGTCGAGCGCCCTCCAGGTGGTGTCCCAGGTGGTGTCCGTGCCGCCCGGACGGTGGGTCTCGTCGTCCGTGCCCAGGAAGAGGAACGGGCGCCCGCCCAGACCGCCCGCCGGCAGCGTGTCCCAGAAGGCGCCGTCCATGTTCACCCCGGCGTCGATCCGCCGGTCCGCGAGCATCGCCGCCGCGGCGCTCGCGCCGCCGATCGAGTGCCCGGCCATACCGATCCGGGTCCGGTCGATGGTCCGCGCGTACGGCCAGGCCGGTCGCGGACCGGTCAGCCGGTCGAGCACGAACCGCACGTCGGCCGCCCGGGCCGCCGTGACGTCGCCGCCCTTCGCCCGGCCGTCCTCCAGGGCTTCGCAGGCCACGCACGTGAGGATCCGCCCGCCCGGCACCGCGGTGCCCGAGGTCTCGTAGGCGTGGTCGACGGACGCGACGACGTAGCCCCGCGAGGCGAGCTCGACGGCCAGGTTCGTGAGCGTGAACCTCGGCACCCCGAACCCCGGCGACAGCAGCACCAGCGGATGCCGCCCCGGCGCGGGCCGCACGTCCTTCGCGCTGTAGGTGCCCATGCCGGCGAGCGCGCTCACGGACGCCGGGTCCGTGACGCCGACGCCCTCCAGGACACGCCGGGCCTCCTCCCGGGTCGCGTACGGAGCCGACGGCCCGGCCGTCCTGCGGGCCGCCGGATAGTGCAGCGTCACCATGAGTTCGCGGCCGTCGGCCTCGGGCACCCAGGGGTCGGGACGCGACCGGTCGACGAGATGGAGCACGGAGGTCCCCACGCCGGACTTCCCGGTGGGAGCCGGAAGCGCGAGCGGCCCGACGGAGTCGGGAGGGGGGAGAGCGCCGGGGGAGGCGGCAAGGGCGGAGACGGGCGGCGCGGGGGTGGCCGCCGTCGCGGGCAGGGCGGTCGCCGGTAAGGCGACCGCGCAGGCGAGAAGGGCGGCCGCGGCCGCCCGAGTCGGTGTGAGCATGCCCAGGACGCTACGGCGGCCGCCGCGCGACCCGCGTCAGACCACGGTCGGAACCCCGGGCACCGGCGTACCCCCGGAGAGGGACGCCCCCGTACCCCGCACGTCGCGTGCACCCCGGCGTCGGGGTGCCGGCGGTTGCGGATGCGGCCCACGGCGGGGTCCGGGATCATGTACGGGACAGGGGGGCCACTCTAGGAGGGCCGCGATGTCCATGATGGACAAGCTCAAGCAGATGCTCAAGGGCCACGAGGAGCAGGCCGGACAGGGCATCGACAAGGCCGGCGACTTCGTCGACGAGAAGACGCAGGGCAAGTACAGGAGCCAGGTCGACACCGGTCAGGACAAGCTCAAGCAGCAGATGGGCGGGTCGGCGCAGCAGCCCCCGGAGGAGCCGCCGCAGCGGTGACGCGCGGCGGCCGGCAGGCCCCGGTCCGGACGCCGGTCGGCGCCCTCCCGGCGCGCATCCCGGCGGGACGGCGCCACCGGCACCACCGGCACCACGAGCTCCTCGCCGTCCCGCGGACGGCGAGGAGCTCGACGTTCCTTCACCCGGTGACGGCCCGGCTCCCCGCGCCGGCGTGGGCGGCCCGCTCCAGGACGTCGACGATCGCCGCCGAGAAGGCGTCGAGGTCGGCAGGGCGGCGGGAGGTGATCAGCGGATGGCCGCCGGAGGTGTCGACGACCACCTTCCGGTCCCGCCAGTTCGCCCCCGCGTTCTCCAGGTCCGTACGCAGTGAGGGGTACGAGGTGATCTCGCGGCCGCCGACCACGCCGCTCTCCAGGAGGAGCCAGGGGCCGTGGCAGATGGCGGCGACGGGCTTGCCGGCCGCCGCGAAGGCCGCGACCAGACGTTGCGCCTGACCGTCGGTGCGCAGCCGGTCGGCGTTCACCGTGCCGCCGGGCACGACGACCGCGTCGTACTCCGCCGGTGCGGCCTGGGCCAGGGTGGTGTCCGGTTCGACGACGGCGCCGGGCCGGCGGTCGGAGACCAGCGTGAGAACGGGCTCGTCGCGCTTCGCGGCCACCGTGACGTGGGCGCCCGCGCTGCGCAGGTGCGCCATCGGTCTCTTCAGCTCGTCCTGCTCGATGCCGTAGTTCGTCGTCAGGAAGAGGACATGCGTGCCGTCGAGCGTCACGATCGCTCGCTCCTTCGATGTCCGCGGTGTCGGTGGCGGGTGCCGGTGGCCTTTCGCGAAGAGGCCTTCCACCAGCCGCTGCCCGGGCCGTCGGGGTTCATGCGGCATATCGTGTCAAAGCGGTGCAAACAGGGAATCATCTCTTCAGGACGCTCGACCGACGGACCCCGCCGTACGCGGCGCAGGCCCACCGCCACCGTCGAAGGAAACGCATGTCCTCCTCCACGCTCCGTTCCACGCCCGCTCCCCCCTCGTCCGGTGCCGCGATGCGGCGCGACGCGCTGCACGGCCTGCCCGAGGTGGACCGGCCGACCCAGGTCTCCACGGACCGGGCCCAGACCTTGTCCGCGGCCCTGCTGGCCCGACTGCGAGAACTGGAGCCGGGCACCCCCGAGCACGCCTACGTCCGCAACACCCTCGTGGAGCTCAACCTCAGCCTCGTGCGGTTCGCCGCACGCCGGTTCCGGAACCGGCCCGAGCAACGGGAGGACATCGTCCAGGTCGGCACGATCGGCCTGATCAAGGCGATCGACCGCTTCGACCCGTCGCGCGGCATCGAGTTCTCGGCCTTCGCGCTGCCCACCGTCGTCGGCGAGATGAAGCGGTTCTTCCGCGACACCAGCTGGGCGGTCCGGGTTCCCCGACGCCTCCAGGAGCTCCGCATCGACCTGGCCAAGGCGGGCGACGCCCTGGAGCAGCGGCTGGGGCACCGCCCGACCCGCGCCGAGGTCGCCGCCCACCTGCACCTGCCCGAGGACAGCGTCGCCGAGGGCGAACTGGCGGCCCGCGGCTACACGGCGCGGTCGCTGGACGTCTCCGTCGCCGACGACGGCGACACCCCGCACGTCGGCCCGAGCCGGCTCGCCGCCTCGGAACCCTCCTACGAGCTCATCGAGGACTTCGCCTCCCTGAAGCCCCTCATCGCCCGCCTCGACGAGCGCGACCGGCGCATCCTGGCCCTCCGCTTCGGCGAGGACCTCACACAGGCCGAGATCGGCGAGCGCCTCGGCCTCTCCCAGATGCACATATCCCGCCTGCTCACCCGCATCCTCGCCGAGCTCCGTACGGGCCTGCTGACGGACGCGCCCGAAGAGCGCACGGCCACCACGAAGGCCACCTGACCCGCCCCGCCCTCCCGGTGCTCCTGGGCTCCCGCCCCGGAGCACCGGGAGGTGTGCGCGGGGGAGCACCGGGAGGTGTACGCGCCGGGAGGTGTCGCACGGGAGACATGCGCACCGGGAGGTGTCGCACGGGAGACATGCGCACCGGGAGGTTGTGCGCATCGGCCGGTCCCGTCAGGCGGCGGCTCCGGGCACCACCGGGTCCGGCGGCTCCGGTGCGGTCGCCATGGGGCGGGGCGTCATGGGCTCGTGCGGCGGGGCCGGCAGGTGCTCGACCATGAGACGGTGGCGCTCGAACGCCAGCTCCCGGCCGTCGGCGTCGGTGAACCGACCCGTCACCTCGTAGACCCCGCAGTGCGCCCGTCCCACCGGCAGCCGCTCCGCCGGCAGCCGGACCTCGTACGGGCCGCCGGGACGGAAACCGCCGAGGACCGTCCTGGTGCTCGCGATCGTCACCCCGTCCCACGCCCGGGTGTCCTCGAAGGCCAGGCCGTCGATCTCCTGGCCGAGCCGGAAGGTGAGACCCACACTGACCACGGCGCCTTCCGGAAGCACCAACGGCTCCCTTTCCACGGTGTCCCGCAAGGGCACTTCGACGGGTCCCAGCCCCTCCGTGTGCAGGCACACGCCCAGCAGGGTGAAGTCCTTCGCGACCTGGTCTTTCACGACGGGTCACCGCCTTTCGGAACGGGGGCGGTGTGCCGGGCCGGTGCCGCGCAGGGCGAGGGCCGCGAGCGCCGACGCTCCCACCGTCGCACCCGCGACGGCCCGGCCGGCGGCCGGTGGCGGGCGAGAGCGGTATACGGCGAGTGTACGGCGGCCGCGGTTCCGAAGGCCCGGTGGTGCGCCGCGGTCCCGGCCGCGGACACCGTCGAGGGGTATCCGGCCCCGGACCGCGCCCCCGCCCGGAACCACGCGACGGCCCACCACGGGATCATGGCCGTGGTGCTTCGTGGAGCGGTGCTCGCGCCGCCGTGGCGCCCGCGCGGCTCACCACCGGTACCACCGGCTGCCGCCGGCGCGCAGCAGGAAGCCGAGCAGCCACACCACGAGCAGGGCGATGGCGATCCACCACAGGAGGTGGAGGGCGAAGCCGCCACCGAACAGGAGCAGGATCACCAGCAGGACGAGAAGAATCGCGAGCATGACGGGCCTCCTTGCACCGGCCGGTCGTCCGCGCGGGGTCGCGCACTACATGTGGCCCGGGGGGACGGGGTCGGGCGGCGGGTTGCCGGAGGACGCCGGGGGCGCCGAGGACACCGGCGGTGCCGGGGGCTCCGAGGGAGCCGGGGCGGCCGCGGACGCCGGGGTCTCCGCAGGCGCGTCCGGGGTTTCGGGCGGGGCGTCGCCGGGGCGGAGCCTGCCGCGCCAGCCGCCGGTGGCCCGCCCGCGGTCCTCCATGAACGTCTTGAACCGGTACAGGTCCCCCTGCACGCGGCTGTCGACCATGCCCAACGCGGCCCCGGCCCTGTCGGTCAGGGACTGCGGCTCGACGTCCATCGCCAGGCTCACCCGGGTGTGGGCGTCGTCGACGCGCCGGAACGTGACCACGCCCTTCTGCCGTACGTCACCGCCCACCGTGCGCCAGGAGATGCGTTCGTCGGGGAGCTGGTCGACGATCTCGGTGTCGAACTCGCGGGTCACCCCGGCGACCTTGGTCCGCCAGTGGCAGAGCCGGTCGTCCACCTGCCGGACCTCTTCGACGCCGTCCATGAAGCGGGGGAACTCCTCGAACTGGGTCCACTGGTCGTACACCTGCCGGAGGGGAGCCTCCACCTCGATCGTGTCGTGCACCATCGCGGGTCATCTCCCTCGGTCGGCGCGGTTCCCGTCGCCTGCGCGGCTACCCCCGAGCGCGTTCGGTAACCGTCGCCACGGGACCCGGGCGGACGGGACCGAGGGGCGGTCGCTCGCCGCCCGCGGGTCGCCCGGCGCGCGCCGGGCGCGTCGAGCATCGACGGCTTCCCGGTCCATGCCGGGCTCCCGCGGGACCGGTACGTGGCCGCCCGCTCCGGTTGAACTCCCGGCGCGCGGAATCCTCTTGACGTGCTGCCGACAGCCGGACCGCGGCCCGATCACCGGCCCGCGCGGCCGTTCCCCGCGCTCCGTCCGACGCCTCGCGCTGGTGCGCGCGCACGTCGACCGGGGGTCCCCGTCGGCCCACCTTCAGGACCCGTGTCGGCGAAGGCGGACCGCGCCCCGGCTCCTGGGGCGCACGTGACGTGGGAGTGCGATCACGGGGGCGTCTGCCTAGCCTGTTTCCTACGCGCCCGCCGAGGCGCCGCCGGGGCCGTGGAGGGCCCCGTTCGTCAGCCCGCTCGTGACGTGGCGGGAGATCCTCCCCGACACGCCCCGTGGAAGGATGCATGCAGCACGTTTCTCCCGATACTTGGTGAGCCGCCTGTCCTGACCTCCCCGTCGCGTGGCGGGGCCCACCGCGCGGCCGGAAGGAGATCGTCATGCTCATCAGTCACGCCTTCGAGGACGGCGTTCTGCACGTGTCGCTCCTGCGCGACCTCGACGTCACCAGCCGGGCAGCGGCGTTCCTGGAGACCGAGGCCCTCCTCCACTCCCACCGGCCACGGCTGGTCCGGGTCCAGCTCCCGACCGCCGACCCGTCGCCCGCCTCACTGAGCGCGCTGTCCCGGGCCCGGCGGCTCTGCGAGGCCCTCGGCATCCCGCTCACGGTGGTCGGTCCCATGAAGGTCCCGCGCCGGCCGCCCCACCCCACGGCGGCGTAGGACGGGGCGAGGTGTAGGACGGGGCGGCGCGGTCCGACCCGGTCGGCTCAGGCCAGGAACTCGCCGTCGCGGGCCACCACGAGCCCGCCGTGCACGACCACGTCCCGCCGCGGCATGTCCACCACGACCTGCGGCAGGCACTCGCCCCGCACGAGGACGAAGTCGGCCGGCGCGCCGGGCGCGAAGTCGGCGTGCGGGAGGCGCATGACGTCCGCACCGCCGTGCGCGGCCACGCGGTAGCAGTCGGCGAGTTCGTCGTCGAGCCGGACGTCCGTCACCCAGCCGAGGATGTGCGCGCGGTGCAGCATGTCCGCGTCGCCGAACGGGCTCCACGAGTCGCGCACACCGTCGGAGCCGAGCCCCACCCGGACGCCGTGCTCGCGCAGCTTGGCGATCGGCAGCACGAGCGAGTCCGACGGCGCGACCGTGGTCAGGGCGATGTCCAGCTCGCCCAAGTCGGCAGCGACGGAGGCGAGTTCGCCGTCCGACAGGGCGGGCAGGCAGAAGACGTGGCTGACCGTCACCTTGCCCGCCAGACCCAGGGCGCGCGTGCGGTCGATGATGCCGCGCAGGGTGGTGACGCCCTTGGCGCCGCGGTCGTGCAGGTGGATGTCCACGCCGGTGCCGTGGCGCTCCGCGATCCCGAAGACGAGGTCGAGCTGCTCGTCGAGCGCCTGGTCGAAACCGAGGGGGTCGATGCCGCCGATCATGTCGACGGCCCCGCTGCGCGCCGCCTCCTCCAGGAGCCGCGCCGTACCCGGGGTGCGGATCACGCCGTGCTGCGGGAACGCCACGATCTGTACGTCGAGCGCGTGACGCAGCCGCTCGCGGGCTTCGTTCAGGCCCTCCACACCGGCCAGACCGTAGGCCGGGGCGACGTCGGCGTGCGCCCGCATGGCCCGGGTGCCGCGGGCGACGGCGTCGGACATCAGGCCGTACGCGCGCTCCGCGACCGGGCGGCGCTGACTGCGGAACAGCTCCACGTCCTGGGCGACGTAGTCGGCGATGGCGCTCGCGGGCTTGCGCGACACCCAGGAACCGCCCCAGGTCGTCTTGTCGGGGTGGATGTGCGCGTCCACGAGCGACGGCAGCGCGATCCGCCCGCCGCCGTCGACCACCTGCGCGCCCCGGGGCGCGGGCCCGTCGGTGACGCGTCCGTCGACCACCACGAGGTCCTGGGCCCGCGCCTCTCCGAAGGGGCGCACATCGCGGAACACCACGGCCCGGGCCCGCCGCCCGGCGCCGTGTGCGGTGACCGGGGCAGCGGCGGAGCCGGGGGAGGGCGCGGCCTCGGCCGGAGCGGCGGACGCGCCCGTCGCGGCCGTCGTGCCGGCGAGGGCGGCGGCGCCGGCGAGCACGGTGCGGCGAGAGAGCGAGCCGACGGAAGAGACGGACGACGAGGCAGCGGCGGCGGAGGAGGACTGCATCGGGGCTCCTTGGATGCGGAGGCGGGGGCTCCCCATTTTGTATACCAAGCTCACGCGAGTGGACAAGGGTCATCGCATCCAACAGGGATTTCCCGGGGATGGTGGATGTTCTCGGCGTTCTTGGTATACAAATAGCGGGGCAGTGGTGGCGTCCCACCCTGGCCACGGCCTCCGCCACGGCCTCGCGGAGGCCTCCGCCGCTGCCCCGCCGAGGCCTCGGCCACGGCCCTCGCCGGAGCCTGGCGCAGCCGTCCCTCGCTCAGGCCGCCCCGAAGAGGGTGCGCAGGGCGACCGTCCTGCTGTCGCGTACGTGCAGCAGCGTGCTCGCCGCCGCGGCCTCCGCGTCGCCGGCCGCGATGTGCCGGTGCATCTCGGTGTGCTGGGCCCGCATGTGCGCGGGCTCCGCACGCAGCCCGAAGAGCAGGCGCAGCTGCCAGCTCAGCTGCTCCATCGTGCGCGCGAGCAGCGGATTCCCGGCCATGGCCACGACACCCTCGTGGAACGCCGTGTGGGCGGCCACCTCGCGCGGCCCCTCGCCCTCCGCCGCCGCGGACTCCGCCTGCCGCAGCGTCGCCTCGAGACGGGCGAGCTCCTCGGTGGCTCCGGCGGCCACCGCCCGCGCCGCCAGTCGCGACGCCTGGACCGCGAGGGGTTCCCACACCTCGTACAGGTGCTCCACGTCGGCGCGCTCCAGGCGCCGCACGCGGACGCCGCTGTGCGGCAGCAGTTCCAGGAGCCCCTCCGCCACCAGCGCGCGCAGCGCCTCGCGCACCGGGACGCGCGACATGTTCAGCTCCTCGGCGACCTCCCGCTCGACCAGCCGCGAGCCCTGCGCGTACCGCCGGTCGACGATCCGCTGCAGCACCGCCTCGCGGGCCTGCGCGCTCAGCGACGGGGCGGCCCCGCTCGTGCGGGGGCCGCCCTCCGCGCCGCTGACTCCCGCCGCCGTGTCCCCGCTGCTGCCGTCCGCCACCTGCTCCGACCTCTTCACGTCCACTTCCGTCCCTCGCCGCGCGTGCCCGCCGAGAATACGTCCGCCCGGCGGCGCCCACCGCCCGGCGGGCGCGGCCCGGACGCCGGGCTCCGCGCCCTTCTCCCGCGCCGGGGCAGGACGGGTGCACGCGAATCCGGATCGCAGCCGCCGACCCCCCGGCCGCACCTGCGCCCCGGCGCGTCACCAGCCGAAGCGGCGGTCCACGATGGCCGCGAACTCCTCGAAGGACAGGACGCGGTCGCCGTTCTTGTCGGCCTCGTCGAACAGCGCCGAGGAGTCGTCGGCGTCGCCCACGCCCCAGACCGGGATCACGCCCTGCGCGGCGAGGGTCGGGCCCTTGGACCGGAGGGCGGCGATGACCTCGGCGCGCGTCAGGGTCCCGTCCTGGTCGAGGTCGAGCGCGTCGAAGAGGATCCGGGCCTTGTCGCTCATCGTGTGTCCTGTTCCGCTGTGTGCTCCGGCCGCCGGGCCGGCCGACGCGTGTCGTGCGGAAGGACGCCGGAGCGGCCCCCGGAGTTGCCTCCGGCGGCCACCGGACCCGGACCGGGGTCCGGTGGCCGCCGAACGTCCACCTACGACGTTACGCCGTCACGCGCCACCGTCACGGCGCGTTCCGCACGGTGCCCGTGAACTCGGGTCCCCGCACCCGCTCCCAGTTCCCGTCGTAGGTGAACATCGCGGCCCGCAGCGACTCCGTCGGCTCGGCGACGTCGTCCTTGACGGTGGGCACCCGCACCTCGGTGCTCGTCTGCCCGGCGGGCACCGAGAACGCCGCGTACGCGCCGGCCTCGACCGGCTGGGACAGCGGGCGGGGCGGATCGGGCACGGCGTAGAAGGTGTCCTGGACCCAGCGCTGGTCGGCGTCGGCCGTCGACAGCTCCGTGCCGTCGGTGACCGGCAGGAACTCGATCCCGCCCGTGATCTCGGCGTCGGCGGCCGTGGACAGCGCCACCCGCCAGGTCAGGGCGTCGCCCTCGGCCACGGCGTCGGCGACGGGTGTCAGGGTCACCTCGGGCATCGGGTCGTCGTTCCGCGCGGTCACGCCGCCGCGATGCGCGCCGACCACGGCGCCGCGCACCGCCTTGACGAAGGCGTCGTGCGTCTCGTCGTAGCCGTACCGGCCGTTCCCCCTCACCTCGACCGGGACGTCGATGTCCTGGCGGCCCGGACGGACCGTGACCAGGCGCGAGGTGACCTCGTCGGTGCCGGGCTTCGGGACGAACAGGCGGACCTGGCCGCTGCCCTTGCCGGACACCCGCACCGGAACCCGGTAGGTGCGGACCCCGGAGTCGCCCTCGTCGACCGTCAGCCGACCGACGTCCACGCGCGCCAGCGCGGCCGGTCGCACCGCCGGGGTGCCGGGGCGCCAGCCCCAGGCGTCGACGAGCCAGGCGCGTCCGGTGGCGGTGCGCGGGGTCACCTCGAGCGCCCCGATCCGCTGGAGGTCCAGGCCGGCACGGGCGGCGGCGGCCAGCGGCACACGGACCTCGCGGGCCCAGTACGAGGCGGTGCGCTCGGTGCCCGGCATGCCGTCCACACGGACCCGGCCGAGCTGCGCGCGGCGACCCGACGCGTCGGTCACGGCGACGTCCAGGACGGTGCCGGTGCTGTTGGGCGGCACGATGAGGCGCATGGCCAGGGACTCGGCGCCCGCCAGGGACACCGGCCGTACGGAACGGACCGCGACCGGCGTGCCCGCGCGGGTCCAGTGCAGCGCGACGGCGTCGCGGTCCGGCTCGGCAGAGGTCTCCCAGTACGCGAAGTGCGGTGACCGGCCGGCCTCGTCGGGCGACAGGCAGGACTTGGCGGCGTCGGGGTCGATCTGCGCGCACAGCCGGCCCGCGCCGGCCACCGTGAGCGACGGGCCGGGCAGGAACGCGGGGGTGCGCTGCGCGCCGACGGCGTTCGTGACGACCCGGGCCGGGTCGGCCGAGGGGGCTCGGCGGCCGGTGCCGTCGAGCAGCGGACGGATCCGGTCGTCGCCGTCGACGAACAGCCGGGCGGCCGCCGCGATGTAGGTGGCGCCCGCGGCCTGCTGCTGGGGGGCGGTCAGGCGGGTGCGCGTCCCGGGGGAGCAGACCGGGTCGGCGCCGTCCTCGGACGAGAAGTCGTCCATGGCGAACGCCTTCGCCTGTCCCGGGGTCCACTCGCTGTTGAAGTAGTTGTGGTTGGCCCCGACCATGTAGACCGAGCTGTGCAGCGCGGTGCCCTGGCTGATGCCGCGGGTGCCGTCGGCGTAGATCTGTCCTTGGAGGTCGGCCACGTCGCCGTCGCACCCCGGCAGGATCGTCGCGGACGGCACGTCGGGCGCCGGGTTGTGACCGAAGATCGTGGGGCCGATGAGGACGTTGCCGCGGATCTTCCAGCGCACGGGGCCGCGGTACCCGTCCTGATCGGCGGGCGGTGCGTAGAGGCTGTCGACCGCGGCCCGGTTGACGCCCTCACCGCCGCGCGAGTGGCCGACGAGCAGGACGCGCGACAGGTCCGCCGCCGCGATCCCGCGCACGGCGGCCGGGGCGGCCGTGGGCTTCGCGGCCCAGTCGGCCCAGCGCGCCAGGTGCAGCCGGACCAGGGACGAGCGGGCCTGGGCGCCGCCGTCCTCGGCCCGGAAGTCCTGGCCGTTGATGCCGTTGGCTGATATGGACAGGGTCACGTACCCCTGGGAGGCCAGGAGCCGTTGGGCCTGCAGATAGCCCTGATGGCTCGGTATCGGCCGCATGCCGACCGGGCACGGCCACGCGCCGTTCACGTCCTCGGTGCCGGGCGTGTAGCAGGTGCCGTGCCGGCCGTGCAGGAAGAGGGCCACCGGCCGCTTCCCCGGGGCGTCGGCGGGACCCACCACGGCGGCGCGCATCTCGACGGGCTCAGGGAATCCGGGCAGGCGCACCGACGCGAGGGCGTACTCGCCGCTCACCGTGCGGTAACGGCCCGGCGTGCCGGGGTCGACGGGGTTGGCCGGCAGCGGGGTCTCGGCCCGAGCGACCGGCGGCGCCTGGGGACTCATGCGCGCCGAGCGGCCCGGGCCGGTCCCGTCCAGATCCCGGCCGCCGGCCGTCGCGCGCAGCCGCGTGCCCTCAGGGAACCGCTCGTCGCCGAGCGGCAGCCGGAAGGACCGGCCGTCCGGTAGCGCGACCGGATGGCCGAGGAGCCGCCCGTCCGCCCGGAACTCGACCCTGGCGTTCCCCATGGGGACCTGTTCGTCCGCCGTCCACACCAGGTGCCGGCCGGCGCCGGTCCCGGTGATCCGCCAGCCGTCGGGCATCCCGGGGTTCCCCTCCCGGGCTCCCGAGGGCGCCGCCGACGGCGACCCCGGCGACGGCTGGGCGTACGCCGGTCCTGGCGACGCGGTCGCCAACGCGAGTAGCGCCACGGCGGTGGTCACGCCGCGTGTGACACGTATCAAGACGTCTTCCTCACGATCCGAATCGTCGGGGCACCACCGGAAGACCCGACGTCGGACCCCCCGGTCCCTGGCGCCCCCCTCGATCCCGGAGGACGGGGGCGGAGACCGGGAGGTTGCGTGATGTGTCAGATATGGCTGATCTCTGATGTGGCGTCAGTGGCGTCAGTGGCGTCAGTGACATCAGTTGTGTCACTGACAGCAGCGATGACGACGGCCGTGGGCTGGAGGGCGTCTGCCCCTACGGGCCGTGGCTCCTTGACGGTTGCCGGTTGATCAGCCGCATCCGACGATCGGTGACCGATGCGATGCGGCGTGGAACGCCCTCCGCGGTGCGGGCTTGGCCAGGGTCGACGCATCGCTCTGCCGGGATGACCGCACGGGGTTCAGTGGTGCTCGGTCGTTCCTCTGCCTGCCTGGCGAAGGGCAACAGAGATCAGGAGGACGAACGCAGCTGCCGCGGTGCAGGTACGGGCGTCGTTGAACAGTTCCCAGCGGCTCAGGAACTCCGCATGGTCGGCCGGCGGCGCGGTGGCGGCCCACTGCTTGATGCGGCCGTTGATCGGGACGTTCCCGAACCGGGTGATCAGGAAGGACGCGACGGTCAGGAGCCCTGCGGTGGCTGCGAGGACGCGGGCTCGTCCGCGTGTCAGGGCGGCCAGGACGAGGGCACTGAGGGCCGAGACCGCCATCGCCCCCTGCACGGTGATCCCGTTCATCCTCATCAGCTCGCTGTGGAAGTCGAGCCTCATGTCGATCGGCACGGAATGGAAGGTGGGGACCAGGTTGGCTGCGCCGTAGCCGAAGGCTCCGGCGAGCAGACCGGTGGAGAACAGGGACAGACCCAGGAGGAGGCGGGTGCGCATCGGGTTCACGCCTCCTCGGCGGATCGCGTGAAACGGTTGATCGATTCTCCTCGCAGCCGGCCATCCGGAAGTCGGCGACCGTAGGCCAACAGCAGAAGGTCCTGTGCGGCGCCGAACACGGGTGAGCCGGAGCCGTAGGACCAGTCGAGGTCCTCGGCACACAGCTGCACCCCGGCAAGGTCGGCGCCGAAGAACTTCAGGCCGCTGGGCCGGATGTCGTTGAGCAGGATGCGCAGCCGGTTCTCGGGCACGCGCCGGTCGAGGCCGAGGGCGACGGTGATGTCCAGTCCGTGCACGACGTCGTGGCCGAGCGCAGCCGTGAGCCCGCCGACAGGTGGCGTCCAGGGATGGTGGGCGTTGTCCCGCAGGAAGGCGGCGAGCTCGGCGGTGGAGTGGGCGGCCGCATCCCTGCGCGCGACCCGATCGGTCATGCGGTGCAGGTTCCCGCGCGCCCTGACCAGTTCACCGAGCGTCGTGGGCAGGGAGAGCCGGAACCCCATCGACATGTGCGCCGTCACTTCGCGAACACGCCATCCCGCGCAGAGGCTCGGCTCGTTCCACTGGCCGGTTCGCAAGGTGTCGAACAGGTCGGCCAGTTCTCGGCGTTCCGCCGCGATCGCTGCCCTGACGTCGGCACTCTTCCCTCTGCGGGCTGTCGCGTTCTCCATGTGATCAAGCCTGCGGCCGACGGGCCGATAACGCCAGTAGATAGTTCTTCTGCGAACTAGAATCGCTGGTTATGGAACTCCGCCAGCTGCGCTACTTCGTCTGCGTCGTCGAGGAGGGCGGTTTCACCAGGGCCGCAGCCCGGCTGCATCTGGCCCAGCCCGGGCTCAGCGCCCAGATCCGCCAGCTGGAGAGGGAGTTGGGGCAGCCCCTTCTCGACCGCACCGGCCGGTCGGTGACGCCGACCGAGGTGGGCCGGGCGGTCCTGCCGTACGCCCGCGCCGCACTGGCCGCGGCAGAGTCGGTACGGCAGACGGTCGATGCGTACACGGGGCTGCTGCGCGGCCGGGTCACGCTCGGACTGGTCTCCGGCGCCACCGGCCACGCCTTCGACATCGCCGCTCTGCTCGCGGACTTCCACGACGCCCACCCCTCGGTGGAGGTGGCTCTCACCGAGGACGCCACGGAGCGGATGCAGGCCGCGCTCCTGGCCGGCGAGCTCGACATCGCCATCCTCGGAACGGCGGAGGAGGTGCCCCCGCCCGGAGCGGCTTTCCAGACGGT
Organism: Streptomyces sp. NPDC051921; assembly: GCF_040680975.1. Taxonomy (NCBI): domain Bacteria; kingdom Bacillati; phylum Actinomycetota; class Actinomycetes; order Kitasatosporales; family Streptomycetaceae; genus Streptomyces; species Streptomyces sp. NPDC051921. The sequence goes on from NZ_JBFAXU010000003.1 coordinate 319,375, forward strand.
GATCGATGTCCCGCTGGTCGCCGCTGTCGCGCCCGGTGATCCGGTGCTGGACCGCGTCGACGGTGCGAGCGTCCCGCTCGCCGAGCTGCGGGACCGGCCGCTGATCTGCCTGCCGCGCGGCACCGGGGTGCGCACGACGCTCGAACGGGGCTGTGCGCAGGCGGGATTCCGGCCCCGCGTCGCCTTCGAGGCGGCAGCCCCCCACGTGCTTTCGCGGCTTGCCGCGCGGGGACTGGGCATCGCCGTGGTGCCTGCCGGTGAGGACGGGTCCCCACTCGACGGGCACCTTCGCACCCTGCGGATCGTTCGGCCCGAGATGCGTGCCCGCATCGTGCTGGCCTGGCAGTCCGGCGGCCCTGCGAGCCCCGCGGCCAGGGTTCTCCTCGACCGCCTGCGCGATGTCATCCCCAAGCCGTCCGCTTCCTAGGCTGCCTCCGATGCCGGTCATCGCCGTGCCCCAGCTGAGAAGGGCGGCGGGGTGGAGTGCGGCCTGATAGGCGATGGCGAGTCTGTCGCATCGCGTGGCCGGGCCGCGCCAGTGCTCGAGGCGGCTGATGCAGCGTTCGACGGTGTTCCGCTGCTTGTGGGCCTCGGGGTCGAAGCCGGGTGGTCGGCCGCCTCGGCGGCCTCGCCGCAGGCGGCGGACGACCTGGTCGGAGGGCTGTGGAACCATTGCGCGGATCCCGCGTCGGCGCAGGTGGGACCGGATGGCGCGGGAGGAGAGGCCCGGTCCGCGAGCACGGCCGACGGTCGTGTCCGTGGCCTGCCCGGCCCCGTCTCGCGGCACGCGGATGCGGGCCGCGACCGCTCGAAGGCCGGTGCGTCGCCGGCCTGTCCCGCGATGACGGTCAGGGCCGGGGGCCGTGCTTGGCCGTCCGCGGCGAGGTGGTGCGGTACTTCCATGCGATGGCCTCAAGGGTGCGACGGTGATCGGCCCACCGCCTGCCGCGGACCGGATCGGCCGGCATCAGCGGCCCGATCCCGCCCCACATCGCATCAGTGATCAGTCATCGGACGGACACATCCGATCAACTGACCGACCCATCAAAGAGACACGCTTCAGGCGTCCCAGTCCCAGGTGTCGAAATAGGCCGCCGTACCCGTGCGGCGGGCGTCCATCACGGCGGCGAGCCGGTCGAAGTCCCGCACCGGCATGAGATCACGCCACCGCTCCACCGGCAGGACCCGCACCTCGTCGTGCTCCTCGGGGGAGAGCGTGATCCCCGCGATCTGGCGGTCGGTCAGCCGGCCGCCGTCGAACACGTACCCCGCCGAAGCGTGCGGCCACGCCGCCCCCGGGAGCCCGAAGACCGCCGCCAGCATCCGCGGCGGCCCGGTCACCACGAGCCCCGTCTCCTCCTTCGTCTCCCGGACTGCGGTCTCCCACGGCCGCTCCCCGGCTTCCGCCGTGCCGCCCGCCCACTGCCAGGGGTGCTCCGGGCTGTAGACGGAACGCAACTGCACCGGCCGGTCCCGCTCGTCGGTGAAGAAGACGCACCCGAACACGGTCGCCTTCGGCAGCGACGCCGCGTACTCCTCGGTCGGCAGCCAGCTCTCGCTCACGCCGCACGTCCTTCCAGGGCGGGCGCGTCGCGCAGGTGCGCACGACACGGGCCGTGGCTGTCGACGATCAGCACGGGCGTGCTGGGGCCGTCCGTGCGGTGCTGCGCCGAAGCGGAGCCGGAAGCGGGCACGGCACTCACCTCTCCTCGGTTGCGGTCACGTGAGTTCTCGATGTCATCGGGACCAACGACCGGACGGCACCCTTCGACCTCACCTCTTTCGGACGATGTCGTGACGCGACACCCCGCCCGGCGCCCGGCGGGGCCCAGCGGGCCACCTGGTCGTCAGGGTCGGGGCGAGGGCCGCGCGGGCCGACGCGCCCGCCGCCGTCACGTCACCGTCAACGTCGTCGAAGGAGAAGCCATGACGCCCGCCGAGCACGCCACCGGATCCGCAGGCGGCCCGGCGGTCGAGCGATTCGGGCTGGGAACGGCCGCCGTAGGGCGTCCCGGCTACATCACCCTCGGACGCGACCTCGACCTGCCGGCCGACCGCGGCGTCCGGGCTCTGCGCGCCCGCACGCACGCCCTGCTCGACGCCGCCTACGCGGCGGGCGTGCGGTACTTCGACACGGCGCGTTCCTACGGCCGTGCCGAGGAGTTCCTCGCCGGGGGGCTCGACGCCCGGCCCGACGCCTCGGGCCAGGTGACGGTCGGGAGCAAGTGGGGCTACACCTACACGGCCGACTGGCACGTCTCCGGCGTGGCCGCGCACGAGGTCAAGGAGCACTCGGTGGCGGTGTTCGACCGTCAGATCCAGGAGACCCGGGCGCTGTTCGGCCGCAACCCCGACCTGTACCTGGTGCACTCGGTCACCCCGGACAGCCCGGCGCTCTCCGATCCCGCGCTGCACGCCCGGCTGGCCGGGCTGGCCGCCGAGGGCGTACGGGTCGGCCTCTCCACCAGTGGCGCGCGGCAGGGCGACACCGTGCGCGCCGCGCTGGAGGTGACGGTGTCGGGGACGCCGCTGTTCGCGGCCGTGCAGTCCACCTGGAACCCCCTCGAACCGTCGGCGGGACCGGCGCTCGCCGAGGCGCACGCCGCGGGATGGCGCGTGTCAACCGTCGTCCGACGGCGACTCCATGGACCGCATGGCCTCCTCGGCCCGCTTCTCCATCTCCTCCTCCGGAACGTCCTCGGTGTGCGTGGCGATGTTCCAGCGGTGGCCGAAGGGGTCCTCCAGCTGCCCGGTCCGGTCGCCGTAGAACTCGTCCCTGACCGCCCGCAACTCCTTGGCACCCCGGGCGAGCGCCTCGGCGAAGACCGCGTCGACGTCCTCGACGTAGACGTGCAGGGTGATGGGCGTGCCGCCGATCGCCTTCGGCGAGCGGAACTCCATCCCGGGGAACTCGTCGGCGAGCATCACGACCGAGTTGCCCAGTTCCAGTTCGGCGTGGCCGATCGTGCCGCCGGGGGCGGGCAGCCGCATGCGCTCGGTCGCGCCGAACACGGAGACGTAGAAGTCGATCGCGTCCGCGGCTCCGTCGATACAGAGGTACGGCGTGACGCGCGGATATCCCTCGGGGATGGGCCGGACGGCCATGGCTCCCGCCTTCCTGGCAGTGACAGTGAAAGTGTCAGTGACTGCGACCACTGATAGCCCGCACGCGCCGACCCGCGTGGGCGCCGCGCGGCAGTCCGTTCCCGGATACCCCGAAGGGCGGGCCGAGGGCGGGGCTCCCGTGGGGTGAGCCGTGTCTCATCGGAGCCGGTCCGCCTTGCTATGCAACTCGTTGCATAGCAGGATCGGCGGCATGGCGCTCGAACACGCGATCCTCGTCTCGCTGCTGGAGAAGCCGGGATCCGGTTACGAGCTGGCCCGGCGGTTCGAGCGGTCCATCGGCTACTTCTGGACCGCCACCCACCAGCAGATCTACCGCGTGCTCAAGCGCATGGAGAACGACGGCTGGGTGGAGGCCAGAGAAGTGCCCCAGCAGGGGCGGCCCGACAAGAAGGAGTACTCCGTCGCCGACCTCGGGCGGGCGGCGCTGTCCTCCTGGCTGGGCGAGCCGATCGAACCCGAGAGCGTCCGGCACGATCTCGCGGTCAAGATCCGGGGCGCCGCCTTCGACGACCCGGCCGCCCTCGTCCGCGAGGTCGAGCGGCACCGCCGGACGCACACCGAACGCCTCGCCCACTACCTCTCCGGCGAGACCCGGGACTTCACCGGACCCGATGCCCGCACACCGGCGCCCCCGGACGGCTCCCTCGACGCCGAGCGGGAGCTGCAGCACGTCGTGCTGCGCGGGGGCATCGCGTACGAACGCATGATGATCGCCTGGCTCGACGACGTCCTCGCCACCCTCGGCCGCTTCGGGCCCGGGCACTGACCTGGGGCTCGCCCCTGGACCGCGTTCCACCACCCGCAACCCTCGGCCGAGGGCTCCCGACCGAGCAGCCCCGGGTCGGAGACCTTCAGACCGAAGCTCTCGGCCGAAGACCTCCCGACCGAAGACCTTCCCACCGCAAACCTCCCATCCGAAAGGCGGCAACCATGGCCGACCCGCTGCTCTTCAACCCGCGGACCTACGACCCCGCGCACTTCGACCCGGAGACCCGCCGGCTGCTGCGGGCCACGGTCGACTGGTTCGAGGAGCGCGGCAAGCGACAGCTGATCGAGGACTACCGCACCCGCGCCTGGCTCGGCGACTTCCTCGCCTTCGCCGCCAAGGAGGGCCTGTTCGCGACCTTCCTCACCCCGAGCTCCGCCGCCGAGGGGGAGGGCCGGGACGACAAGCGCTGGGACACCGCCCGGATCGCCGCCCTCAACGAGATCCTCGGCTTCTACGGCCTCGACTACTGGTACGCCTGGCAGGTCACCATCCTCGGCCTCGGCCCCGTGTGGCAGAGCGACAACGCCGCCGCCCGCGCCCGCGCCGCCGAACTCCTCGCCCAGGGCGAGGTGTTCGCGTTCGGCCTGTCCGAGAAGACCCACGGCGCCGACATCTACTCGACCGACATGCTCCTGGAGCCGGACGGTGACGGCGGCTTCCGTGCCACGGGCTCCAAGTACTACATCGGCAACGGCAACGCGGCCGGCCTCGTCTCCGTCTTCGGCCGCCGCACCGACGTCGAGGGCCCCGACGGCTACGTCTTCTTCGCCGCCGACAGCCGCCACCCGGACTACCACCTCGTCAAGAACGTCGTCGACTCGTCGAAGTTCGTCAGCGAGTTCCGCCTGGAGGACTACCCGGTTGCGGCCGAGGACGTCCTGCACACCGGGCGCGCCGCGTTCGACGCCGCCCTGAACACCGTCAACGTCGGCAAGTTCAACCTGTGCACCGCCTCCATCGGCATCTGCGAGCACGCGATGTACGAGGCCGTCACCCACGCCCACAACCGCATCCTCTACGGCCGTCCCGTCACCGCCTTCCCGCACGTGCGGCGCGAGTTGACCGACGCGTACGTCCGGCTCGTCGGCATGAAGCTGTTCAGCGACCGCGCCGTCGACTACTTCCGCTCCGCCGGCCCGGACGACCGCCGCTACCTCCTCTTCAACCCGATGACGAAGATGAAGGTGACCACCGAGGGCGAGAAGGTCATCGACCTCATGTGGGACGTGATCGCCGCCAAGGGCTTCGAGAAGGACAACTACTTCGCCCAGGCCGCCGTCGAGATCCGCGGACTGCCGAAGCTGGAGGGCACGGTCCACGTCAACCTCGCGCTGATCCTCAAGTTCATGCGGAACCACCTGCTCGACCCGGTCGCCTACGAGCCCGTCCCGACCCGCCTCGACGCGGCCGACGACGCCTTCCTCTTCCAGCAGGGACCGGCCCGCGGCCTGGGCTCGGTGCGCTTCCACGACTGGCGGCCCGCCTTCGACGCGTACGGGCACCTGCCCAACGTCGCCCGCTTCCGCGAGCAGGCCGACGCCCTCTGCGCGTTCGTCACCACCGCCGCCCCGGACGAGGCGCAGAGCCGTGACCTCGACCTCCTCCTGGCCGTCGGCCAGCTCTTCGCCCTCGTCGTGCACGGCCAGCTCGTCCTGGAGCAGGCCGGCCTGACCGGTCTCGACGAGGACGTGCTCGACGAGCTGTTCGCCGTCCTCGTCCGCGATTTCTCCGCGCACGCCGTCGAACTCCACGGCAAGGACTCCGCGACCGCACAGCAGCAGGAATGGGCGCTCGGCGCCGTCCGCCGCCCGGTCGTCGACGAGGCCCGCACCGGGCGCGTCTGGCAGCGGGTCGAGGGGCTGTCGGACGCCTACGAGATGCCGGCGTAGGCGCGGAGCCGCCGCGGGCGCGAGGCCCCGGGGGCTGTCTCGGCCCGGGGTCGCGGACCCCGGGCCGAGGGGGTGCGCCGCCGCAGGGGCACGGCCGCGCACCGGCATGTCACCGGCACCGCCTACGATGACCGCCCATGAACACGAGTGACGACGACGGCAGACCCCTGGTCGACGGACGGTTCCGGCTGGTCTCCCGCCTGGGCAGCGGCGGGATGGGCACCGTCTGGCGAGCGCGCGACATCGCACTGCACCGCGATGTCGCCCTCAAGGAGGTCCGCCCGCCCGACCCGGCGGTCGAGGAGGCGAACCCCGGCTTCGCCGCGCAGCTGCGCGAGCGGGCCGTCCGCGAGGCCCGGGCCCTGGCGCGCCTGTCCAACCCGCACGTCGTGACCATCCACCACATCGTCGAGCCGCTCGACGGCGCGCACCCGTGGATCGTCATGGAGCTCGTCGAGGGTCGCTCGCTCTACGAGCGCCTGGCCGAGGGCCCGATGCCGGTCGCCGAGGCCGTCGTCCTCGGCCGGCAGGTGCTGTCCGCCCTGCGGGCCGCGCACGCCGCGGGCATCCAGCACCGTGACGTGAAACCGGCCAACGTCCTGCTCCGGCCCGACGGCAGCGCGGTGCTCACGGACTTCGGCATCGCCGCCTTCGACGAGGCGACGTCGCGGCTCACCTCCAGCGGCGACCTCATCGGCTCCGCCGAGTTCATCGCCCCCGAGCGGGTCCGCGGCGAGGAGGGCAATCCCGCCTCCGACCTGTGGTCGCTCGGCATGCTCCTGTACGTGGCGACCGAGGGCCACCACCCGCTGCGCCGCGCCACGAGCCTGGCCACGGTGGTCGCGGTCCTCGACGACCCGATCCCCGCGCCGGTGCGCTCCGGCGCGCTCACCCCCGTGCTGGACCGGGTCCTCGTCCGCGACCCGGCCCTGCGGCCCGACGGCGCCCAGCTGGAGCAGCTGCTCGCCGAGGCGGAGACCCGGGCCGCGGTGGGCCAGGGCCAGTCCGCTGCGGCGGCGCCCGGCGGCGCCGTGCCGCCCGCCGCCGGCCCGCCCACCCCGCCGCCCTACGCCCACCCCGCCTACGGGCCGCCCGGCGGATTCGGGCCGCCGCCCGCGACCCATGGCCACCCCGCACCCGGCGGCTTCGGCCCGCCCGTGGCGGCGCCGACCGTCCCCACCGGCGCGCCCCGCCCCGCAGGGGCCCGTCCGGCCCGGCGGGTCGCCGTCCTCGCGGGCTCCCTCGCCGTGGCGACGGCCGTCGTCATCGGTGTCGTCAACCTCGTCCCGGACGGCGGGGACAAGGGCGACGGGGCGAAGGGCGGCTCGACACCGACGAACAGCAGCCGCACACCGGGCGGGACGCCCGGCACCACCACGGCGAGCCCGCCCCCCACGACCCCCCCCGCGGCCGGCGGCACCCTCCTGACGACCGCGGGGGTCCGCGGCGTGATCGAGGCGTTCCGTAAGGCCAGCGGGAGCACGAACATGGTGGAGCTGACGATCTACGAGGAGTACGCGCTCGCCAACATCCCGACCCGGCCGGGCGCGAAGACCTACGACGCGTGGGAGTACCGCGGCGGCGTGGTCCGGAAGACCGGCCCCGGCGGCACCATCACCGCGAGCTTCGCCGACGAGCAGCCGATGGACGTCGCGGCCATGGCGTGGGACACGCTGCCCGCGCTGATGAAGCGCGGTGAGAAGGACCTGAAGGTGGAGAACCCGAACATGCGCTATGTCGTCGTCGAACGCTGGACCTTCAACGACGACCGTCCCACGATGCGCTTCTACCTCAGCAACGAGTACAGCGCGTCCGGCTACCTCGCCGCCGACAGCAGCGGAAAGGTCGTGTCGAGCCATCCGGCGGGCTGACGCGGGCTGACGCGGGCTGACGCCGGCCGACGCCGCCCGCGGGAAGGCTCACGCCGCGCTCACCTTGTCCAGCACCTCGTCGAGGGTCGTCGCCGCCATGATGAGGGAGAGATGGGTGAACGCCTGGGGGAAGTTGCCCAGTTGTTCGCCGCTCGGCCCGATCTCCTCCGCGAACAGGCCGACGTGGTTGGCGTACGTGAGCATCTTCTCGAAGGTGAAGCGGGCCGGCCTGATCCGGCCGGCCCGGGCCAGGGCGTCCACGTACAGGAAGGTGCACAGGCTGAACGTGCCCTCCGAGCCCCGCAGGCCGTCGGGGGAGACGCCCGGGTCGTAGCGGTGGACGAGGCTGTCGTGGACCAGGCCGCGGTCGATGGCGTCGAGGGTGCTCAGCCAGGCCGGGTCGGTCGGGTTCAGCAGGCCCGCGCGGGGGATGAGGAGCAGCGACGCGTCGAGGACGTCGCCGCCGAAGTACTGGACCAGGGCCTGGCGTCTCTCGCTCCAGCCGCGGTGCATGACCTGCGTGAAGATCTCGTCCCGCGCGGCGCGCCAGGCGTCCAGGGCGGCCGGTCGGCCGAACTCCTCGGCGAGCCGCAGCCCGCGGTCGAAGGCCACCCAGGACATCACCCGGCTGAAGGTGAAGTCCTGCTGCCCGCCGCGGGTCTCCCAGATGCCCTCGTCGGGACTGTCCCAGGACGCCGCGAGCCAGTCGAGCAGGCCGGACACGGCCTTCCAGCCCTGATAGGTGGGCTGGGGGTCGAGACCGCGGCCCTGTGCGAGGGCGTACAGGGCCTCACCGTAGATGTCGAGCTGGAGCTGGTCGGCCGCCCCGTTGCCCACCCGCACGGGGGCCGAGCCCCGGTACCCCTCGAAGTCCTCCAGGATCTCCTCGGGGAGCCACGGGTCCCCGTCCACCCGGTACATGATCTGCAGCGGGCGGCCGCCGGCGGAGGGCGCGCCGGCCCGCTCGGTCACGCGCTCGGTGAGCCACCCGGTGAACGCGGCGGCCTCGTCGACGAACCCGAGGTCCAGCAGGGCCCGTACGGCGAGCGAGCCGTCCCGGATCCAGGTGTAGCGGTAGTCCCAGTTGCGCTCGCCGCCGACGAGTTCGGGAAGGCCGAGGGTGGCCGCGGCGATCGGGGCGCCGGAGGGCAGGTACGTGAGGAGCTTCAGTGTGATGGCCGAGCGGTGCACCATGTCGGGCCAGCGTCCCCGGTACCGCGCCATGCGCACCCACTTCTGCCAGAAGTCGACGGCGTCCCACAGCGCCGCCTCGACCTCCTGCTCGTGCGGCAGCGGCGGGGCGGGCGCTTCCGGGCCCGCCACGGTGAAGGAGGCGCCGGCCATGTGCCCCTCGGTGAGGCCGAGGCGGCCGTGGACGTCGTACGGCCCGTCCTGCTCCAGCGGGACGTTCGTCTGGAGGAAGGCGCTCATTCCGGGGGCCCGGAAGGTCGCCGTGCGCCCGTCGACCCGCGTCTCGTGCGGATTGCTGCCGAAGCCGAACCGGGGCCGGCACTCCAGGGTGAACGTGACGGTCCCGCGGGTGCACCGCATCACGCGCAGGATGGCGTGCTCGTCCGTGGGCCGCCCGGTCCGGTCGGGGGGCATCCAGTCGATCAACTCGCCGACGCCGTCGGCCGACAGGAAGCGGGTCACCAGCAGCGCCGTGTCGGGGTAGTAGAGCTGCTTGACCGTCACGTCGGGACCGTCGACGGAGAGCCGGAAGTAGCCGCCCCGGTCGTGGTCGAGGAGTGCCGCGAAGACTCCCGGCGAGTCGAAACGGGGCGCCGCGAACCAGTCGACCACGCCCTCGTCCGAGATGAGGGCGGCGGTCTGCAGATCCCCCACCAGGCCGTGATCGGCGATGAGCGGGTATCGCTTCATGCCTCCACTATCGGCGACGGGGACCGAGGGCGACATCGGGGGACGCGGCCCGGCGGTGGCGGCCGCCGGTGCGGGCGGCGGGCGGGTTCGCGGGCGTCGAGATGCCGCCGCCGGACGGAGGGCGAACAATTGACTGCAGGACCGGCACACCCGCACGGCGTCGGAGCAGTCTTTCCGCTCGGGGACATTCCCATCCGAACTCGGCGGTGCCATGAACGCAGCAAGCCCGGCCCAGGGCAGACCGTCAGCGCACAGGCCCACGATCAGCGCCAAGGCGCAGAAGAGCTCTCTCTACCGGCTGGGGCACTGGTGCGCCCGGCATTTCATCGTCGTCATCGTCCTGTGGCTGGCGGCCGTCGCCGGACTGCAGATCGCCGACCGGGCGGTCGGCGGCCAGTACTCCGACAACTTCTCGCTTCCCGGTGTGCAGTCCACCGAGGGACTCGACGTGCTGCAGGCGCACGATCCGTCCGCCGGCGGTTACGGCGCCCAGGTGGTCCTCAACAACCCCTCCGAGCCGCTCACCCAGGACGCCTCCACGGTGAACTCGGTGGTCGCGTCGCTCCAGAAGCTGCCCGACGTGCTCACCGTGCAGAACCCGCTGCCGCCGCCGGGCACACCCCCGCCGACCCCGCCCTCGGGCGTGCCCAACACGGGCCCGCTGTCCACCGACGGCAAGACCGCCTACATCACCATCCGCTTCAGCGTCCCGCCGTCCACCCTGGGCGACGACTACCTGAACGGCGTCGACGCGGCCGTACAGCCGCTGCGCGCCGCCGGAGTCGACGTCGAGTACGGCGGATCGCTCGGTGAACTGGCCAGGCCGGCGGCCGACGACCGCACCAGCGAGGCCATCGGCTTCGCCGTCGCGATCGTGGTGCTGCTGATCGGCTTCGGCAGCGTCATCGCCGCGGTCATGCCGCTGGTCACCGCCCTCATCGGGGCGATCTGCGGACTCGCGCTGCTCGGTCTGACGGCGGCGGCCTTCACCTTCGGCACGGTCTCGCCGACCCTGGCCACCATGATCGGACTGGGCGTCGGCATCGACTACGCGCTGTTCCTGATCACGCGTCACCGCCAGAACGTCATGAACGGGCACGATCCCGCCGAATCCGCGGGTCTGGCGACCACGACGAGCGGCCGGGCGGTCCTCGTCTCCGGCTGCACCGTGATCATCGCCCTGTCCGGGCTGTGGGTCTCCGGCGTCACCTTCATCGGCAAACTCGGCCTGGCGGCCGCCTTCACGGTCGTCACCGCCGTCATCGCCGCGCTCACCCTGGTCCCGGCCATGCTCGGACTCGTCGGGCGCCGCATCGACCGCTACCACGTGCGCAAACCCGTCGCGGAGACCGACGCGGAACCCGGTGCCACCGCGCACGGCACCTGGCACCGCTACGCCCAGCGGGTGGAGCGGCGGCCTTGGTACTTCCTGGTCGGCGGCGTGGTCGCGCTGGTCATCCTGGCCTTCCCGCTGCTCTTCATCCAGCTCGGGCACATCGGCGACGGCGCCGACCCCAAGTCGTTCACCGACCGGCGCGCCTACGACCTGATCTCCACGGCCTTCGGGCCGGGCGCCAACGGGCCGTTGACCCTCGTGGTGGACCAGACCGCGGTGCCGGCATCCGATCGCTCGGCGCTCGCCGGCAAGCTCCAGCAGTCGCTCGCCAACGTGCCCGACGCGGCCTCCATCACCCCCCTGCAGCCCACTTCCGACGGTGACGTGCTGATCGGCACCGCCTACTCGGTCGCCTCCCCGCAGGACGAGAAGACCACCCAGCTCACCAACCACCTCGTCGACGACGTGCTGCCGCAGGCGGTGGCCGGCACGGACGCGAAGACCTACGTCACCGGCACCACGGCTTCCCAGGTCGACTTCCTCGACATCGTCTCCAGCCGGCTGCCGTTGATCATCGCGGTGGTGGTGGCGCTCGCCTTCCTGGTCATCCTCATCGTCTTCCGAGGGCTCCTCGTGGCCGTCAAGGCCGCCGTCCTCAACGTGCTGTCCATCGCCGCCTCGTACGGCGTCGTCGTGGCCGTCTTCCAGTGGGGCTGGGGCGGTCCCGCGCTCGGCGTCTCCGGCAAGGTGCCCATCGAGAGCTACGTGCCGATGATGATGTTCGCCATCGTCTTCGGCCTCAGCATGGACTACGAGATCTTCCTGCTGTCCCGGGTGCGGGAGGCGTGGCTGCGCACAGGCGACGCCGAGGCGAGCGTCGCCCACGCCCTGGAGATCACCGCGAGGGTCATCACCTGTGCCGCACTGATCATGGTGAGCGTCTTCGCGGCCTTCATCGTGTCCGACAACATCGTCATCAAGATGCTCGGCCTGGGGCTCGCGGTCAGCGTCCTGATCGACGCCACCATCGTGCGGCTCCTGCTCGTCCCCGCCGTGATGACACTGCTGGGCAGCCGTGCCTGGTGGACGCCGCGCTGGCTCGACCGGATCCTGCCGCACCTCGACACCGAGGGCGAGGACATGGAGGCCGACGAGGAGCCCAGCCGCGCGCCCGCGCGCTGACCCACATCGTGCACATTCGGACAAAGAGGTAGATGTCCCGCTATTGAGCTCCAATGCCGGAATGCTGAAGGAATTCCGGCATTGGAGCTATTTCTCTGCCGTAGTGGTGCACGGTGCGGTGTGCGTGATCTGAGTCACGGCCATTTCGCCCCGGAGAGTGCTGCCGGGACGTCAGATGCGCGCTGTCGGGGAGGGGTTGGCGAGCACCGCGTGGGTGAGTGGATTGATCCTTTCTATTTCCCGGAATGATCCATTTGCTTTGATTAATTTCCGTCTTGTTTTCGCCGGATGAATTCGCTTACGGTCACCCGGCAACCGGACGGAAACGCCTCATCCTGCCGCCGCCCGGGAACCGCACACACGACCACTTCCGGCAGGAGCGGGGGACCCAGGTTCGCCGCCGTCCCCGGATACCGGGGCGGCTCGGGGTGAAGCCGTGCCTCATGCGCGGCCGGGCATCTCCAGCCCGAACCCGACAGCTCACCTCGCAGGCGGAGGAGAGGACCCCGCCATGCGTGGACACGCCAAGCACCGCCGTTCCAAGAAGTCCCCGTTCGCCCGCGGCATCGCGGCCGTCGGCATCACCGGCAGCGCCGCGCTGGCCCTGCCGCTGGCCGGCGCGACGACCGCCGGGGCGGTCACCCCGCAGGCGGCCCAGACCGTCGCAGTCGAAAAGGCCGCGGCTCGGGTGGCCCAGGTCGCGCAGGTGGCGAAGGCGCCCGGAACGGTGCGCTATTCCGTCGTCGCCGGCGACTCCCTTTCGAAGATCGCCCGGAAGTACGCGGTGAAGGGCGGCTGGAAGAAGGTCTACCGCGACAACAGGAGCGCCGTCGGTGCCGACCCGGCCCTCATCCGGCCCGGCATGCGGCTGACCGTCGACGCGACCGGCGCGGCGCTCTCCGGGGTCAAGCGCGCGGCGGCCCCGACCGCCACGAAGGCGAGCACCGGCGCGGGCGCGGGCGCCGCGGTCCAGGCGGCGGCGCCGGCGAAGGCGACCTCGTACCCGGACAACCTCGACGGATGGATCCGCGAGGCGCTGGACATCATGGCCAAGAAGGGCATCCCCGGCAGCTACGACGGCATCCACCGCAACATCATGCGCGAGTCGTCCGGCAACCCGCTGGCCATCAACAACTGGGACTCCAACGCCCTCGCCGGCACCCCCTCCAAGGGCCTGCTCCAGGTGATCGACCCGACCTTCCGGGCCTACCACGTCGAAGGCACGGCCAACGACCCGTACGACCCCGTCGCCAACATCACGGCGGCCTGCAACTACGCCGCCGACCGCTACGGCTCCATCGACAACGTCTTCGGCGCCTACTGACACCGCTGACAGAAGGACAGTGCTCCCGCACCGGCCGGCCGGGCCAGGTGCGGGAGCACTGTCGTGTCCGCCCCAGGAGTCCCTGGGGGCGGACGGATCAGGCGAGGGCGGCCACGGCGGTACCGGCGAAGGCGTGGTCCTGCTCCGGGGCGCCGCCGCCCACACCGACGGCGCCGATGAGCCGTCCGTCGCGGTGGACGGGCAGGCCGCCGGCGATGAAGAGCAGCGGCCGGTCGAGCGCGGTGGTGAGGCTGTGGAACGGGCCGTCCGGCTTGACCAGGTCCACCAGGTCGGCGGTGGGGGCGTCGAGCTGCAGGGCGGTGTACGCCTTGCGGGTGCTCGTCTCGCCGGAGATCAGCACCGCCCGGTCGTCGCGGCGGAAGGCGAGCAGGTGCCCGCCGGCGTCGAGCACGGTGACGCTGACGGCCACGCCGGCGGCCTCGGCGGCTCGGCGGGCGGTGGTGAGCAGGGTCTCGGCCTCGGCGGTGGTCAGCGGGGTGACGGCGGTGGTGCTCATGGCGCTTCTCCTGGGGGATGGGGTGCGGGAGGAGGGAAGGGGGCGTGGGGGAGGGGGTCAGTGGTGGACGAGGACGCGGGCGTCCGCCCCGGCGTCCGCGGCGGGGGCCGCGGGGGCCCGCCGCTCCAGCGCGGCGGACCAGACGGCGAGGCCGAGGGCGGCGGCGGCGAGGACGGCGCCGACCCAGTTCGGGGAGGTGTAGCCGAAGCCGGCGGCGATGACGAGGCCGCCGAGCCAGGCGGCGAGCGCGTTGCCGAGGTTGAAGGCACCGATGTTCACGGCGGAGGCCAGGGTGGGCGCGCCGTGTGCCTGGTCGAGGACGCGCTTCTGCAGCGGGGGCACCGTGGCGAAGCCGAGCGCTCCGACGAGGAGGATGGCGATCGCGGCGAGGACCTTGCTGTGGGCGGCCACGGTGAACAGCGCGAGGACGAGCGCGAGCCCGCCGAGGGTGGTGTACAGCAGGGGCATCAGCGCGCGGTCGGCGTACCGGCCGCCGAGCAGGTTTCCGAGGAACATGCCGACGCCGAAGAGGACCAGCAGCCAGGTGACCGCACCGTCGGAGTAGCCGGCGACCTCGGTCATCATCGGCGCGATGTATGTGATCGCGGCGAAGACGCCGCCGAAGCCGAGCACGGTCATCGCCATCGCGAGCAGCACCTGCGGGTTGCGGAACGCCTTCAGCTCGCGGCGCAGCTGGGCGCCCTCGGGGCGGGGCATGGCGGGAACGAGCCTGACGATGCCGAGCAGCCCGATCACACCGAGTGCGGCGACGATCGCGAAGGTGGTGCGCCAGCCGACCGCCTGGCCGATGAAGGTGCCGAGCGGCACGCCGACGATGTTGGCGACCGTCAGGCCGGTGAACATGGTGGCGATGGCGCCGGCCTTCTTGCCCGGCGCGACGAGGTCGGCGGCCACGACGGACCCGATGCCGAAGAACGAGCCGTGCGCGAGCGAGGCGATCACGCGGCCGGCCAGCATCGCCCCGAAGCTCGGGGCGAGGGCGGAGACCAGATTGCCGATCACGAACAGGCCCATCAGCAGCGTGAGCATCCGCTTGCGGCTCACCTTGTCGCCGAGGACGGTCAGCAGGGGCGCGCCGATGACGACGCCGAGCGCGTAGCCGGTGACCAGCAGGCCCGCGGTGGGGATGGAGACGCCGTAGTCGGCGGCGATCTCGGGCAGCAGTCCCATGACGACGAACTCGGTCGTGCCGACCCCGAAGGCCCCGACTGCCAGGGCGAGGAGTGCGAGCGGCATGGCTCAACCCTTTCATGATTGCTTGAGTGGGCTCTCTATGTGCCTCCACAATAATTGCATACGCGCGATAAGTGCAATCGCGGGGTAGTCGGGGCGCTCACGCCCGCGCCACGGGTCGTCCACCGGGCCAGGGCGCGGCACGCCCGTCACCCGACCGCCCCACACGACGGTGAGCCGGTCCGGTGCGCGGCGGGTCGCGTGGTACCACGTCCAGAACACCCGGTGACCGCCACGATGCCGACGCAAGTCGGGCCAAGGAGCTGATAGGCATGTCGGCCGACAGCCCCGCCGGAGCACCGGACGAGCCGCCTCCGGATCCCTTCGCCCTGGTCAGGACCCGCGGATACGTCGGGCTCCTGGTCATGGCGGCGGCTCTCGGCGTGCCGATCTCCGCGGCCGCGTACGGCTTCCTCGCCCTGGTCGACGAGCTCCAGCCGTGGACCTACACCAGCCTGCCCAAGGCCCTGGGCTTCCGGACGACCCCTCCCTGGTGGCCGCTGCCGCTGCTCGCCGTCGCGGGCCTGCTGGTCGGAGCGACCATCCGCTACCTTCCCGGCATCGGCGGCCACAGGCCCGCCGAGGGATTGTCGACGAGCGGCGCCCCGAAACCGCGCGAGCTTCCGGGAATCCTCCTCGCCGCCGTGGCCACGCTGGCCCTCGGCGCCGTGCTCGGTCCCGAGGCGCCCCTCATCGCCCTCGGCAGCGGCACGGCCGTCTGGCTCGTACGCCTGCTCAAGCCGGACCTGCCGCAGCAGGCCGTGGCCGTGGTCGGCGCAGCAGGAAGCTTCGCCGCGGTCAGCACCCTGCTCGGGTCACCCCTCACCGGGGCGTTCCTCCTCATGGAGGCGTCGGGGATCGGCGGGCCGATGCTCGGGATCGTCCTGGTGCCCGGTCTGCTCGCCGCCGGCATCGGCTCGCTCGTCTTCATCGGTCTGGACAGTTGGACCGGCCTCGGCACGTACTCCCTCGCGCTTCCGGAAGTCCCGCACGCCCACACGCCCGACATCGCCGAGTTCGGCTGGGCGCTCGTCATCGGACTGGCGGCGGCCCTCGTCGGCACGGGCATCCGGCGGCTCGCCCTCCTGGCGCAGGCCCGTGTCGAGCGGCACCGTGTGACCGCCACCGTACTGATGGGCCTGGCGGTGGCAGCGCTCGCCATCGCCTACGCCGAAGGCACGGGGAGAGCCGCGACCGAGGTGCTGTACTCGGGGCAGTCCGCCCTGGGCCCGCTGGTCGCGAACAGCGCCGAGTTCTCCGTCGGTACGCTGGCCCTCCTCCTCGCCTGCAAGGGCCTGGCGTACTGCGCCTCGCTGAGCGCCTTCAGGGGAGGCCCGATCTTCCCGGCGATGTTCCTCGGAGCAGCGGGCGGGATCGCGCTGTCCCACCTTCCGGGGCTGGATCTGACCCCCGCGTTCGCGATGGGGATCGGGGCCATGTCGGTCACCATGCTCGGGCTCCCGCTGACCTCGGTGCTGTTGGCCACCCTGCTGCTGGGATCGCAGGGCCTCACCGTCATGCCCCTCGTCATCGTCACGGTCGTGGTCGCCTACGTCGTGTCCAAACGACTCGGTCCGCGACCGACCGTCGGGCCGCGGACTCCCGAACCCCACGGGCCGCCGACACCGACGCGGTGACATGCCGTCATGCGTCCGGGCGGCGTCGGCTCGCGCGCCGGGCGACCCCTCAGGAGTGCGCCGGGGGCCCGTTCAGGAGTACCAGGAGGCCTCGGTCGGGCGCGAGCGCCGGGGCACCTCGCGGGCCGGCATGGGCCTGCGTTCGCCGTCCGCGACCAGGGTGCTCGACGGCTCACCGCCGAGCGCGCCCGGGAGCGCCACCTCGACCTCGATGCCGCGAGGGGGGTCGGTGGGCAGGAGCGCGCTCATCACCGCCGTCCGGGCGCGGTAGCCGCTGACGCGGGCGGCGGCGACCTCCTTGCCGTCCACGAGGAGATCCAGCTCCCGCGTCCCGCCCGTTCGCAGGTCCACGGTGACCGAGCAACCCGCGTGCTCGCAGTGAAAGTGGTACTCGCGGCCCATGATCGCCTCCCTGAGGCGCCCGGAGACACATCCTCCCTTCATCGTGGCACCGGATGACGGCCGCGTCAGCCGGGGCCCGGCCGGCCCCTGCGCAGGCGGCCGGTGCGAGAGACGATCGAGGTAGGGCATGCCCCGCCGGCCGTGTGATCGCCGGGTGCCGGATCCCGAACCCGCGCGCCCGAGCGGATCGCCGACCTCCGGGCGAACGCGTCAGCAGGAGAGGAACATGAATGCGAGCAACGCGTCGAAGGGCGGGCGGGTCGGGCAGCCGGCTCGACCGTCGGTGACGGAAGGCCCTCGGCAGCCGGGTGCGGGGTCCGCGGCACGGAGAGGTGTCGGCCGCGTGCGGCGTGCGGCCGAGTGGGGCAGGGGGAGGTACACGGGGTCGTGGGCCGACTCCCTGCGGCAGCGGCTGGGCGCGGTGGACTTCATCGGCCAGGCCATGGTGCTCGCTGCCACGCTGCTGCTGTGCGCGGTGCCGTTCTTCCTGATCGTGACCGCTCTGGCCGGACAGTCGGCCGCATCGGCGCTGTCGCGACGGTTGGGCCTCAGCGAGCAGGCGGCGGCGGACGTCGGTCAGCTCTTCGCCTCCTCGTCCGCCATCTCCGCCGCGGTGACCGGGATGTCCTGGGTGTTCTTCGTCCTGGCGGGGCTCGCCGGGGCGAAGGCGGTCCAGCAGTTGTACCAGCGGGTTTTCGACGTCTCCGGCAAGGGGGTGGCGGACTCGGTACGCGCCTTCCTCTGGTTGGCGCTGGTCGTGGGCGCCATGTTCGCGGTCTCCGTGGCGGGGCCGGGGCTGCGCGCGAGCGGGCCGGTGCTGTTCTGGGCGACCCACCTCGTGGCGGCCGTCGGCTTCTTCTGGTTGTCGATGTGGTTCCTGCTCGCCGGCCGGGTCGCCTGGCGCGGGCTGCTGCCGTGCGCGGTCGCGACGGGTGTCTGCTGGGTGGGCATGATGGCGGTGTTCTCGGTGATCTTCTCCGACCTGATCGTCAGCTACGACGAGAAGTACGGCTTGATCGGGACCGTGTTCGCGTTCATGTCCTTCTTCATCGCGATCGGGGTGGTGCTGGTCCTGGGAGCGGCAGTCGGTCTGGTGTGGACGGAACACGGCCTGTCGTTCCGGGGTGCCCTGCGCAGGTTGCGCAGGAGGTCATGAGCGGCCGCGCCACGGCCGGCGGATCCGGGACGTCCAGGCGTCCATGACGGCCGCCGCGTCGCTCTGCCCCTTGGCTACGGGCCGCGCCGCGGCCGGCGGATCCGGGAGAGGGGGCAGGACCGGCCCGCGACTTCGCGCCCTCAGGGCGGCAGCAGCGTGCCGAGCGGGCCCAGGTCGAGATTGAGGTCCTCCAGCGTCAGCCCGTAGTGGTCGCAGAGTTCGACCATCCGGTCGTGGAGGAGCATCAGCGTCAGGCCGAGCCTTTCCTCCTGCTCCTCGGTGAGATCGCCTTGGTCCACGCGGTGCAGGGCTTGACGTTCCATCAGCTGGCGCAGCAGTTCGACGATGGTCAGGACGAGGGCGACGAGGTCCCGCTCCACCGTGTCCGGGTCGGCGTGGAGACGTCGCGCGGGACTGCGCCTCCGGTGCTCGGCGTCCGACAGTTCGTCCGCGCGCGCCGGCAGCAGGGCGAAGGCGCGTCGCGCGGCGTCGGCGACCTCGCGCCGCCGGACGGACCCCGCTGCGACGGGGCGGTCAGGGGGCGTGGTCACCGTGCCGTCCCTCCGGGGCGAGTGCGGGACCCGGAGCGTCGGCGGGGCCCGGCGGGAGGGGGGTGAGGGTCCACCGGTCGTCCTCCTGGACGGCGATGATGAGGGCGCGCAAGGAGATCCGCACCAGGTCGACGTCCGCGATCGACAGCACGAGGTCGCCGGTCAGGACGACACCTCCGCTCAGCAACCGGTCCAACAGGTCGATGAGGGCCACCTCCCGCTGGGCGAGCGCCGCCTGGTCGCGAGCCGTCATGGTGTGCGCATCTCCTCCGGCGCGTCGGGTTCCGTGAGCACGGCGAAGGAGTAGGGCGCCCACGGTCCGGTGATCTCGACGCGTACCCCGGGCAGGTCCAGGGTCGAACGCCGGACGCGTTCACAGAACTCGTCCGACCGGTCGTTCGGCACGAGGTAGGAGTCGTTGGCGACGTTCTCCCCCGTCCCGACGGCCAGTTGGCCCTGCTGCGGTCGGTGGTGCGCCAGCTCCACGGCAACCCCGCCGGCCTCCGCCTCGATCCTCCGTACCGCCTCGGCGGCGGCCGACCAGGCGGCCCCCCGGTCCTCGCGCTGCTGTCGACGCCGGCGGAGGTAGGCCCGGCCGGGGTCGGGGGCGTCCGCGTCGGCGCCGTCCGGCGCGGCGGGGCCGCGGGGTGCCTCGGCATAGACCTTCACCCCCCACTCCACGTGGTCGGCGAACCGGTTCAGCATGCGCGTGAAGGTCTCCGCCCCCCGGTGCAGCACGTCGCGCACACGGGCGTCGTCCACGTAGACCGTCGCCAGTCGGAGGGGGAGCACCGTCGTGCGGGCGGCGAGGAACTCCACGACGCCGTGGTGCGCACGCGCCACCCGCTCGAGCCAGTCCAGGTTCTCCAAGCGGACCTTGAGGGCCTCTTCGGAGAACTCGCCCTCCGGGACGGAACTGACCGCGGCCGCCACCGCGCCCGCGTCGACCAGACGCACCGCTGCCGACGCGACGCCCTCGACGCCGCGCAGGGCGTCCTCGTCCAGTGCGGAGGCGGGGCGGACGACGGCGTACGCGTAACTGAGCTCTTCGTCCATGACGTCAGTCCCGGTCTTCTTCGCTCACGTCGTCGACCTCGGTCTCGCTCTCCGCGCCCGCCTCGGCATCGGTGTCCTCGTCGGCTCCGGTGTCCGCTTCGGCACGGGCGCGGCTCTTCCTGCCCTCGGCCTCCCGGCGTCGGCTCCTGCGCTCGGGCGCCGGCCGCCGCTCGGCCTCCGACTCGGACGCACGGCGCCGTCGGGTCGAGCCCTCCGGAAGTTCGGAACGGGACCGGGACCGCGCGCGCAACGCCTTGACCTCGGCGCGCAGACGTTCGTTCTCCTCCTCCAGTTCCCGCCGGGGTTCGGCCCGCGAGGACAGGTCGGGGTCGTGCTCCCACCAGTCGATCCCGATCTCCCTCGCCTTGTCGACCGAGGCGACCAGCAGCCGGAGCCTGATGGTCAGCAGCTCGATGTCGAGCAGGTTGATCCTGATGTCTCCGACGATGACGATGCCCTTGTCCAGCACCCGCTCCAGGATGTCGGCGAGGTTCGCGCCCTGGGACTGCCCGTACGGGGAGAGCGGGCGCGCGACCGAGGGGCCGGCGGGGTCCGATGCAGCCACGACGGTTCGACCTCGCTCCCTGGGCGTCAGCGCTTACGGCTCCGACGGGTGGGGTGTTCTTCCTCCGCCGCCTCGTCGTCCTCGTCTTCGTCGTCCTCGTACCGTTCCTCGGGCTCCTCCTCCTCTTCCTCCTCCTCGTCGTACTCCTCCGCCTCGGCCTCCGCACCGGGCCGGTCGTCCTCGTCGTCTTCCTCGTCCTCGTCCTCGTCGTACTCTTCGTCCGGTTCTTCCCCGGCCTCGTACTCGTCCTCGGGCTCGCCCCCGTCCTCCTCCTGATCCCTGTCCTCCTCGTCCCCGCCCTCGCCCCGGGACTCGTCGTCCTCGTCGTCAGGGGCCTCGTCCCGGGGGCTCTCGTCGGACTCCTCGTCCGGGCCGGCGACGACCTTGCCGCCGCGGATCTCACCACGCCAGCTGCCGGTCGCCTCGCCCTTCATCATGACGAAGGTGCGGAAGGCCTTGAGGTCGAGCCGGGTGCGCCGGCCCTGTGCCCGTACGAGGCTGCCCGCCTTCTCGATGATGCCCTTGGGGTAGTACTCCATGACCAGCAGGACCTTGGTCAGGTTCTCACCCAGCGGGTGGAAGGTGACCACGCCTCTGGTCGTGCCCTTGGCGCCCTCGGAGGTCCAGGCGATGCGCTCGTCGGGGACCTGTTCGGTGATGGTTCCCTTGAAGGCCCGGTTCGACTTCGCGACCTTCACCTGCCACTGCGTGGTCGTCTCGTCCTCCTGCTCGACCGACACGACGCCCTTGGCGAACTGGCTGAACTCCTGGAACTGCGTCCACTGGTTGTAGGCCTCCGCGACCGGAACCCCGACGTCGATGTCCTCGATGATGGTCAGGTTCTTCTTGCCGGCGTTGGAGGCGGAGGAGCGCGGCTCGTCCGAATCACCGGGGGTCACCTTGTCCACGATGGCGTCCTTGGCGGCCGCGGCCGTGTCCTTGGCGTGGGACAGCCGGTCCTTGGCGTGGGAAGCCGTCTCCGCGATGTGGGAGGTCGCCGAGGAGACCTTGTCGGGCGTCACGGCCTCGACCAGCTTCTTACCGCCGTGACCGGCCACGTGCATGAGGGCGCGCGGTCCGATGTGCGCCCCGCCCACCTTCTCGGCCGCGTCACCGATGCGGTGGCCGACCCCGGTGAGCGCCTTCTCCAGGCGGGCCTGGAGGTACGACTCGAGCTCCTCCGTCAGGCGGTTGGCACCGGGGTTCCGGTCCAACAGCTTCTGTCCTCCGGACCCGCCGGAGCCGCGGGCGGCGTCCGAGCCGTCCTTCGCTCCCCGTTCCGAGCCCTTCCTGTCAGCCATCGTCCCGCCTCCTGGTACTTCCTGAACGGGTGCTCTTCGACGACGCGGACGTGGACGCCCGGTGCGTCGACCGCTTGGCCGTTCCTTCGGACTTCGCCGCCGGGGATGTGCTGCGGCCGGAGGAAGAAGTGCTGCGCCGCGGACGGGACTTGCTGCCCTCGTCCTCGTCGGCCGACTTGCCCTTCTCGCCGCGAGGCGGACGCTCGTCCTCGTCGGCCGTGCTCTTCCGCTTCTGCTCCGAGCCGTCCTCGCGGTCCGGGCTCTCGTCGTCCGGCGACTCCTCCGTGTCCTTCGCACGGTCGACGTCGCCCTCCTCGTCCTCCTCCCGCTTCCCTTCGCGCATGCCTTCGGTCCGGTCGTGCAGGGCGTCCGCCAAGTGCTCGGCCTTGGCGTTGAGCACCGTCGTCGCCGCTGCCTTGCCCGCCGTCATGAGCTCGCCGCGGACCTGCTGGTTCACATTGCTGAGGAACGGCGAGTGGGCGAGCGTCTTCCCGACCTGCCCGGGCTTGATCTTCGACCCTGCCAGGGCCATCGCCAGCCCGAGTGCGAGTTTCCCCTTCTTCGTGCGTCCCAGCACGTAGCCGCCGACCAGGGCGGCGCCGATCTTGCCGTTGTTCATGATGATTCTCTCCTCGCCGCGGCAGCCGCTCCTGCTCCGGCCTGCCGACCGACCGGGGCGCCGCCTATCCGCCGCCCGCCCCGGCATTCCGGAGCTGGTACGCCCGGATCTCCTCAAGGCGCTGCATGAGCGGCTCTTCCCGCTCCTCGAACTCCTCGTCGCCGATGAGGCCTTCCTCCCGTTCCCGTTCGAGGGCGGCGAGCGCCTCCTGAACCGGTCCGGGGTCGTAGTACTCCTGCTCGGCGGCCTGCACCACCTTGTCCAGCACCCACCCCACGCCTCGGAAGGGCGCGGCCGGCAGCATCAGGATCTCGGTCACCAGTCCCACGGTCTCTCCCTGCGGTTCCTTCCCGGCCGTACTCCGGCAGGTCGCGGTCAGGCGAAGCTGTACGGAGGCAGCGGCCCTCGGACACGTATCTCGACTCCCTCGGGCAGTTCCTCCGAGCCTTCTTCGGCGGCACGCGTGAACTCCTCGGCCTTCCCGCGGTCCACCAGGAAAGAGGCGCTCAGGAAGTACTGCTGGGACGGCTCCGCCAGACGTTCGGCCTGCGCCAGCGGTCTCAGTGCGGCGAGCACCGATTCGGCGAGCGCCGCCTGCCGGGCCTGCACCTCGTCGTTGAGCAGCCGGCCGAGTTCCAGCCGGTCCTCGTAGGCGCCGCCGCCGTCACGCGTGGCCTCGTTGAGCCGCCGGATCTGCTCCGACTCGTCCACGATCTGCCGCAGGACGGCCTCTTCCTCCTGGAGCCCCTTGACGTTGAACTCCACGCGATCGGTGAGTTCTTCGAGGCGGGCCGTGAACTGCTCGGCTTCCTCGTCGAGTACGGCGCGTACGGCCTCGTCGTTCTCGGCGACGAAGCCGAAGCTCAGCGGCAGCGTGGCACCCTGCTCCCACAGCCGCTCCTGCACCGCGTGATGCGCCTCGATGTCGGAGCGCGTCATGCTGATGTTCTCCGGCGCCTCGCTCACGACGGCGCAGAGCGAGTCACCGCTGACCGCCCGCACGGGAGCGTCGTCCTCGCCCACGCCGACCAGGCCGTCGAGGTCGAGCGAGTCCGACGACTGCGTAATGGCATAGATGTAGAGGGCCATCGTCAATCGCCGTCCTCCGAGGATCGCCGCGACGACCGGTGCTCACGGCGGCGGTCGTCATCGCGCTTCTCCCGATCGCGAGACCGCTCTTCCCGCTTCTCTTCCTTCTCCTCGCCCTGACCGGTCAGGGAGTCGGTGAAGGCCTCGACAGCCCCGGTCAGTGCACCCTTGGTCTTGCCCTTCGCTCCGCCCTCGGTCGTCTTCTCCATGACGTCCGTCAGCTGCGACGGGGCGTTCCTGCCGCTCTCCAGGTCGAGGCGGTTACAGGCCTCGGCGAAGCGGAGATACGTGTCGACGCTCGCCACGACGACGCGAGCGTCGATCTTCGCGATCTCGATCCCGACCAGGGACACCCTGACGAATGCGTCGATGACGAGGCCGCGATCGAGTATCAGATCCAGCACGTCGTAGAGATTTCCGGTGCCGCCGCCTTGCCCAGGCATTGCGCCACCCTGCTGCACCACAGACACGTTGTCCTCCCTCGGTCCGAGGGAGCGGCATGCTCAGCGGTCGTTCTGGTCGACCTGAGCTCGCGTATATCGCTTGCCGCGCTCGTACCCCAGCAACTGCCCGTCCGGGCGCAACGCAACCTCGTAACTTGCCAGGATGCTGGTGGTCTCCGGAATTCGTTCGATCTCGACGACCTCGATCTGCGCTGTCCAGCCCTCCTCGGTCGGCCTCAGGGCCGAAACCGACTCGGGAGTCCGGCCCAGAAGCGCGGTGAGCTGCTCCACGGCATTGCGGAGCGCTTCCGCGGCGGGCACTCGATCGGGTGCTCCGGTGGATTCGCCGGCGTCGTCGTCTCCCGACTCGCTCTCGGAGTCGGATTCAGCCCCCGCGTCCGCTTCGGGCGCGTCCTCGTCGTCGACGTCGTCCTGGCCGTCGTCCTCGATGTCGTCCTCGACGTCGTCGTCCCGGTCGTCGTCCCGGTCGTCGTCTTCGACGTCGTCGTCCTCGACGTCCTCGTCCGAGTCGTCGTCCTCGACGTCCTCGTCCACGTCGTCGTCCACGTCGACCTCGTCCGCGTCGTCCTCGACGTCGGAATCCGTGTCGACATCCATGTCGTCGGTCTCTTCGTCGGCGTCGGGCGGGAGTTCTTCGGGGTCGTCCTTCTTGTGCTTGTCGGCGTTAGTCGTGACGGTTCACCGCCAAAATGGGCCTGAAGTCCAGTGGACTCGGTCTGAATTCCACGATATCCCTCACGTTCAGCAGTCGCCACGAGTGCCGCAATGGCGCAAAGTATTCCCTGGATCACCCACGCATAAGTGCGGACGGCGCGGGAAGTTGCGCGATAAACGAGTGAGGGCGACGGAGGTGGCTCATGGAGATTTCGGGCATCATCAGCGCACTCGTGATCGGAACGATCATCGGCCTGCTCGGACGGTTGGTTCTGCCGGGCCGGCAGCATGTGCCGATCTGGCTGATGATCCTCGTCGGTATCGCGGCGGCGCTGGCCGGTACGGCCATCGCCGAAGCGGCCGACGTCGCCGACACGAGCGGGGTGGACTGGATCGAATGGCTCATCCAGATCGGGCTGGCCGCGCTCGGTGTCGCTCTGGTGGACAGGGCCAGGTCCAGATAGGGGATGCGGCAGGGAGGTCCGGGCGGCCGCTGCCGTCCGGACCTCGGGCCACGCGCGGTGGGGGCGGCCCGCCCGTCCATGAAGCGGCCCCTCGCGGACGTCTGACGCCCACTCGCGCCGGTAGGAGCCCCGCCAGGAGGTGGTCCGTGGTGAACGAGGTCCGACTCTCCCCGCGTGAGCGACGCGTCTTCGCCGAGATCGAGCAGACCCTCGGTGATCAGGACGAGATTTTCGCCGACCCCGAGCGCACGACGCGGCGGACAGTCGACCGGTGGCAGGCCCGATCCGTCGCCGGCATGCGGATGCCGGCCTTGAGCGGCTTCACCGTGCTGGTCGTGCGCTGGTGCCGTGGGCGGTCGGCGTCCCGGCGCAGGGCCTGAGCCGGCCCGCTCGCCGCGCCTCGCCCCCTCGGGCGAGGGACTGTCGGGCTCCTCCGGCACCCGGCGGGCATATCGGTGCCGAACGGGGGAATCCGCCCTGACACGCCGATGCGAGTGGAGGTGTGTCGTGAGCCTTTCCGACGAACGCGTCCGGGACGCGAAGCCCGACCCCGGGCAGCCCGGTGCCACGCGGATCATGCCCGTGGCCGACGGGCCACTGCTGATCGAAGGCCCCGTGGAGATCGTGCTTCCCGACGGGACGGTCCGCCGCTGCGAACGCCCCGTGATCGCGCTGTGCATGTGTCGGCGCAGTCTGAGGGAGCCGTTCTGCGACTCCAGCCACCGCCGTCGGATGCGGCGCACGGGCCGCGGAGGACGCGCCGGGCAGGCCGCGGCGGACGACGCGCGGTGAGCACCACGGCCCCGGCACGCGGCGAGGAGGCCACGCCATGACGACCACACACCCCCGCGAGACCCTCCTCGGCGGGACCGAGGAGCACACCCGCACGGCCCGGCCGGATCTGCCACCACCCCGTGGTGAGCTGTCGGCGGCCGTCGAAGCGTTTCTGCGGGGCAAGGCCCGCGCGCTCCCCGGGCGCCGGGCGACCTCGGACGCCGACCCCTTCGGCGCCGACCTGCACCTGGCCCTCCACCTCACCTACGAACTCCACTACCGGGGCTTCGAGGAGGTGCCGGACCAGATGGAGTGGGACCCGGACCTGTTGCGGCTGCGCGCCCTGCTGGAGCACCGCTTCGAGGACGCCCTGCGCGACGCCTGCGG
Organism: Streptomyces sp. NPDC051921; assembly: GCF_040680975.1. NCBI lineage: Bacteria > Bacillati > Actinomycetota > Actinomycetes > Kitasatosporales > Streptomycetaceae > Streptomyces > Streptomyces sp. NPDC051921. The sequence goes on from NZ_JBFAXU010000003.1 coordinate 345,643, forward strand.
GCACCACACGGGGGTGGACGAGGCGTTCGAGGAACTTCTCACCGAGCCGCCCGACGGCAGTGGCCTCTCCCACCACCTGCTCCGGCGCGGCACCCTGGAGCACGTTCGCGAGTACGCCGTCCTGCGGTCCGTGTACCAGCTCAGGGAGGCCGATCCGCACCTGTGGGTGGTGCCCCGGCTGCAGGGCCGCGCCAAGGCCGCCATGATGACGGTGCAGTTCGACGAGTACGGCTGCGGCCGTTCCGAGCGCATGCACGCGCGGCTCTACGCCGACCTGATGACCGACCTCGGTCTCGACGCCACGTACGGTCACTATCTGCCGCTGGTGGGCGCGCCCGCCCTCGCGACCGTGAACCTGATGTCGCTGCTCGGCCTCCACCGGGCCCGCCGTGGCGCCCTGGTCGGCCACTTCGCGGCTCTGGAGATCGCCTCCTCGCCCGCGTCCTCGCGGATCGCCGCCGCGCTGCGCCGACTTGGCGCCGGTGCTGCGGCGGTGCGGTTCTACGACGAGCACGTCGAGGCCGACGCCGTGCACGAGCAGCTGGTCCGCCGCGAGGTCGTCGGGGGTCTGCTGGCCGACGAGCCCGGCCTGGCCGGCGACGTCACCTTCGGCATCGAGGCCACCACCCTGCTCGAGGACACGTTCGCCCGGTCCGTCATCCACGCCTGGGAATCCGGCACCACCGCCCTGGAGGCACCGCTCGGCGACGGCGGGAGGAGGACCCCATGAACCTCACGGAAGGGCGCCGCGACGACGCCCGTGCCCCCCTCTCCCACCCGCACCGGCTCCGGCCGGGCGACGGGGGCGTCCGGCCCGGGCGGGCCGACCGGGCTCCGGTGCTTCCCCCGGACCACACCCAGGCCATCCTGGAGACCACGAAGGAGATCGCCGCCGTACTGAAGACCTCCGGCTGTCCCTTCGCCCTCGTCGGAAGCGTCGCGGCGTACGCGCACGGGATCCCGGTCCGGCTCCAGCACGACACCGACTTCGCCGTCCGCAGGCAGGACGCCGAGACCGTCACCGGACTGCTGCGTCAACGGGGGGTGCAGATCGTGGACCCCCCGGAGGACTGGCTGGTGAAGGCCCGCCGCGGGGGAGAGGAGGTCGACCTCATCTTCGCCCTGGCGGGCCGGCCCGTCACCGCGGAACTGCTCCGACGGGCCACGACGCTGCCCGTGGACTCCGTACACATGCCGGTCCTCGCCCCGACGGACCTCATGGTCGGGCGGCTCGCCGCCCTGTCCGAGCACCACTGCGACTTCGGTGCCCTGCTTCCCCTGGCCCGCGGGCTGCGTGAGCGCGTCGACTGGGACCAGGTGCGCCGCGAGACCTCGGAGAAGCCGATGGCGGCCGCCTTCCTGTATCTGCTGCAACTGCTCGACGTGATCCCGACCGACAGGGCGGCGGAAGGAGAGGCCGACGATGGGTGAGCACACCGCAGCCCACGAGGACGAGTACCGCATCGCACGGTTGCGCGAGCGGCTCGCCAGCGGCGGCACGGCCGAACTCGGCGTCCAGGTGGAACACCGGGGCGGCGCCGTGCTCCTGACGGGCACCGTGCCGACGGCGGCCCTGCGCGACGAGATCCTGCGGCTCGCCCACGACGAGCTGTCGGGACTGACGGTGCGCCCGGACCTCGCGGTGGCCTGCGCGGACGCGCCCGACCGATGGGAGGAGCTGCCGTGACCACGCCGACGACCGGAGCCGCCGCGGACGGGACCGCGCCCACGCCGGTCCCCGGCTCCACCACCGGATCCGGGGACGCGCACGACGCCGTCAGGGTGGCGGCCGTGGGCGACATCCACCTGAGCGCGGACTGCGCCGGACTGCTGCGGCCCGCCTTCTCCGTCCTGCCCGACTGCGCCGACCTGCTGCTGCTCGCCGGGGACCTGACCCGGCACGGCCTGGCGACGGAGGCCGAGGTGGTGGCGGGGGAGGTCCGTGAGATCGGGGTCCCGGTCGTGGCCGTTCTGGGGAACCACGACTACCACTCGGACGAGGAGGCGGCCGTCTCCCGGGTCCTCTCCGCGGCCGGGGTCAGCGTCCTGGAGGGGGACGCGGTCGTGATCGGCGTCGGCGGGCGGAAGGTCGGCGTCGCCGGCACCAAGGGGTTCTGCGGAGGCTTCGTCGGGCGCAGCGCGGGCGAGTTCGGCGAACCCGAGATGAAGGCCTTCGTGCGGACCACCCGGCGGAGCGCGGAGCGGCTGACGGCTGCGCTCGGTGACCTGTCCGCGGGCGGCTGCGCGGTGCGCATCGCGCTGACCCATTTCTCCCCCGTACCCGACACGCTGGCCGGCGAGCCGCTGGAGATCTACCCCTTCCTCGGCAGCTATCTCCTCGCCGAGGCCATCGACACCGCGGGCGCCGACCTCGCCGTGCACGGCCACGCCCACCTCGGCACCGAGCACGGCATGACGGCGGGTGGCGTACGGGTCCGCAACGTCGCCCAGCCCGTCATCGGCCGGGCGTTCGCGCTCTACCGACTGCCGGTGGACGGCCAGGGCGCCGCACCCGTGCTCCCCCTCTGAGGCGCGTTCCGGGGCGACCGCCCCCTGTCGGGGTGCACCCGCGCAGGAGACCCTCTCCGCCCACCCCGCCGGCGCCGCCCCCCGGTGCGGGAACCGGTCGGGCCCCCACTCCGCCATCGGCGCCGAGGGCTCCCCCCGGCGGGTCGCGCAGGGGCACCCCGTCCGGTGGAGGCCGCCGCGAAAACACCCCGAAGACGGGCGAGCGAGATCCCGGGCCGTGGGTACGGATGAGAAGTCGTCCCCTCCTGACGAGCCGAGCAGAGGAAGATCCCATGGACCCGTCCCCCCACCCCGACGAAGCGGCCGACGTCATCGTCGTCGGCGCCGGCCCCGCCGGCTGCAGCGCCGCCTACCACCTGGCACGGGCCGGGCACGACGTCCTGCTGCTCGAGAAGGCCACCTTCCCCCGCGACAAGGTCTGCGGGGACGGCCTCACGCCGCGTGCCGTCAAGGAACTCCTCGGCATGGGCATCGACGTGGCGGGCGACGGCTGGGTGAGGACGCGCGGCCTGCGTGTCCACGGCTCCGGCACCGCGGTGGAGATGCCGTGGCCCGTCGTCGCCTCCTACCCGGACTACGGGCTCGTACGGACCCGGCAGGACTTCGACCGGCTGCTCGCCCGGCAGGCCGTGACCGCCGGGGCGCGTCTGCTCGAGGGAACCAAGGTCATCGAGCCGCTCGTCGCCCCGGCCACCGGCCGGGTCAGCGGCGTCGTCGCCCGTCGGGACGGCGTCCGCCGCACCTACCGGGCGCCCTTGGTGGTCGCCGCCGACGGCGCCTCCAGCCGCCTCGCCGTCGCTCTCGGTCTCCACCCGCGCGCCGATCGGCCCATGGGCGTCGCCGTGCGCCGCTACTACACGGCACCGCACCGCAACCGGGACCACCTGGAGGCCTGGATCGACCTGGAGACCCGGGACAGCCGCGGAAGGGCCTCCATGCCGTTCGGCTACGGATGGATCTTCCCCGTCGGCGACGGCGCCTTCAACGTCGGCCTCGGCACCTTCCACATCGGACGCCGACCCGACGTCGACCACCGGCGGCTCTTCCGGGACTGGACCGCCCGCCTCCCCGCCGACTGGCACTTCGACGAGGAGCACGCCACCGGCCCGCTGCTCGGCGCACCGCTTCCCGCCGGGCTCAACCGGCGCCCGCAGTACACCCGAGGCCTGCTCCTGACCGGCGACGCGGGCGGAATGATCAACCCGCTCAGCGGCGAGGGCATCGACTACGCGATGGAGTCGGGCCGCCTCACCGCCGAGACCGTGACCCGGGCCCTCGCCCGCCCGACCGCCCCCGCCCGCGAGGAAGCCCTGCTGCGCTACCCCGAGGCCATCCGTGAGGCCTACGGGCGCTACTTCACGGTGGGACGGCTCGTCGTGCGTGCCCTGAACCACCCCCGGGTCATGCGGATCGTCGCCACCCGCAGCCTGAACCGGCCCGTCACCCAACGCTTCATGTTCAAGCTCTGGGCCAACCTGACCGACCCGCACAGCCCGGACGCCCTCGACCGGGTCATCACCGCCCTGCAACGCGCGGTTCCCGCCGCCTGACCCCCGGCCGGGCGGCGGCCCGCCCGGTGACCCGGCCGAGGTGTCCCTCTCCGTTCCGCTGGGCGGAGATTGAGTCGTACCTCGACGGGTACGCGCGGATCGAGCCCGTTTTGTCCAGGACGGTATGAGGAGGAATGACCGTGAGCATGGTGGAGCAGACCATCGATGTGGACGTTCCGCTGCGGAACGCCTACAACCAGTGGACCCAGTTCGAAGACTTCCCGAACTTCATGGAAGGTGTGGAGGCCGTCCGCCAGATCGACGACCGCCACTGTCACTGGAGCACCAAGGTCGCAGGAGTCCAGCGCGAGTTCGACACCGAGATCGTCGACCAGCTCCCCGACGAGCGCATCGCCTGGCGCACCGTGGGCGGTGACGTCAAGCAGAAGGGCGTCGTCACCTTCCAGTCCCTCGACCCGGACCACACCCGCGTCCGGCTGGCCATGGACATGGAACCCGAAGGCATGACCGAGAAGGCCGGCGACGCCCTCGGCTTCCTGGACCGCAGGGTCAAGGGCGACCTCAAGCGGTTCAAGGGCTTCATCGAGGAACGCGGGCACGAGACCGGCCAGTGGCGCGGCCGCATCCGTCCGTCGGGCGAACAGCACGGGGACACCACGGGCATGGGCGGCGGCGCGATGGGCTGACGCCACGTCCTGCCCCCTCGCAGCACACCGGTCGCGGCGCGGACCAGCACCAGGGGTCCCGCCGCGACCGGCGGTGCGCCGGGTCGCCGGCCCCCCCCGGGCCGCCGTGCGGCCCGGGGGGCCGACGACGCCGCCCGGCGGCCCCGACGCCGCCGCCGGGGGCGAGTGGTACAAGTGCCGCCTGCTTCCGGACGGACGGGTGCTCGTGGCCATCGGGGACGCCGCGGGCCACGGCCTCGACACCGTGGCCCGGATGGCCCAGCAGCGCCACGCCCTGGCCGGGCTCGCGCAGACCGGGGCCTCGGCGGGGGAGATCACGACCTGGCTGAACGAACTGGTCTGCAGCGATCCCGTCGGCCAGACCGCCACGGTGGTCGCCGGGCACATCGACGAGAGCCGCACCCTGCACTGGGCCGACGCCGGCCACCCGGCGCCCCTGCTGCTGCGGAACGGCCGCGCGGAACCCCTGGACCCGGCCCGGCGGGGCCCGCTGCTCGGTGCCCTCCCGGGGTACGGGTACGAGACGTCCTCGGTCCCGCTGCGGGAAGGTGACGTGCTGCTGCTCTACACCGACGGCATGGTGGAGCGCCGGGGCGAGGACGTGACGAAGGGCATCGAGCGCCTCGCGCACACGATGGGCCGTTCCTCCGAGCTCGACCCGCGGGAACTGGTGGACGTGCTCCTGGCCGACCCCGACCAGGCGGGGCCCGAGGACGACGCCTGCATGCTCGCGATCCGGGTGGAATGAACCGCAGGCGCGGGTCCGCCCTCCGGGCGGGCGCTGCGCCGAACGGGGAAGTCCCCGGCCCGGCCACCCGTGCGGAACGGAGGGAAGCGTCCAGATTCGACGCCATGGACAACACGGCCGTGGTGGTCATCGACATGCTCAACCCCTACCGGCACCGGGACGCCGACCTCCTGGTCCCCTCCGTCCGCACGGTGCTCCCCGCCGTGGTGCGGCTGCTGTCGGCCGCCCGGGAGGCCGAGGTGCCGGTGGTGTACGCCAACGACAACTTCGGCCAGTGGCGCTCCCACCACGGCGAGATCATCGACATCGCGATGGCGGGCGAGCATCCGGACCTGGTGGAGCCGGTCCTTCCGGACGAGGACGCCCTGTTCGTCGTCAAGGCCCGCCACTCCGTCTTCTACGAGACCCCGCTCGCCTACCTGCTCGGAACCATGGACATCACCCGCCTGGTCCTGGTGGGACAGGTCACCGAGCAGTGCGTGCTGTACTCCGCGCTGGACGCCCACATCCGCCACCTCGACGTCGTGGTGCCGACGAACGCGGTCGCCCACATCCACGCCGACCTCGCCGAAGCCGCCCTGCGCATGATGGAACGCAACATGGGCGCCCGGCTGATCGACGGATCCGTGCCGCTGCGAAGGTGACAGGGGGCGAAATCGGGGCACCCGCCTCCATGACCGTGACACCAGCGTCGACGAGGAGGTGCGTGATGCCCCGAGGATCCAGCGGCAAGCGTGAGCGCCAGTACGAGCACATCAAGGAGTCGGGCAAGAAGCGCGGGATGTCCGAGGACCGTGCCGAGGAGATGGCCTCCCGGACGGTGAACAAGGAACGCGCCCGCTCCGGGGAGAGCAAGACGGCGAGCCGCAGCTCGACCCAGGGCAAGTCCGCCTCGCAACGCGGCGGCGAGAAGTCCGGCGGTGGCGGTGGCGGCGGCGGTTCGAGCTCGTCCGGGCGCACCAAGGACGAGCTGTACGAGGAAGCCAAGGAGCGCAACATCCACGGCCGCTCGAACATGACCAAGCAGCAGCTGAAGAACGCCCTCGGCCACTGACCCGGGGGCCGGCGTCGCACCCGGCGGCGGACGGCACGGCGACCGGCGCCACCGCGGCGGGCCGGCGTACGGTCCGCCGCGGGAGGGTCGGGGCGGTCCTCACCGTGGCCGGCGGCCGGGCAGGAACTCCTGGACCTTGGCCTTGAAGCCCTGGCGGACCATGGCGGCCCGGTCGCTGTCGCCCTTCAGGACCGACGCGGCAGCGGCCTCGATCTGGTCGAGCGAGGCGTGCGGAGGGATCGGCGGCACGGCCGGGTCGGTGACGAAGTCCAGCACGCACGGCCGGTCGGCGGCGAGCGCGGACTCCCACGCGCCGCGCACCCCTTCGGGCGTCTGGACCCGGATGCCGTGCAGGCCGATGAGCCGGGCGAAGTCGGCGTACGGGACGTCCGGGAGCGACTGTGAGGGCAGGAACTGCGGCGCGCCGGTCATGGCGCGCATCTCCCAGGTGACCTGGTTGAGGTCCTGGTTGTTGAGCACGGCCACGATCAGCCGGGGATCCTCCCACTCCTGCCAGTACTTGGCGACGGTGATCAGCTCCGCCAGCCCGTTCATCTGCATCGCCCCGTCGCCGACCAGTGCGATCGCCGGACGGTCGCCGTGGGCGAACTTGGCCCCGATGCCGTACGGAACGCCCGGGCCCATGGTGGCGAGGGTGCCCGACAGCGAACCCCGCATCTGCCCGCGCAGCCTCAGATGGCGGGCGTACCAGTTGGCCGCGGAGCCGGAGTCGGCGGTCACGATGACGTCCTCGGGCAGCAGCTCGTCGAGCGCGTGCACGACGTACTCGGGATTGACCGGGTCGGCCTCGACCGCGGCCCGCCGCTCCATGACCTCCCACCAGCGGGCGGTGTCCTTCTCGATCCTCTCGCGCCAGCCCTCGGCCCTGCCGCCCGGCTCCAGCAGCGGCAGCAGCCGGCTCAGGGCCTCGCGGGCGTCGCCGACCAGGTTGACCTCGAACGGGTAGCGCAGCCCGACCATGTGCGGGTCGATGTCGATCTGTACGGCCCGGGCCTGCCCGAACTCCGGCAGGAACTGGGTGTACGGGAACGACGAGCCGATCACGAGGAGCGTGTCGCAGTCCTTCATCAGCTCGTACGACGGCCGGGTGCCGAGCAGACCGATGGAACCGGTGACGTACGGCAGGTCGTCGTCCAGCGCGTCCTTGCCGAGCAGGGCCTTGGCGACGCCCGCACCCAGGCGCTCGGCGACCGCCATGACCTCCTGCCGGGCGCCGCGGGCACCCTGCCCGATCAGGATCGCCACCTTCTCACCGGCGTTGAGCACCTCGGCGGCACGCGCGAGGTCCGCGTCACCGGGCACCGGCGCGTAGGCGGGCATCCCGAGGCTGGACGGGACCATCTTGAAGGCGTGCTCGGGAGGCGTGTAGTCGAGTTCCTGCACGTCGGCGGGGATGATGACGGCGGTCACCGACCGCCGGGCCTTCGCGGTGCGCATCGCGCGGTCGATCACGTTGGGCAGCTGCTCGGGAACGGTGACCGTCTCGCAGAAGTCGGAGGCCACGTCCTTGTAGAGGGCCATGAGGTCGACCTCCTGCTGGTACGAGCCGCCCATGGCGCTGCGATGGGTCTGCCCGACGACGGCGACGACCGGCACATGGTCCAGCTTGGCGTCGTACAGGCCGTTGAGCAGGTGGATCGCACCCGGTCCCGAGGTGGCGACGCACACCCCGACCCTGCCGGAGAACTTCGCGTAGCCCACGGCCTCCAACGCGGCCGTCTCCTCGTGGCGGGCCTGCACGAACCGCGGCTCGTCGTCGGCCCGGCCCCAGGCCGCGAGCAACCCGTTGATGCCGTCGCCGGGATAGCCGAAGACGTGTTCCACCTCCCAGTCGCGCAGACGCTGGAGGACATGGTCGGAGACCTTCATCGACATGATGCGACACCTTTCGGCAGTGGTCGGCGCCCCGGAGCGTCCCGGCCGGCCGGTCGACCGGCCGTGCGTCCCCGCCTACCCCCGGGCACGCCCCGCACGCGGGTCGCTGCCGGGGTCCTCCGTGCGCGGCACGCCAGGCCCGGGCCGGGAGCGCCGGGGCCCCCGCAGGCGCGGACCGGGACGTGAACGGTCCCGCCCTACCGGCCGGGCCGGGGAACCTCAACCGCTCCGGCCCGGTCGTGCGCCCGGTCGACGGACCCGAGGGGCGGCGAGACCTGACGGGCGCGCGGCACCGGTCACCGGCCCGCCCGGCCCCCGCCCCCGGCCGCCCCGTGCGCCATGGGGTGCAGGGCTCCGCCCGGGGCCGGGAGCGCGCGGGCCGCGGCGGCGAGACGCATCTCCTCCAGCACGCCCGCCTGCCGGTCCGCCCGCTCCAGCAGCCGCTCCAGAAGGGCGTGTTCGAGCCGCGGGTCGGCGTCGGCGACGGTCCGCAGGGCGGACCAGCCGGCGGCCTTGCCCTCCACGCCCAGACGCATGGCCTCGAACTCCAGGACGTCGCTCAACGGTGAGCGGGACACCAGGCGCCCGTTGAGCTTCAGGCGTCCGGCCAGCTCCGCCAGGGCGCCCAGGGCCGCCCGGGCGTGCCGGGCCGGCACGTCGAGGGTCCGCATGATGTCCTGAAGGCTGTCCCGGTCCTCCGCGATCTCCTGGGCGATGCGCGCCAGCGGAGCCTCCAGCGGCGTGCCCCGATGGCGCCGGACGATCCGACGGATCAGCGCCAGTCCGCCCCGCGAACCCGCCAGATGGTCGTTGAGATAGATGGCCAGCAGCCGCCCGGGATCCGGGGCCGCGAGATGTCGCCGTGCCATGACCGCGCCTTTCGCTCACGGACAGCCCGCGGCTGCCCGTCGAGGGCCCCGGCCACGCTCCTGCCCGCACGGTTCCGGACGAAACCCGGTGGGCCGCCGCGAGCCGCCCCGCGTACTCGTCGTCGGACTGGGCACTCGGCCGGACAGGAAGCCCGTCACTTCGACAAGGAGGGCCCGCGATGAGGGCACTGACCTGGCACGGCACGGCCGACGTGCGCGTCGACACCGTGGAGGACCCGGTGATCGAGCAGCCGGCCGATGTGATCGTCAAAGTGACGACCACCGGACTGTGCGGTTCTGACCTGCACCTTTATCAGGTCTTCGGACCGTTCCTCGACGAGGGCGACATCCTGGGCCACGAACCGATGGGCATCGTCCAGGAAACGGGCCCGGAGGTCACCGCCGTGGTGCCCGGCGACCGGGTCGTGGTGCCCTTCAACATCTCCTGCGGCACCTGCTTCATGTGCGCCCAGGGGCTGCACTCGCAGTGCGAGACCACGCAGGTCCACGAGCACGGCATGGGCGCCTCCCTGTTCGGCTACACCAAGCTCTACGGCCAGGTGCCGGGCGGCCAGGCGGAGTACCTGCGGGTGCCGTTCGGCGACCACCTGCCGGTCAAGGTCCCCGACGGCCCGCCGGACGACCGGTTCGTCTACCTCTCCGACGTCCTTCCGACGGCCTGGCAGGCCGTCCGGTACGCCGCCGTCCCCCCGGGCGGCAGTCTCGCCGTCCTGGGCCTGGGCCCCATCGGCGACATGTGCACCCGCGTCGCGGCCCACCTCGGCGTGGACCCGGTCATCGGCATCGACCTCGTACCGGAACGCCTGGACCGGGCCCGCCGGAACGGCGTCCGGGTCTTCGACCTCGACCGGGACGACGTCGTGGACGCCGTCCGCGACGTGACCGACGGCCGCGGACCGGACGCGGTCATCGACGCGGTGGGCCTGGAAGCCCACGGTGCGCCGATGGCGGCGGGAGCCCAGAAGGTCACCGGGCTGCTGCCCGGCCCGCTGGCGGCCCGACTGATGAAGCGCTTCGGAGTGGACCGCCTCTCCGCCCTGCACCTGGCCATCGAACTGGTCCGCCGCGGCGGGACCGTATCCGTGTCGGGCGTCTACGGGGGCATGGCCGATCCCATGCCGATGCTGACCCTCTTCGACAAGCAGATCCAACTGCGCATGGGGCAGGCCAACGTACGGCGCTGGATGCCGGACCTCCTGCCCCTCGTCACCGACGGCGACCCCCTGGGCGTCGAGGACTTCGCCACCCACCGGCTGCCCCTGGACGAGGCACCCGAGGCCTACGCCATGTTCCAGAAGAAGCAGGACGGCGCCGTGAAGGTGCTGTTCACCCCCTGACGCCGCGGCCATGACCACGAGCTCGCACACCGGGCCGTCCGCCTCCCGGACGGGGGCACGCCGATGACGCGCCAGGCGCGGTTGCGGACCAGCGACCCGGGCGGAGCGGGCTACCGACGGGTCCGCTGCGGCCGCGGCTTCCGCTACCTCGATCCCGCGGGCCGGACGGTGCCCCCGGGTGAGGCACGCGACCGGATCCGGGCCCTCGCGGTGCCGCCGGCCTGGCGGGACGTATGGATCTGCCCCTGGCCCGACGGACACCTCCAGGCCACGGGCACCGACGCCGCCGGCCGACGCCAGTACCTCTACCACCAGCGCTTCCGAGCCCTGAGGGAAGCGGCCAAGCACGACCACGCCCGCGAGGTCTCCACCGCACTGCCCCGGCTGCGGGCCGCCGTCGAGCGCGACCTCGCGAGCCGCGGCCTGACCCGGACGCGGGTGCTGGCCTGCGCCACCCGCCTGCTGGACCTCGGATTCTTCCGGGTGGGCTCCCAGGCGTACGTACGGGACAACAGCACGTACGGCCTGACCACCCTGCGCCGCGAGCACGTGGACTGCGGGCGCGGCGAGATCTGCTTCCACTACCCCGCGAAGAACGGCACCGAGCGCACCTGTCGCGTCACGGACCCCGCCGCCCGGACCGCCGTGCGCTCACTGCTCCGCCGCCGCGACACCGGCCCGGCTCTCTTCGCGTACTGGGAGGGCCGGGCCTGGCACGAACTGCGCGCGACGGACCTCAACGACTACCTGCGCGACCGCTCCGGCGCCGAGATGACGGCCAAGGACTTCCGCACCTGGAACGCCACCGTCCTCGCGGCCGTCGCCCTCGCCGTCTCGCGGCGCGCCGAAGCGCCCCGGCGCGCCGTGACCCGTGCCGTGCGCGAGGTGAGCGCCTACCTCGGCAACACTCCGGCCGTGTGCCGCGCCTCGTACATCGACCCGAGGGTGGTGGAGTCCTACGAGCGGGGCCGGACCATCGCCCCGGCCCTGGAAGGCCTCGGCGCACGGCCGGGACGTCCGGCCATCCAGGGCCCCGTCGAGGAAGCCGTCCGCCGTCTCCTGGCCTGACCGGCCGCCCCACGGCGCACGGCCCGGCGGACGTTACGCGGGACACCGGGCGGGTAGCCGCCCCTGACAGCGGGACCTCGCATCCCAGGAGGCGACCGACATGGTCACGTACCGCACGACTCCCGTGAACGGCGGGGCACCGTGATCGCCCGGGCCGCCAACGTGGGCGAGCGACAGGAGACCTGTGACGAGCGGGCCGACCGCCTCTGGTCGGAACTCATGCACGAACTGCGGGTCGTCCTGACCGTCGTGCAGCTGCTCCTGGCCTTCCTGCTGGCAGCGGCGTTCACCCCCGCGTACGGGCAGCTCGACCACACCGACCGACTGCTCTACCTCGTCTGCGTGCTGAGCGGCGCCGCCGCGACCGCGGCACTGACGGCACCGGTCGCCCTTCACCGGCTCGTCACCGGCCTGGAGGTCAAGTCCGAGACGGTCGCCTGGGCGTCCCGCCTCGTGGCGACCGGCATGGTCCTCCTGCTCGTCATGACCGTCCTGGGGATCCTCGTCGTCCTCCGTCAGATCACCGGGGCCCTCCCCGCCCTCCTCCTGGCCGCCGCCCTGGCGCTGTGGTGGGCCATGTGCTGGGTCCTGCCGGCCCTCCTCCTCCGCCGCCGCCGTGCGCGCGAACGCCCGGGCGGGCTCGGGAGCGCGGCCACGGCCGCCACGAGGGGACCGCGGACCGCGTGGCCCTGGCGGACGCGCCGCCGGGCGGGGCCGACGGTGTCGGCAGCGGCAGGGGTCCTGCGCGGCCAGGCGGCGCGCGTGCGGCCGAACGGTGCCGCCGATGGGCGCGGGCGCGCGGCGCCGCGCCACTCGCCCGTGCCCGGAGAGGCGAGCCGGTGACGAGGCGTCGCGGATCCATGGCCCCGCTGCGGGGCCTGCCGGGTGCCGGGCACGAGGAAGGACCGTCCCGCACTCCCGACCGGAGGAGCGGTGGAGGCGAGGTGCCGTGATGGCCGGACCCGATGAGGAGCTGGACGGAGCCGGGCTGCTGGACGCGGTGCTGGCCGACACCGTGCGCCGTACCGGGGCTTCCGCCGGGGCCGTCTACCTGCTCGACGAGGCCACCCAGGTCCTGGACCTGACGGTGCTGTGCGGAGTGCCGCTGGAGGTCGCGTGGCCGTGGCTGCGGGTGCCGCTGGGCGCGCCCGTCCCGGTGAGTGACGCCATTCGCGAGAACCGCCTGGTGTGGGTGGGCTCGCAGAACGCCATGGCCCGCGCCTATCCGCGCGCCGCCGCCAGCCTGCCGTACCGCTTCGCCCTCGCCGCGGCCCCGCTCGCGGGCCGCGACCGGTGCCGGGGAGCGCTCATGCTCCTGTGGCCCGCCAGCCACCCCGCCGACGCCTCCCGGCGCGAGCGCGGTCACATCGCCTCCGCCGCCCGGCGCACGGCTCGCGTCCTGGACGAGGTCCCCGAGCCGTTCACCGCCCCCGATCGGCCCCGCCTCGTCCCGGTCGGCTCGTCCGCCCCCGCCCGGGGCGGGCAGCCCTCCCAGCCGGCCGCCGACTACGTCGAACGCCTGCCCGAGGGAGCCCTCGGCATGGACCTGGAGGGCCGGATCACCTTCCTGACCGCCGAGGCGGCGTCGCTGCTCGGCCGCGACGCCGGGCGGCTGCTGGGCACCAGGCCCTGGCAGTCCCTGCCCTGGCTGGACGACGCGGTGACCGAGGACCACTACCGCACCGCCGTCATCAGCCGCGATCCCGTCGCCTTCACGTCCCTGCGCCCCCCGGACACGTGGCTGCGCTTCCAGCTCTACCCGGACGCGAGCGGCATCAGCGTCCGTATCACCCGGGCCGCCGTGCCGGAGCACGGCCCGCCGCCGCCCGCCGAGGCGGTGCCGGCCACGCGTTCCGCCCCGTCCGGCCCCGCGACGGTCGGACGTCTCTACCAGTTGGTCCACCTGGCGGCGGCCCTGACCGAGACCGTGGCCGTCCGCGACGTCGTCGAGCTGGTCGCCGACCAGGTGCTGCCCGCTTTCGGCGCCGACGGCCTGGTGCTGTCCGCCGCCGACGCCGGACGCCTCAAGATCACCGGACACCACGGCTACGACCAGGAGACCATCGACCGGCTCGACGGCCTGCCCCTCGACACGGACCTCACTCCCGCCGGGCAGACGCTCGCCGACGGCGTCCCGTCGTTCTTCGCCGACCCCGACGAGATGGCACGCCGCTACCCGAGGGCGCCACGGATCAGTGGCAAGCAGGCATGGGCGTTCCTGCCGCTGATCGTCTCCGGCAGGCCCGTGGGCTGCTGCATCCTCTCCTACGACCGGCCCCGAGAGTTCAGCGCCGACGAACGGGCCGTCCTGACCTCGCTCGCCGGACTGATCGCCCAGGCCTTGGACCGCGCCCGCCTCTACGACGCCGCCCGCGACCTCGCGCGAGGCCTGCAGCAGGCCCTCCTGCCACACCGGCTGCCCGTGCTTCCGGGGCTGGACGCGGCGGCCCGCTACCTGCCGGCCAGCCACGGAATGGCCATCGGCGGCGATTTCTACGACCTGATCCGCCTCGACGGCGCCACCGCCGCCGCGGTGATCGGCGACGTCCAGGGCCACAGCGTGGCCGCCGCCGCCCTCATGGGGCAGGTCCGCACCGCCATCCACGCCACCGCCGGAGGGCCACCCGGACAGGTCCTCGCCCGCACCAACCGCGTCCTGGCCGACCTGGACTCCGATCTCCTGGTCTCCTGCTCGTACGCGCACATCGACCTCGCCCGTCAGGAAGCCGTCCTGGCCAGCGCGGGCCACCCGCCCCCGCTGCTGCACCGTCCCGGCCAGCGGGGGCACGCCGTGGAGATCGAACCGGGTCCGCTGCTCGGCATCGACCCCGACCTCGCCTACCCCGTCACCACACTGCCCCTCGGCCCCGGTGCGACCCTCGCCTTCTACACCGACGGCCTCGTCGAGGCACCGGGGGTGGATCCGGACCGTGCCGCCCACGCCCTGGCCGGCCGTCTCGCCGAGCACGGGGGACAGGACCTCGACCGGCTCATCGACACCCTCCTGCACCAGGCCCGGCCCACCGGCCTCTACACCGACGACATCGCCGTGCTCCTGCTGCGTACCGCCCCCCGGCCCGCATGACGGGCCCTCCGGCTGCCACGCGACGCGAGGCCGCTGCGGTCACGTCGTGCCGTTCTCCGCGAAGTCAAAAAGACGGGTGGTGCCCGTGAGGTCGAAGAGGCGGCGGAGGTGGTCGGGCAGGGGACCGACGAGGACGAGCCGGCCGGGACCGTTGCGGGCGGTGACCAGGGTGTGGAGGAAGGAGGAGTCGCCGAAGGCGATGCCCGACAGGTCGAGCAGGACGCGGGTGCCCCCGGCGTTGCGGGCGTCGGTCAGGGCCTGCCGCAGGCAGCCGACCGACTCCAGGTCGAACTCGCCGCTCGCCCGCAGCATCGCGGTGCCGTCGGGCCGCGTGGGCTGCCGGTGCACGCTCGTCCCGCCGGGTGCGCTGTAGAGGTGGCGACCGTCGGCCAGCGGCGTGTGCCGGACCCGGCCGTAGGCGGTGCGGTCGGCGGTCATCATGACGATGCGCCTCGATGTGCGTCGAGGGCGGGAGTCCCGGTGCCGAGTGGGTGGGCCCGGGGACCAGCCCGCCCGAGCGGTCGTCGGCTGGTGGGCGGGGCCGTCACGAGACCGTCGACGACCTGGGCCCGGGGGACGGGCCCCGGCCGGGGGCCGGCGGAAGCACCGGCCCTCCCGGGCGGGGGGCGTGCACGGGGGCACGTCCACCGGCCTCGTGGCCCTTTCCACGCCGCGCCTCTACCCGGCTTCCGGCCCGGCCATGCCCGTCGGCATGCGGCCGGCTTCGCGCGGCCGCCCGTGTACCTGGCCGGCTCCAGGCGCGCGCCCGTCGGCACCCGGCCGGCTCCGGGCGTGCGCCTGTCGGCACCCGGCCGGCTCCGGGCGTGCACCGACGCTTGCCCGGTATGCCGACGGGTGCCTGCGCGGAGCCGGCCGGTGTCCCGCCACGGTTGGCGGACCGTACGGTGGGCAGAGGCGGGGTGACCGGTGAGCCTGCCCGGGTTCGCCGTGCTCCGTACGACGAAGGACGTCCCCGTGTCACGCGAAGTGCTCGCCCCCGTACGTGTGGCCGACCGCCTCCCCGCTGACCCGCCTCGGGGCAGCGGGCCGACGACCGTGGGAGTGGAGGAGGAGTTCCTCCTGCTGGACCGGCGGACGGGCATGCCCGTGGCCCGTGGTCCGCGTGTCGTCGAAGCCGCGCGTGCCGTCCTGGGCGAACGCGCGCAGTCGGAGTTCTTCGGGGCGCAGGTGGAGGTGTGCACCCGCCCCACGGCCTGCCTCGCGGAGCTGCGGTCCGAACTGGCGCTGCTGCGGCAGGTGATGGCGGAGGCCGCGGCCGGTGAGGGCTGTCTGCTGGTCGCCGCCGGAACTCCGGTGATCCCTCCCGGGCGCCCACCGACCGTGACCCCGGACGAACGGTACGGGCGGATGGCCGCACGCTGGCCGTCCCTCGTCGGCTCGTACGACGGGATGGTGTGCGGCTGCCACATCCACCTCGGGGTGACCGGGCACGACCAGGCACTTGCCCTGTCCCGCCACATGCGCCCCTGGTTGCCGACCCTGCAGGCGCTCGCCGCCAACTCGCCCTTCTCCCTCGGCCACGACACCGGCTGGGCGAGCCGGCGCTTCGTGGAGCACGCGCGGTGGCCCGGAGTGGGCCCGGCCCCCCTGCTCGACGAGGCCGGGTACGAGCGCCTCGCCGACCACCTGGTGCGGGTCGGTGCGCTGCTGGACCGCCGGATGATCTACTGGTACGCACGCCCCTCCGAACACGTCCCCACCCTGGAGATCAGGCTCTGCGACGTCAACGCCGACCTCGACGTGGTCGTGCTGCTCACCACCCTCGCACGGGGGCTCGCCACCACCCTGCTGCCCGAGATCGCCGACGGCCGGCCGGTCCCGAGCATCCCCGAGCCACGTCTGCGTGCCGCGCACCGGGGGGCCGCGCGGCACGGGCTGGAAGGGGAGCGACTCGACCCCGTACGCGGGGAGTGCGTGCCCGCCATGACGTCCGTGGAGCTGCTGCTCGCGCGGGCCGGACCCGGACTGTCCTCCCTCGGCGACCTGGACCTCGCGCACGGACTCCTCGACCGGGTGCGGCGTTCCGGCGGCGGAGCCGCCCGTCAGCGGGCTTCGTACGCGAGGCGGGGCCGTCTCGACGACGTGGTCGGCGACCTGGTGCGCGCGACCTGCGGCACCACGACGTGAGGGCGCACGGGAGAGTTGTGCGCCCCCTTCCCGTGACCCGGCGGCACGGTGAGCGAGGGGGCGCAGGCCGGGCACCGACCCTGTGGAACACCACGAAGCGCGAGGAGGCGCCGTGACGGAGTTCGACACCTTCACCGATCGGCTCGACGGCCCGATGTACGTGGTCACGGCCGCGTCCGGCGGCGAACGGGCGGGTTGCCTGGTGGGCTTCGCCTCCCAGAGCTCCATCGACCCGCCGAGGTTCACCGTCTGGCTGTCGGTCGCCAACCACACCTATCGCCTCGCGCGCGAGGCCGACCACCTCACCGTGCACCTGCTCCACCGGGACGACCGGGCCCTCGCGGAGCTCTTCGGAGGGGAGACGGGCGACCGGATCGACAAGTTCGCCAGGGTCGGCTGGCATCCGGGAGAAGAGGGCAGCCCGGTCCTGGAGCAGCCCTCCGTGTGGTTCACCGGCCGGATCGAAGGCCGCGTCGAGGGCGGCGACCACGTGGGCTTCCTCCTGGTCCCCGTGGCGGCGTGCCCGCCCTACGAGGGGCAGCCGCCCCCGCTGCTCCGCTACCGGGAGCTGCGGGACCTCGAACCCGGCCACCCCGCCTGAGGCGACGAGGAGGCCGGTGAGCCCGCTCAGCACGCGACCGACCTGGCCGGCGAGCTGCGGGCCGGTGACCGATGGGCGACCATGGAGTCAGCCGCCGAGCGGCCTGTTCAGCGGCGGCCCGACCGCGGGGGCACCAGTGTTGCCCTGGCGCGCTGAGGAAGGCGCCCGGAGGGAGTCTCATGGGCTCACCCGCCGACTCCGGCCCGCAGGGTCCCCGGCCCGGGGAGCCGGACCGCCCTCTGGACGCGCAGGAGCGCGCGGAGTACGAGCGCCTCCGCCGGCACGCCGGCCTCCGGCACCGTCGGCTGCGGACGTGCGTGGCCTCCGTCCTCCTCGCCCTCGCCGTTCTGCTGGCCCCCCTCGGCGTGGTCGGCGCGTGGGCGAGCTCGCAGATCAACGACGTCGACCGCTACGTGCAGACCGTCGCGCCGCTGGCCCGCGATCCCGCCGTCCAGGACGTGGTCGTCGAGCGGGTCACCGACGGCGTGGTCGCACGCGTCGACGTCCGCCGGATCACCGACGCCCTCGCCGACATCCTGGCCGACCGGGACGCGCCCCGCTTCCTCGTCGACGCCGCCAGGTCCCTGGACGAACAGCTCAAGGACGGTCTGACGACCGCGGTGCGCTACGTGGTGAAGAAAGCGGTCACCAGCGACGCCTTCGCCGAGTCCTGGGACAACGTCAACCGCGGCGCCCACACCGCCGCGATGGACGTCCTGACCGGTGAGGGCGGCGGCGCGATCGAGATCAAGGACGACGCCCTCACCCTGAACGTCGGGGCGGTGGTCGAGGAGATGCAGAAGCAGCTCGTCGGCACGACGCTCGTCGACGCCGAGCAGATACCCGGCGCCGACACCTCGATCGTGCTGCTGCGGAACGACCGGCTGAGCGACGCCCGGGACGGTGCCCGCTGGCTCGGTGTGCTCGGCCCCTGGCTGCCGGTGACCGTCGCCGCCCTCGCCGGCCTCGGTGTCTGGGCGGCGCCGTCGCGCCGGAAGGCGGTGATGTCCGCGGGGATCGGCATCGGCGTGATGATGTGCGCGCTGCTCGTCGGGCTGTCCGTCGTCCGGCAGGTGTACCTGGACGCGGTGGCCCCGGTCGTACAGTCGCAGGAAGCCGCGGCGGCCGTCTACGACACGGTCATCAGGTTCCTCCGGCAGGCCGCGGTGACCGTGCTCGTGATCGCGCTGATCGCCGCGCTCGCGGGCTATCTGTACGGGCCCGGCCGCGGCGCCACCGCCGTCCGCTCGGCCGCCGGCCAGGGCGTCGGTGCCGCCGGTCACGCGCTGGTCCGCAGCGGGTGGGACACCGGCCGCGTCGGCGCGTGGCTGCGCACCCACCGCCCCCTGACCACGGGCACGGTGATCGCGGCGGGGACCCTCACCCTCTTCCTGTGGAGCTACCCCACGCCCGCGGTCGTCGCGCTCCTGCTCCTGTGCGCCGTGTTCGTCCTGGCGATCCTGGGCGTCCTCGCGGCCGCCACGGACGGCGCGGAGAAACACTGAGCGCGAGCCGGGCAGGGGCCGGGGGGCGCGATGTCCCGTCGCGCGCCGCCCACGCCCCGTTCACGCCGAGCGGCTACAGGCCGCTGACCTTGGCCGTCGCCGAGAGCTCGTAGACCAGGGTGATCGTGCGCCGGCCGCCCGGCGGGAGGGGGACGGCCCAATGGGCGATGCCCTCGGGATCGACCCCGTCGGGCGCCGGAGAGCAGGCCTCCCCGCGGACGCGTACCTCCACCGCCGAGACCTCGGAGACCGGGATCCGCTCCCGCAGCACGACCACCCGGTCGCCCTGCTCACCGGGCCCGGCGAACCGGGACAGGTGCAGGCGGACCGTACGGGTGATCACCGTGCGCTGGGTGAGGCCGGTGGTGTCGCGGGACTCCTCGGTCTCCCGGACCACCCGGTGGTCGTCACTGCTGCCGAAGGCGAGTTCGACGGGGGCACCGGGCGCCGTGAAGTCCAGCGTGCCGCGGCCCGTGAAACCACTCCCGCGGACCAGGTCCACGGGCCCGGCGAGCAGGGCGTGGCCGGACCGGTTGGCGAACCGCACCACCTGGGTGACGAGCGGCGACAGCTCCGGCGAGGAGGCGTACTCACTGGTCGCGGACGTGGTGAAGGAGGACACCGCCACCCGGTGCGCGCGGCCGTCCGCCGGCACGGAGACCGGCCCGGGGGCACTCAGGACCCGCACCTCGCCGCCGTCGTCCACGCCGGGCAGTCCCAGGACCGAGGCCGGGCCGAGGTCCCCGATCTCCTCCTCGCGCAGCTCGACGTCGACCGTACGGCGCTCCGCGGCGGAGCGGTCCGTCAGTGTCAGCCTGTCCTCGGTGAGCCGCGGGGGATCGGTGGCCAGCGCCGACCGGGCGGTGGACAACGTGAGCCGTACGTCCGACCAGTCCTCTCCCGTGTGCTGCCAGACCACGGCGTCGGTCTCCAGGGTCAGCGAGTCACCGTCCAGTACGGCCCGGTAGGCCGGCCGCCACAGCGCGCAGGGCGTGAGGTGGCTCAGGCGCAGCCCGACCGGCCCGGCGGCCGCGCTCTCCACCGTCAGCTCGACGTACGCGAGCAGCTCGGCGGGCTCCGACCCGGCCGCGTCCATGGCCCGCCGGACCTCCCCGAGCTCGGCCGCGAGAGTCGTCAGGCGGGCCTCCGCGGCGCGCAGCTCCTCGCCGTACGTGTCGCGCTCCGCGTCGACCCGGTCCAGTTCGGCGGCCCAGCGCTGCGTCTCGGTCTCCCCGTGTCCGGTGCCCTCGCCGATCTCCCGCAGGATATCGGCGGCGAGCCGGCCGAGCAGGTCGAGGCGCGTCCGCAGCCGGTCCCGGCGCCGCTCCAGGGCGGTCCGCTCCTCGCCGAGCGCGTGGACGCGCCGTCGCAGCGCGGAGTCGTCGGCGGACGGGCGCGGCCCCCGTGGCGTCCAGACGCGCACGATCCGCGCGTCCAGGGCGGTCGCCGGATGGGCGGCGGTGAGCTCGGCGTGCAGGGTGCGGTCGACGGCCAGTGCGCCGACCGGCCCGAGACGCAGCCGCTGGACCCCGGCCGTCAGGTCGAGCACGGCGCTGCGCTCGACGTGGGCGCGGTCCTCCAGGCAGGTGACGGCCGTGACGGGAAGGGCGATCGGCTGTGGATCCGTGGACATGATGCGCGTCAGCTCCTGCGGTTGCCGCCGGTCAGGGCCTTGCCGGCCGGGATGCGGATCTCGTAGCCGCCGTCGAGGGCGGTGGTGCCGCCGGCGGGCAGGTCCACCCGCCAGACGCGGGTGCCGGGGGCGTGCCGCTCGGGCCCCGCGCCGTCCTCGGGGGCCGCCCAGTCGGCCCGCTCCTCGATCCGGACGTCCGGATCGGAGGTGACGGGCACGCGCTCGCGGACCTCGACCGTGACCGGCCGGGCGAGCCGGTTCGCCAGCTCCACGTGGACGCGGTGGTCGAGCACGGTGATGTGGTTACGCAGGCCGGCGGTCGACTCGTACTGGTTCGTGCGCCGGGTGACCCGGACGCCCTCGGCCGGTCCGAGCCCCACCCGCCGGACCCCGCCGGGGGCGAGCGTGGGCAGCGCGGCGGTCAGCAGGTGGTCGTCGTCGACGGTGACCTCCACCGGCCCGGCGAGGAGGGCCTGGTCGGTGGCGTTCGAGACGACCAGCGTCGCGTACACGGTCGGCTCGACGGACGGCACGGACAGGTACTCGGTGCGCAGTCCGACCCGCAGCTCGGCCACGGTGACGGTGTGCCAGGTGCCGTCCGAAGGGATGTCGGCGGGGGCGGCGGCGTCGAAACGGTGGTCGAAGGAACCCGCCGACGCGCGGGGCCGCACGGCGTGCCCGGGCAGAGGCAGGGACGCCACCGCCTCGGCCCGGCGGCGGTGCTCGCCCGCCACCGCGTCGACGGGCGCCGCGGGAAACAGCCGGCCCCGGCGGCCGCCCCGTTCGTCGGGCCCGCTCAGGACGAGCCCGGCGTAGTCGAGCTCGGCGCCGCTGGGCTGCGGCGGACCGGGCGGGGGCGGCGGTACGGGCGCGGGGGCCGCCGCGGGCGCGGATGCGGCGGCCCGCGCCTGCGGCGGGGCCATGCCGGGAGCGGCGGGGGCGGGCGGGGCCATGCGGTAGGCGTCCGGGGACCCGCCGTACCCGCCGCCGGGCACGGGCAGGGGGGACGGCGGTGCGCCGAAGGCGGCCGGCGCCCCCGGCGGTGCGGCCGTCATCGGCGGCGGGGGCGGTGCCGACGGAAGGGGAGCGGGAACGGGAACCGGGACAGCGGCGGCGACGGAGCGGCCCGCGACGGCCCGGGGCGCCGAGCCCGCCGCGACCGGCCGGGGGCCCGCCGCGTCGTAACCGGTGAACAGGTCCGCGAGGCCCGCCGGGGGCTCGCGCCAGCCGGACGGCGTGGCGGTCGGCTGACGGCGGCCGATCCGCATCGAGCGGAGCTTCGGCAGGTCGGTACGGCGCCGCAGATCGGCGGTCGCGAGGGCGAGGCGTACCCCGGTCCAGTCCTCGCCCGTGCGCTGGGCGACGGAGGCGCGCAGCAGCAGGCGGCCGGTGCCGTCGCCCTGGCGGTGCTCCAAGCGGTACGTCGGCACCCAGACGGCACCCGGAACCCCGTACTCCAGCTCCAGCTCCACCTCGCCGTCGGCGGGACCGTCGGCGAGGCCGTCGGGGAGATCGAGGGCCAGGACCGCCGAGACCGTGGTCCGCACGGAGTCGGTGGGCGCGTCGGTCGAGGCCCGGGCGAGCCGGTCGACGGCGATGGCGAGCTCGTGTTCGAGCGTGCGCAACGCCTCCTCCAGCTCGGCGAGGCGGGCGTGCAGCGCGGTGAGCCGCTCGTCGACGAAAGCGGCGAGGTCCAGCCACGCCTCCACCGGGGTGCGGCGGTGCGGGGCATCGCGCCGGCGGGCCGGCGGCACCGGGCGCAGCCCCTCGGTCTCGCTGATCAGGCCCGCCTGCCGGTCCCGGCGCGCCTGTGCCGCCGCGTACGCGTCACGCAGCCGGTCGACCTCGCGGCGCAGCTCATGGGGCGACTCGCCGTCGAGCGGCTCGGCCTCCGTCTCCACCCGGGCCTCGGTGACGCGCACGCCGACGGCGCCGCCCACGACACGCGCCCGCAGCGATCCCGGGTCCAGCGAACGCGGCAGTCCCGTCACGCGCAGCCGCCCGCCGGGCGGCAGGACGCCCCGCGCCACGCGGCGGCAGAGCGCGCCCTGCGCGTACACCACCACCGATTCGAGGGTCGACCCCCACGTCCGTGCCGGCACAGTCCCCGCCGTCATGCGTCCCGCCCCCGCCGTCGCCTCCGCCCACGCCCACGCGTGCTGCGCGAAGCCTAGCCGCAGAACCGCTGGAACCCGCTCCGGAACCCTGCGGTCGTCCACAGGTTCCGGCGGGCGGGCCGGCGCGTCGGTGCAGGCCGCTAGGCTTTTGGAATGACCCTCACCGACGCCTCCTCCGAGACCTCCGACGCCTTGCAGGTGCTCCGCCGCGTCTTCGGATACGACTCCTTCCGCGGCGAGCAGGAAGCGATCATCGAGCAGGTCGTCTCGGGTGGCGACGCCCTCGTGCTGATGCCGACCGGCGGCGGCAAGTCCCTGTGCTATCAGATCCCGGCGCTGGTCAGACAGGGCACCGGCATCGTGATCTCGCCGCTGATCGCGCTCATGCAGGACCAGGTCGACGCGCTCACCGCGCTCGGCGTGCGGGCCGGGTTCCTGAACTCGACCCAGGACCCGTACGAGCGGCAGGCGGTCGAGCAGGCCTTTCTCGCCGGCGAGCTCGACGTCCTCTACCTGGCTCCCGAGCGGCTGCGCACCGAGGGCACGCAGCGGCTGCTCGACCGCGGCACGGTCTCCGTCTTCGCGATCGACGAGGCACACTGTGTCGCCCAGTGGGGCCACGACTTCCGGCCCGACTACCTCGGCCTCTCGATGCTGCACGAGCGCTGGCCCAAGGTGCCGCGGATCGCGCTGACCGCGACCGCCACCGAGGCCACCCGCGCCGAGATCGCCGAGCGTCTCGGTCTGCGCGAGGCCCGGCAGTTCGTCGCCAGCTTCGACCGGCCGAACATCCAGTACCGCATCGCCCCCAAGGCCAACGCGCCCAAGCAGCTCCTCGAACTGATCCGGACCGAGCACGCGGGGGACGCCGGCGTCGTCTACTGCCTGTCCCGGGCCTCGGTGGAGAAGACCGCCGCCTTCCTGGTGGAGCAGGGGATCGATGCCGTGCCGTACCACGCCGGCATGGACGCGGCCTCGCGGGCGGCGAACCAGGCGCGCTTCCTGCGCGAGGACGGGGTCGTGGTCGTCGCGACCATCGCCTTCGGCATGGGCATCGACAAGCCGGACGTGCGCTTCGTGGCCCACCTGGACCTGCCGAAGTCGGTCGAGGGCTACTACCAGGAGACCGGCCGCGCCGGGCGCGACGGCGAGCCGGCCACGGCCTGGCTCGCCTACGGCCTCCAGGACGTGGTCCAGCAGCGCAAGCTCATCGACGGCTCCGAGGGCGACGAGACCCACCGCCGCTCGCTGGCCGCGCACCTGGACGCGATGCTCGCCCTGTGCGAGACGGTCGAGTGCCGTCGCGTGCGGCTGCTCGCCTACTTCGGGCAGGCGGCCGAGCCGTGCGGCAACTGCGACACGTGCCTGACCCCGGCCGAGTCCTGGGACGGGACGGTCGCGGCGCAGAAACTGCTGTCCACGGTGTGGCGGCTGGCCAAGGAGCGGCGCCAGAAGTTCGGTGCCGGCCAGATCATCGACATCCTGCAGGGCAAGAAGACCGCCAAGGTGATCCAGTTCGACCACGACGCCCTCTCGGTCTTCGGCGTCGGGGCGGACCTGTCCACGGCGGAGTGGCGGGGCGTCGTCCGGCAGCTGCTGGCGCTCCGGCTGCTCGCGGTGGAGGGCGACTACGGGACGCTCGTCCTCACGGACGGCAGCGGCGACGTGCTCGGTGGGCGCCGCAGCGTCCCCATGCGCAAGGAGAAGGCTCCGGCCGCCGCCCGCAAGGCGTCCGGATCGGGCTCCGGCAAGGGCGCCCGCGTGCCGGTCGACCTTCCGGCGGGCGCCGTGCCGGTCTTCGAGGCGCTCCGCGCCTGGCGGGCCGCGACCGCCCGCGAGCAGGGCGTCCCGGCCTACGTCGTCTTCCACGACGCGACCCTGCGGGAGATCGCCACGCGGCTTCCCGCCACGGTCGCGGAGCTGGGCACGATCGGCGGCGTCGGCGAGGCGAAGCTGACGAAGTACGGCGAGGGAGTCCTCGACGCCCTGGCGGAGCACACCGCCGGGGCCCCGGCCACAGCCCCGGCCCCGGCCCCGGCCCCGGCCGCCGTGCCGGCCCCCGCCGCCGCGGCCGCCGCGCACCCCGCGCCGCCGCGGCAGCCGGGCGCGCCGGACGAGGAACCGCCCTTCGACCCCTTCGACCCGGAGGAGGAGCCGCCGTGGGACGACTGGGAGTGACCCGGACGGACCGGGCCTGACCGGAGCGGGCCCGAGCCGCCGCCGCTCTCCCCGGGTCAGGCCAGCTTCTTGAGGACCTCGGCCGCGAGCGGGGCGGAGGAGGCCGGGTTCTGACCGGTGATCAGGTTGCGGTCGACGACCACGTTCGGGGCCCAGGGCTCGCCCGCCCGGACGTCGAGGCCGGCCTCGACGAGGCGGCTCTCCAGGAGCCACTGCGCCTTGTCGGCGAATCCGGCCTGCGCCTCCTCGGCGTTGGTGAAGGCGGCGACACGGTAGCCGGCGAAGGCGTTGGTGCCGTCCTCCCGAACCGCCGCCAGGAGGGCGGCGGGGGCGTGGCAGACGACGGCGAGCGGCTTGCCGGACGCGAGCGCGTCGACGAGCAGCCGGCCGGAGGTCGCGTCCACGGCCAGGTCCTCCATCGGGCCGTGGCCGCCGGGGTAGAGGACGGCGGCGTAGGCGTCGAGACGCACGTCCTCGAGGCGGATCGGGTCCTTGAGCTCGGTGAAGGACTCCAGGACGGCGGCGATCCGGTCGGCGCCGTCCTGCCCGCCGTTGACCTCGGGGGCGAGGCTGCTCCGGTCCACGGTCGGCACGACTCCGCCCGGCGTGGCGACGACGATCTCGTGGCCGGCGGCCGTGAACGCCTCGTAGGGTGCGGCGGCCTCCTCCGCCCAGTAGCCGGTGGGGTGCTCGGTGCCGTCGGCGAGGGTCCAGCGGTCGGCGCCGGTCATCACGAAAAGGATCTTCGACATCAGTG
Source organism: Streptomyces sp. NPDC051921 (assembly GCF_040680975.1). Classification (NCBI taxonomy): domain Bacteria; kingdom Bacillati; phylum Actinomycetota; class Actinomycetes; order Kitasatosporales; family Streptomycetaceae; genus Streptomyces; species Streptomyces sp. NPDC051921. The sequence goes on from NZ_JBFAXU010000003.1 coordinate 371,386, forward strand.
TCTCCCTGGGGGTGGGCCCGGTCCGGGCCCCGGGTTCGAGGTGCGGGGTACTCGAACGTAGGACGTCCCTCAGGGGCGTGACCAATGGGGAAACCGATGTCTGCCATCGGCATTCCGATGGATCTACGGGGAATACCGCCGGAACCCCCAGGTCAGGCGCTGACCTGCGGTGATGCTCACCCCGCCGTCGCTTTGACCGCGGGCGGGGTGCCGCGGAAGGTGCGCCGGTACGCGAGGGGAGAGACGCCGATCGCGGCGTGCAGGTGCTCGCGCAGCGAGGTCCCGCCGGCGAAGCCGACCTGCCCGGCGACGTCGTCGACGGCGAGGTCGGTGGTCTCCAGGAGGTGGCGGGCACGGGACAGGCGCTGCTGGATCAGCCAGCGGCCCGGGCTCATGCCGACCTCCTCGTTGAAGCGGCGCGCGAAGGTGCGCAGGCTCATCCGGGCGTGCCCGGCCAGCTCCGTCAGGGGCAGCGGCTCGTGGAGGTGCTCCAGCGCCCACTGGCGGGTGGCCGAGGTGCCGTTCGCGGTCGCCTCCGGCACCGGGTGCTCGATGTACTGGGCCTGGCCGCCCTCCCGCCACGGGGGCACGACACAGGCCCGGGCCACGTGGTTGGCGACCGCCGCGCCGTGATCCTCCCGTACGAGGTGGAGGCACGCGTCCACGCCGGAGGCGGCACCGGCCGAGGTGAGCACGTCTCCGTCGTCCACGAACAGCACCTCCGGATCGAGCGCCACCCGCGGGTACCAGGACCGGAAGACGTCCGCGAGGGCCCAGTGCGTGGTGGCGGGCCGGCCGTCGAGCAGGCCCGCCGCGGCCAGGACGAAGGCCCCGGTGCAGATCGACACGAGCCGCGCACCCGGCGGGACGCTCGCCAGCGCCTCGCCGACGCCCGGCGGAAGTTCCCGCGTGAGCACCGAGGGATCGATCGACGGCACCACCACGGTGTCCGCCGTCGTGAGGACCTCGGGGCCGTGCTCGACCGTGACCGAGAAGTCGGAGTTGGTGGCGACCGGCCCCCCGTCGAGCGAGCAGGTGAGGACCTCGTAGCGGTCCCGGGCCGTCCCGAAGACCCGGCTGGGGATGCCGAGTTCGAAGGGATACACCCCGTTCAGGGCGAGGACGACGACTCGATGGACAGTCATGGCACGATCCCGTCGAAGAATGGCATTCATGCCATGGTACGGGTCCCCGGCCGGCGGCCAGGCTGGGCGCATGACGAACGACACCACGATGCGCGCCATCAGCCAGGACACCCACGGAACTCCCGACGTCCTGAAGGAGGTCGTGCTGCCGCGGCCCGTCCCGGGCCCCAGCCAGATCCTCGTCGCCGTCCGCGCGGCCGGCGTGAACCCGACCGACTGGAAGCACCGCGCAGGCCGCCTCTTCCTCGACCGACTGCCGCTCGTCCTCGGCTGGGACGTCTCCGGCGTCGTCGAGGCCGTCGGCTTCGGTGTGACCCTCTTCAAGCCCGGCGACGAGGTCTTCGGGATGCTGCCCTATCCGTACGGCGTCGGCTCCCACGCCGAGTACGTCACCGCCCCCGCCCGCGCCTTCGCGCACAAGCCCGCGGACATCGACCACGTCCAGGCGGGCGCGCTGCCGCTCGCCGCCCTCACCGCGTACCAGGCCCTCGTCGACACCGCCGACGTCCGCGCCGGACAGCGCGTCCTCATCCACGCGGCGGCCGGCGGCGTCGGCCATCTCGCCGTCCAGATCGCCAAGGCCCGCGGCGCGTACGTCATCGGCACCGCCAGCGCCCCCAAGCACGACTTCCTGCGCTCCCTCGGCGCGGACGAGGTGGTCGACTACCGCACCACCGACTTCCGCGACGCCGTCCAGGACGTCGACGTGGTCCTCGACCCGCTCTCCGGCGACACCCGCAGTCGCTCCCTCGACGTCCTCCGTCCCGGTGGCGTCCTCGTCTCCATCCTCGCCGCCACCGACCCCGAGGACGCGGCCAGGGCCGCGGCCCGCGGGGTCCGCGTCGAGACCCTCCTCGTCGAGGCCGACCACGCGGGCATGCGGGCCGTCGCCGAGCTCGTGTCCTCGGGAGCGCTGCGCGCCCACGTCGAGGCCGTCTTCCCCCTCGCCGAGGCCGCGAAGGCCCACGCCCTGGGCGAGACGGACCGCACCACCGGCAAGATCGTCCTCACCGTGCCGTAGCCCGGGGCGCCCTGCACGGGTCCGGGCGCCTCCCGCTACGGACGGGCCGGCGGGGCGCCCGCCCGGTCGTCGGAGCCGCCCTCCTCGAACCAGCTCGGTGTGCGGAAAGCGCCGCCGTACATCGGCAGGGAGATGTCCGCGCCGTGACGCGCGAGCTGGGCCCACGGGCGGTTGATCCCGGCCGAGCCGTACGTGCGGACGCGGGACACGGTGTCCAGGTCGAGGACGTCCACCAGGACCTCCTCGCCGCCCCCGGCCTGCTGGCGGACGACGCCCTCGGGATCGACGACCGCGCTGGCGCCGACGCCCGCCGGGTCGGCGGCGTTGACGTTGACGACGTAGACCTGGTTGGTCCAGGCGTTGGCGCGGGCGCACACCAGTTCCATCTCCCGGTCGCGGGTGGTGGTGAGGGTCGGCTGCACGATGACCTCCGCCCCCAGCCAGGCGAGTTGGCGGACCGTCTCGGGGAACGAGCCGTCGTAGCAGACGGCGAGGCCGATCCGGCCCGTGCCGGGGATGTCGAACACGGTGAACTCGCGTCCGGGCGTGGTCCGTTCGTACGGCTGCCAGGGGAACACCTTGCGGTAGCGGGCGGCGATCCCGCCCTCGGGGGAGACGGCCACGGCGGTGTTGTACACGAGGCCGTCGTCCCCCCGCTCGTAGACGCTGCCGGGGACCAGCCAGAGACCGGTCTCCCGGGCGAGCGCGCACACCCGGTCGGTCGTCGGACCGGGGACCGGCTCGGCGGTCCGTTCCATCCACCCCTCCGGGGCGGGGCCGAGGAGCGGTCCCTCGGCGGCGAGCAGCAGTTCGGGGACGACGACCAGCTGGACGTGCGGGAAGAGCGAGCGGGTGGTCCGCACCTGGTGGGCGAAGCGCTGCCAGGTGGCCTCCGGGTCGTACGGGACCGGGGCGGTCTGCAGGGCGGCGACGGCGAGAGTGCGCATGGGGAGATCCTCGGTTCGGTCTTCGGCGATGACGAGCCGGGCGGTCACGTCGGCGCGCCCGGTACGGAAGAAACGGGGGAAGCGGGTCCGGGCGGCGAGGACGGCCCGGCCCCGGCCCCTCGATCGCCGACGGCCCGCGAGGACGGCCCGGCGCCGGGCCGTCCTCGCGGGGGCCGCTCCGGCCGGGCGCCCGCGGGTGTGCCGTATCCCGTCTTGACCTCGTAGGCCTCGGGTGAAACCTTCCGGCCGTGTGATCCGTCCTCACCTCTGGGAGACGGTCAAGAGCACACGGGGAGTGGGCATTCCATGGGGCTGAAGGGCAAGTACACCGCGCAGATAGCCGTGGTGGCCTCGGCGGTGGCACTGAGTCTGGCGGCCTGGGGAGCCGCCGCTCTGACGGACACCGAGGCCACCGCGCAGGCGGGGGACGGCGGTAAGGGGCGGGCGCCCTCGACGCAGGGCAAGGAGCCGCCGCGGGTGCCGCCGGTGAAGGTGCCCGAGAGCATCGCGCACGCCGCGGAAGCCGGCGGATCGGCCGTGAACATCACCATCGACGACGGCCCCGACCCGCGGTGGACGCCCAAGATGCTCGACATCCTCAAGGAGAACGACGTCAAGGCCGTGTTCTGCATGGTCGGTCCGCGCGCGCAGGAGTACCCCGAGCTGGTCAAGCGGGTCGTCGCGGAGGGGCACCGGCTCTGCGACCACACCGTCACGCACGACACGACGATGGACAAGAAGTCCGTCGCGTACCAGAAGCAGCAGATCCTCGACGCCAAGAAGATGATCGAGGACGCGGCCGGCGGCGCGAAGGTGGAGTACTACCGCGCGCCCGGCGGCGCCTTCACCCCGAACAGCCGGCGGATCGCCGCCGCCGAGGGCATGCGGCCGCTGGGGTGGAACGTGGACACGAAGGACTTCGAGAAGCCGGGCACGGCCGCGATCGTCCACACCGTCAAGAGCGAGCTGTCCAACGGCCCGACGATCCTCTTCCACGACGGGGGCGGCGACCGTGCCCAGACGGTCGCGGCCCTGGAGCAGGTGCTGCCGTGGCTCAAGGAGCAGGGGCACGCCTTCAGCTTCCCCGTACGCACGACCCCCTGAGCTCAGCGGCCCACCCGTGGGCCGTCGCGGCCGTCGCGGCCCAGGCCGTCGAGTGCCGCCCGCACGCCCGCCACGCCGTCCTCCCGCCGCAGTCGTTCGGCGAGGGCGGCGGCGCGGCGCCGGTACGCCGGGTCGCGGGTGGCGGCGGTCAGCGCCTCGGCGAGGGGCTGCGGAGTGGTGAACCGCCTCAGCGGTACGGGGCCGGGCGAGACGCCGACGGCGGCGAGCCGCGCGGCCCAGAAGCCGGCGTCGAACCACATCGGCAGCGGTACCGCGGGCACCCCGGCGCGCAGGCCCGCGGCCGTCGTCCCGGCGCCCCCGTGGTGCACGACGGCCGCCACGCGCGGGAACAGCAGCGAGTGCGGTACCTCGCCGATGCTCACCATGTCGTCCCCCTCGGCCTCGAGTCCGCTCCATCCGGCCTGGACCACCCCGCGCAGCCCGGCCGCCCGCAGGGCCCGCACCACCAGCGCGCTCACCCGCTGCGGCTCGGCCACCGTCAGGCTGCCCAGCCCGACGAAGACCGGGGGCGGTCCGGCGTCCAGGAAGTCGCGCAGCCGTTCGGGCAGTTCGGCGTCCGGCCGGGTGTGCGCCCACCAGTAGCCGTCGATCGTCAGGCCTGAGCGCCAGTCCGGCGGGCGCGGCACCACGAGCGTGCTGAATCCGTGGTGGACCGGCCGCGTCCGGCGCTCCACGGCCCGGCCCCGCCGCGTGCCGCCCAGCTCGGCCCGGACCTCGCGGGCGGTCTTGGCGAACACGAGTTCCAGCGCGGCGTCGACCGCCCGCCCCGCGAGCCGGTTGCCCGCACCCCCCAGGGACCGGGTGCCGAGCACGGACGGCGGGAGCGCGCGGGTGGGCGCGAGCGGTTGCAGGTGGAGTTCCCTGCTCGGCAGCCCGAGACCGTCGGCGACGGCGTGCCCCAGCGGAGCGACGGCCCCCGACAACAGGAGCACGTCACTCGCACGCGCCGCCGCCAGCATCCCCGGCGCGAGCTCCCCGGCCAGTCGCCGCGCCATCGCCAGCATCGCCGCGAGGCGCCGCGGACCGCTCCGGATGGTCTGCAGCCGCCGTCCCTCCTCCGAGTCCAACTCGGCGCGCGGGTCGACCGGCAGCCCGTGAAACCCGAGCCCGGCCTCCCGTACCAGTCCGGCGAACGACTCGTGCGTCACGAGCGTGACCTCGTGCCCCGCCCGCATCAGCCCGTGCCCGAGTCCGGTGAACGGCGCGACGTCCCCGCGCGAACCTGCTGTCATCAGTGCCACACGCATCGTGAGCAGTATGCCGGATGCGCCCCGAGGATCACGGGACCCGCGGCGAAGTGACGGACTCCCGGAGCGGTGACGGGGCCTCGGGTCCCCCAGGGACGCAGGGACCCCGAACCGGACTTCTAGGACGGGCGCCCGCCGAACTGCCAGTCGTGCACCTCGATGTCGGCGTACCGGTCCGCCGTCAGGATCGCGCGCGCCGAAGCGGCGTCCGGCGCGCGGAGCAGGGCCGCGGTGCCGAGCCACGTGGCGCCGTCGTCGGAGAGCAGGGGGCCGTAGGCGATCAGCTCGTCCGGGTCCTGGCCGGCCGGCAGGTCGAGGTCGGCGGGTCGGCCCGTGCCGAGACCGATCACCAGGAAGCGGTCGCCGCCGCTACGGCCGCCGGGGAAGTCCCACATGGTGCGCCCGAGGGTGTTGCGCCAGCGGCGCAGCAGGACGTCACGGTAGACGCCGGCCTGGTAGTTCGGCTCGTCGAAGGCGAACGCGCGGGCGGCGGCGAGGTCGGGGAGGTCGACGATGTGCACGCTGCCGCTGGGGGTCTCGCCGTCAGGGCCGAACGTCGGGCCCCGGGCGATCAGCTCCTTCGCGTAGCGGTCCATGTAGGACCAGTGCTCTTCGAGCAGTTCGTCGCGCAGCGGCAGCGAACCGGGCCGGTCGCGGTGGTACGTGAGGAATTCCATGATCGGATGATCCCCCGGGGCGGGGGGTCCGGGCCATCGAATTCGTCCGCGAACCTCCGCCCGGCACGCGGCACTTGCGCTGCGGTGTGCGGGCGCACGCGGGGTGACGCGCGGCTCGGGCGGGGGCGGCTCGGGCCGGACCTGCTTCGGGCGGGGGCCGGCTCAGGCGGTGTGCGGCGAGACCGGGCGCTCGAAGAAGGTCTCCAGGACGACCGTCGCCTGCGTCCCGCTCACCCCGTCGATGGCGTAGATCCGTCGCAGCACGTCCTGGAGCTGCTCGGTGCTCGTCGTCCTGACCTTGACGAGCACCGAGGCGCTCCCGGCGATGACGTGCGCCTCCAGGACCTCGGGCAGCGCGGCGAAGTCCTGCGCGGAGTCGCCCATCCACGCGGACGAGTCGACCATCACGTACGCCAGGACGCCGCCGCCCACCGCCGCCGGATCCACCTCCACGGTCGTGCGCCGGATGACCCCGCGCTCCCGGAGCTTGCGCACGCGCTCGTGGGCCGCGCCCGCCGACAGGCCCACGGCCCGGCCGAGGGCGGCGTAGGGCCGGGTGGCGTCCCGCTGAAGCTGCGTCAGCAGCTCCCGATCGATGTGATCCACGACTCTCCATTCGGTACATGCTTGTGAGGACCGTACCTCATCCAGCAATCTCGCCATCGAGCCGAAGATGATTCGGTACATCCCCGGGGAGGGACCGGACCCATGACCACCGAACGCCCTGCGCTGTACGAGATGTTCGACGAACGCTTCCGCACCGGCCGCTGCATGAACGGCGACGACGGCCTGGAGGTGCTGTACACCGGCTGCCGCTGGGCGGAGGGACCGGTCTACCTCCCGGCGTGGCGGCAGCTGGTGTGGAGCGACATCCCCAACGACCGGATGCTGCGCTGGGACGAGGAGACCGGAGCCGTCGGCGTCTTCCGCCGCGCGGCCGGGCACACCAACGGCAACACCCTCGACCGCGAGGGCCGGCTCATCACCTGCGAGCAGGGCAACCGCCGGGTGACCCGGACCGAGCACGACGGCACGATCACGGTCCTGGCCGACCGCTGGCAGGGCAAGCGGCTGAACAGCCCGAACGACGCGGCGGTGAAGTCGGACGGCTCCATCTGGTTCTCCGACCCGGACTTCGGCATCACCAGCGACTACGAGGGCTACCGCGCCGAGAGCGAGATCGGTGCCAACAACCTCTACCGCATCGACCCGGGCACTGGTGAAGTGCGCCTGGTCGCGGACTGTTTCGAGGCGCCCAACGGACTCGTCTTCTCCGCCGACGAGAGCCGGCTGTACGCCTCCGACACCCGGGCCGGGTACGTCCGCGTCTTCGACGTCCGGGAGGACGGCACGCTCTCCGACGGCACGGTCTTCGCCGACGCCTCCGCCCGCCCGGACGCCCGCTTCGACAACCTCCGCTTCGACGACGGCGGGCGGCTGTGGGTGGCCGCGATGAACGACGGCGTGCACTGCTACGACCCCGACGGCACGCTGATCGGGCGGCTGGACGTCCCGGAGGCGGTGGCGAACATCTCGTGGGGCGGAGCCAAGCGCAACCGCCTCTTCATCGCCGCCGAGACGAGTCTGTACTCGGTGGTCATGGCCGTCACCGGCACCCACCCGACTGGCCCCGGACACCGCCCCTGGCGGTAGTCCGCGTCCCGCGTGGCAGAGTGGAGGACATGAAGATCATCGGGCTGATCGGCGGCATGAGCTGGGAGTCGACCGCCGAGTACTACCGGCTGCTCAACGAAGGGGTCCGGGACCGGCTGGGCGGGCTGCATTCGGCCAGGTGCGTCGTGTACTCCGTCGACTTCGCGGAGATCGAGCGGCTGCAGGTGGCCGGCCGCTGGGACGAGGCCGGGGCCGTCCTCGCGGACGCGGCCCGCTCGCTGGCGGCGGCCGGCGCGGAGTTGCTGCTGATCTGCACGAACACCATGCACAAGGTCGCCGACCAGGTGTCCGCAGCGGTGGACGTGCCCCTGCTGCACCTCGCCGACGCGACGGCGTCGGCGGTGCGGGCGGCCGGACCGCGCCGAGTGGGCCTGCTGGGCACCGCCTTCACCATGGAGCAGGCCTTCTACCGTGACCGACTGGCCGCGCACGGCCTCGACGTCCTCGTGCCCGACGCGGACGACCGGGCCCTGGTCCACCGGGTGATCTACGACGAACTCTGCCTGGGCGTCATCAAGGAGGAGTCCCGTGCCGCCTACCGTCGGGTCATCGACCGGCTGGTGGCCTCCGGGGCGCAGGGCGTGATCCTCGGCTGCACCGAGATCGAACTGCTCATCGCCCCCGAGCACAGCCCGGTGCCGGTCTTCGCCACCACCCGCCTGCACGCCGAGGCCGCGGTGGCGGCGGCGCTGGCGCCGGCGGGGCAGGCGCAGGGGGTGTACCCGCGACGGCCGGAGGATGCCCGCGAGCCCCTGGACCGCTGACCGCCGGGGGACACCGCTGACCGGGCGTGTCGCCGACCGCGGGCCTTACGCGGCGACGGGCTCCCCGAGGCTCTCGGCGGCGGCCCGCCACGCCGCCGTCACCGCGGAGTGGGCCTGCGCGGTCCGTGCCGCCCCGTCGCCGCTCAGCAGCACCGGCGCCCCCACGTGCACGTGAAGTCCGGGCCGCCGCAGGGGTGAGGTGACGAGACCCGCCACCTGCTTCGCGGCGCCACCCGAAACGAGACGTCGCGCCCCCGCCTGACCGATCGGCACGACCGGAGCCCCGGTCCGCCGGGCCAGGCGGGCGATCCCGCTGCGGAACGGCCCCGGAGGTGCCTCGCCGGCGTCCCTGCGCCGCGGCAGCCCGCCCTCGGCGTAGATGAGCACCAGCCGCCCGGTCGCCAGCGCCTCCGCGGCGAGGTCGAGGGCCTCCGCGGCGCGGGCGCTGCCGCGATGCACCGGGATGTGCCCCTCGGAGGTGAGGGCCCGCCCGAGCCACGGCACCCGCCACAGCCCGGCCGTGGCCGCCACGACCGGCTGGACGCCGAGGCGGTGCAGTGCGGCGAGGACGATCGCCGGGTCGGCGAGCGAGGTGTGGTTGGCGACCACGATGCTGCCCGGGGCCAGTTCGGCACACGGGTCCATGCTCACGGTGAGCCGGCCCACGGCCGGCACCAGAGCTGCGGCGACGCTGCTGAGCACGTCATCTCTCCCCGAAGTCGGCGACGTTACGCCTTCCATGCTCGGCGCCGGCCGACCCGCCGCCCTGAGCGGCGCTACTCAACCTCCGGCTCACGTCGTACTCAGACGGGCCGCCAGTTCTCCGGGCAGGGCGTCCCTGCCGGCCGGGGTGACCTGGACGACCTCGATGTCGGGGCGGTGCTTGAGGCCGTCGGTGTACGGGTCGGGGCGGGCGTGGACCGTGGCGACGACGTCGACGTCCGCGGCGAACAGGGCGTCGACCGCGGCGCGGAAGGACGTGGAGGCCAGCTCCATCCGGCCGAGTTCGTCGACGAGCACCAGGCGGTGCGGCGTCCCGCCGGTGATCGACGGCAGCGCCAGGTCTTCCATGACGTCCAGGTCGACCCCGTACCTTCCGACGCGCGGCGGGCCGGGGAGGCCGACGTGGGCGAGCACCCGTCGTTCGCCCGCCAGGGTCTCCAGGGCGAAACCGACGCGGGTTCCGGCCTCGCGGATCTCCTCCGTGGTGAAGCCGGTGGCCGTGCCGGCGGGCAGCAGCGCGGCCAGTCGGCGCAGGGCGGTCGTCTTGCCGGAGCCCGGACGGCCCTCCAGCAGGATTCTTGTCGGCACCAGGGCATTCTGGCCGCGCCGCCGCGCAGCGGGCGCGGTGGGCTCGGCCGATCGGAGGGTTTGCGAGGCGGACCGGTGGCGCCGTCGCCGTACCGGGTAGGGCGGCGGCCATGAGCCGAATTGAACTCACCAGCTCCGCGTTCGACGACCACACCGTGATCCCGCGCCGTTACAGCGGCGAGGGCGAGAACGTCTCCCCGCCGCTGACCTGGTCGGGCGTGCCCCACGACGCCACGGAACTGGTGCTCCTCTGCGAGGACCCGGACGCGCCGCGGGCGACGTTCCTGCACTGGCTGGTGACCGGGATCGATCCGGGGACCGGCGGGGTGGTGGAGGGGCAGAAGCCCCAGGGCGGCCTGCCGTGGCCCAACGGCTTCGGGCACGTCGGCTGGGGCGGGCCGATGCCGCCACCGGGGCACGGGCCGCACCGCTACTTCTTCCGCCTGTACGCCCTGAGCGAGCCGTTGCCCCTGCACGGCCACCCGGACGCCGGCGAGGTGCACGCCGCCCTGAAGGGCAGGGAGCTGGCCTCCGGCGTCCTGGTCGGGACGTACCAGCGCTGACGGTCAGGGCGGCGTCCCCGCGTCCGCGTACCGCAGCAGCGCGCCCACCTGCTCGTGCAGCGGCAGCGCGCTCTCCGGTACGACGACCAGCTCGGCGCCGGTGCCCACGAGCGCCCTGACCAGGGCCTCGTCGGCGGGCTCCTCGCGCGGGGCCCGCACGCCGAAGGAGAGCAGCTCCGCCTCGGTGAGGGCGAGCTGGTGCGGCCGGGCGCCCACCCACAGCCGGCGCGAGGAGCCGGGCGGCCGGTTCAGGAACAGCGCCGCGACCTGGCCGCGCTGCAGCGCGGCGACAGCGGGGGCCAGGCCCTCCGACACCGGTCCGTTCACGGCCCGCCGGCGGACGAAGAGGTCCAGGAGCTCCAGGTCGTGGGTGGCCATCCGGCCGCGGAAGACTCCGTCGAGCTGCGGTTCGAGCAGGGCCCGCCCGGTGTCGGTGGGGGTGGGGCCGCCCACGCGGACGACCCGGTCCCGCAGGCCGCGGGGAAGCCGGCGGACCAGTACGTTGCACGCCCACTCGTCCCCGCCCACGACGACGGCGTCGGCACGGGCGTGCCGCGCCCGCTCGTCCAGGCGGTGACCGAGCCGGACGGCGGCGCGGTGCCAGGTCGCGACCGCGACCCTGCGGCGCATCCGCTCACCCGGGGTGACGGTCGACGCCGGCCAGGTGCCGGCCTCCGCCTCCAGCGTCACCCAACCGTGGGTCTCGGCGGTCGGCAGGCCGCCGTAGTGGACGACCACGGCCAGGTACGGGATCTCCGGCACGTGCTGGGCCACCAGGGGCATCGCGTCCGGCAGGGTGCCGTAGCGCGCCGAGTCGTGCTCGGGCGGCTGCGGCAGCTCCCCGTCCAGGACGAGCGCGTCGTGGGCCGCGAAGACGGCCTGCCCGTGCGCCCCGGGCACCTGCGCGTCGGAGCCCACCACCTCCTCCAGCGCGTTCAGCAGCGCCCGGCCCGCGCCCTGCCGCGCCAGGCTCTCGCGCAGGCGCCGCCAGCGCAGGTCGACGGCCCGCTCGGGCTGGTCGACGTCCCGCGAGGTGTCCAGGTACACGGAGACGTACGGTCCCGGCTCCGCGTAGAGGGGCTCAAGGAACGACAGTCGCATCGCCACTCCTCGTCGAAGGTCTCCCCACCTTCGATGATGCGCCCCCTCCCGGTGGACCCGGGGTCAGAGCAGTGCCGGAGGCGGACGGACGTCATGGCCCGCCGCGTCGCCGGGGCGTGTCCGTGGTGGGTGGCGTCCGCGGGCGCGGGCGTCGAGGGCGACGGAGGTGTGGGGGACCGACGGGCGGGGCCGAGGGACGGCGGGTGGTGGCCGGGGTGAGCGGCACGCTGGGCAGCCTGTCCGCGTTGCCCAGCGCCGTGGACGAGGCGCGGCGTACGGGGGCCGGGCCGGTGGCCGTACGGGCCTGGCTGCCACCGGACGCCGGTCCGTCGCCGCGTCGCTCGGTGCGGCCCGGGGAGCCGGACTTCCGCCGGGCTCCTGGAGGCCTTCGACGCGGCGTTCGGCGGCGGTCGCGGGGTGCCCGGGAAGGAGGCGGTCGCGTGCGCCCTGCCGGGTCCGGCTCCGGTGGGGTCGGCGGACCGCCCGGGCGGTCCGCTGGTGATCGGCGCGGGGCGGCGTGACGGTCTGCGCCGACTGCTGTTGCCCTCCGTGCTCCGGTGCCGCCTCGCGCAGGCCGCCTGCCCGGCGCTCGCGACACCGCCTCGCCCCCGCCGGCCGCCCTCGCCCCCGCCGGTCGTCCTCGCCCCCGCCGGCCGTCCTCGCCCCCGCCGGTCGGCGCCTCTCCCGGTGGCGTACGTTCGACGCGCGGCAGCCGGCGGAGGGCACGCCCCGGCACCGGCCGCGGCCGGGGGACGTCGTGACCGCGCCGCTCGGAAAGGGCGGGAGGGGCAGGCGCGGCACCGGGGCGGGCGTGCCGGGTGTGGTCAGCCGGTCACGCGGTCCACCAGCGCGGCGAGGAGTTCGGGCCGCTCCTCGGGCACGAGATGTCCGGCCCGCTCGACGACCTCGAGCTCGACGCCCAGCTTCCGCCGCACGACGGCGCCGAGGCGCCGTGGCGGCAGGAACACGTCCTGCTCCCCGGTGACGACGACACGGCGGGGCGCCGCCCCATCGGGCACGGTGGCGAGTCCAGGCGCCCCGCTGGAACGGGCGTGGCGGGCCACGAGCGTCATCCATTCCGCCAGTTCGGGCCGTGGCGTGCCGCCGGCGGCGTACATCGTGCGCAACAGCCGGGCGCTGTGTCGGGGGCGGGGCAGGCCGACCCAGGCGGCGGAGGCGTACAGCACGCCGGGGGTCAGGCGCAGCCCGGTCAGGCCGCCGGGGGAGACGAGCACCTGGCCGTCGACACGGGGCGAGGCGGCTGACAGGGCGATCGCCGCGCCGAAGGAGTGGCCCAGCACGACCACAGGGCCCGGGCCCGGTGCGCAGGTCTCGACCACCTGGGAGAGCCAGCTCCCGTACCAGTCGAGCCGGCCCTCCGCCAGGCCCCGCTCACCCGAACTCAGCCCCGGCTGCCCCGGCACGTCGACGACCACGGTCCGGTAGCGGGAGGCGAGGGCGGAGGTCAGCGGGAGCAGGGTCGCCGCGTTGAAGTTGGTGCCGGGAACGACCACGACGGTCGCTCGCCCGGTGCCACCGCCGGTGACGACGACATGGGTCTCGGCCCCCTGAGCGTCGAACACCCGGCGCTCGTGGGGCACTTGCCACACCGCCAGTCGCTCCGCGCACCAGGTGCGGACGGCTTCCTCGCCCGCCGTGCTCCGGTAGATGGATCTCACGGCGGCGAGTATCACACGGGCGCGCGACGGGCGCCCGGGTCACCTCACGCGGGACGTGCTCCCGCCGGTCACCAGCTCCGGTCGCAGCAGTCTGGGCCGGGGGGCGGGCGCGCCGGGGGAGGTGATCGCGCCGAGCGCGACGTCGACCGCCTGGCGGGCCATCTCCCGCTTGGGGAGCACGACTCCGGTGAGCGGGGTGCGGGACAGCGGACCCGCGGGCGTCTCGTCGTGGGCGACGACGGAGAGGTCGTCGGGGACCGAGCGTCCCAGGGCCCGGGCGGCCTCGACGGCGGCGGCCGCGAGGAGGTCGTGGGTGGCGAAGAGGGCCGTCGTGCCGGGGTCCGTGCGGAGGGCCGCCGTGGCGGCGGCGAGTCCGCTCCGGAAGGTGGGTTCCGCGGCGAGGTGGACGGCGCCGTCGGGAACGGCGATCCCGTCCTCGGCGAACGCGCGCCGGAAGCCCGCGACGCGGATCCCGTGGGCGGGGCTGGCCAGGACGGCCACGCGTTCGTGCCCCAGCTCGCGCAGGTGGCGGCCGGCGAGGTGCCCGCCGTGTTCGTAGTCGATCGTCACCACAGGGAAGCCGGCCGGGAGTTCGGACTCCCAGGCGCACAGCACGACGGGGAACCTGGCGTCCGCGAGCAGCGGCAGATGGCCGGTGAGGCCCTGGTCACCGGCGATGAGGAGGGCGTCGACGGAGCGGCTGGTCAGCCCGGCCAGATGGCGTCGGGCGCGTTCCCCGTCGAGGCGTGTGGTGCACAGCAGCAGACGGTAGCCGCGCTCCTCCAGGGCGTCCTCGGCCTGCTCGACCACGTCGGCGTAGAAGGGCGTGGAGACCGTCGGTACGAACAGGCCGACGGTCCGGGTGCTGCCGGTGGCGAGCGAGCGGGCCACGAGGTTGGGGACGTAGCCGAGTTCGGCGATCGCGGCACGCACCCGCGCCTCGGTGGCCGGGCGCACCGCCACGCGGCCCGAGAGGACGTTGGAGACCGTCTGCTTGGTGACGCCTGCCCGCTCCGCCACGTCCTGCATGGTGACCATGGCGCCCCCGTCGTGCCGATCGCGATTGGCTGGCAACGTAACCGTGCTCCTTGGCCAGGTCAAGGCGTGTCCCGGCCGACCCGGGCGGCCGGGACGGAGGGCGGCGGATCGGTCCGACTACCCGCAGCACAGGGGGATCTGAGGCTTCCTCACTCTTGTTTTACCGGTCAAATAGGCCCTAGGGTCCGAGCCACCCCGGCTCCCCCCAGCCAAGGAGTACTCGTGAACGCTCCTCGCACCAGACTGGCCGGCGCGCTCGCCGCGGCGGCCCTGGCCCTGACGGCCGGCGCCTCCCTGGCCGTCCCCACGGCCACCGCCGCCGGCGCCCCCTCGGCCACCGCCGCCTCGCCGACCGCCACCTACACCGTCACCGTCGGCGCGAAGGGTACGTGGACGCACCCCGACGACACCCCGGCCAGCCCGTACATCGACAAGGACGGGACCTTCTACTTCCAGCAGGCCCACGCCCTCTACGGCGCCGACGACCCCCGCAAGTGGACCTTCTACACCGGCACGAACCTGGACACCGCCACCCGGTCCGGCGCCATCAGCGACGCCGTCGACCCGAGCAACTCGGACGACCGCAACAACGACACCACGTGGCGCTGCAACAACAGCCCCACCGGCGTCCGGTCGACCCAGGCCCCCGCCGGCAGCGGCTACGCCCACCGCAACTACTGCGACCTCACGGGGATGTGGGTCGACCCGGACACCGGCGACTGGTACGGGCTCGTCCACAACGAGTTCACCCCGCAGCCCTTCGGTGACGGCATCCACTACGACGGCATCGACTACGCCGTCTCCACCGACCAGGGCAGGACGTGGACCATCAAGGACCACGTCATCACCTCGCACCACAGCACCGCGCGCGGCGACACCGCGGCCTTCCCGCAACAGACCTACCACTACGGGACCGGCGACCCGCGGCTCTTCGTCGACACCGCCTCCGGCTACTTCTACGCCTTCTACGGTTCGCGGATCGTGAACAAGGGCGGCGGCTGGGCCGCCTTCTACGGACACGTCGCCCGCGCACCCCTCTCCGGCAAGATGGCCCCCGGCTCCTGGAAGAAGTGGTACGACGGCACCTGGACCGAGCCCGGAGTGGGCGGTCGCGAGTCCACGATGGTGCCCGTCGGGGCGGGCAGCACCACGGGCTACGTGCCGACGGACAAGGAGTACGACCCCGCCGGCACCGGCACCGTCAGCCAGCAGATCGCCAACGGCCTGACGCCGCCCACCTCCCCGCTGTTCGTCATGGACATCACGTACAACGCCCACCTCGGGCTCTACATCGGCGAGCCGCAGGCCGTGGACCAGAGCGGCAACGCCCCGCAGGAGCTGTACGCCACCGACGACCTCACCACCCAGAAGTGGTTCAGGCTCGGTGACACCGGCAGCTACAAGAACGCCTCCTGGTACCGCTGGTTCCTCGACAGCGGCAACCGGACGGGCTCCGGGATCGTCGGCAGGAACTTCCGCTCCTACTGCTCGTTCGGCTGCTCCGGCGGCGCGAGCGGCGAGTACGTCAACCTGACGATCGACACCGGCACGCCCGCCGCCCCCGTCGACACCGGCACCGGCTACCGCATCACCAGCGCCGGCGGCCGGGTCCTCGCCCAGGTGCCGGGCGGCACCGCGACCACGTCCCTCGCCGCCGCGACCGGTTCGGCGCTCGAAGCGTGGACCTTCACCGCGAAGGGCGACGGCTCCTACCGGATCGCCAACGCCTCCACCGGGAACCTCCTCGGCGTCGACGCCTCCGGCCCGGGCACCCGCGCCTGGGGGACGAGGCCCACGGTCACCCCGGCGGCCGCCGGCACCGGACAGGACTGGTTCGTGGTCCGCGGCGCCTCCCCGGCGGACAACAGCCCCACCGGCACGTACAAGCTCGTCAACCGCTACAGCGGCCTCGTCGTCGGCCTCTCCGCCGACACCGGCCGCCCCGCCGAGACCACCCCCGTCCGCAGTTGGAGCAACGCCACCGGCAGCCCGGTCGGCGGCAGCCGTACCGCGGCCGAGCAGACCCTGACGCTGACCCCCACCGGCGCGGCCCCGGAAACGGTCACGGTCACCGACCCGGGCACCCAGGCCGGCACCCTCGGCAAGGCCGTCTCCCTGCAGATCACGGCCACCGACTCCCGGAACAAACCCCTCACCTTCACCGCCACCGGTCTCCCAGCCGGACTGGGCATCAGCGCGGCCGGTCTCGTCACCGGCACCCCGACGACCGCCGGCACGTCCACGGTCACGGTCACCGCCTCGTCCGGCACGGCGAGCGGCACGGCGACCTTCACCTGGTCGGTCTCGGCCTCCCTCAACGGAGTCCACACCCTCACCGCCTCCGGCAAGGCCCTCGACGACCCGAACAGCAGCAGCGCCAACGGCACCCAGCTCGTCACCTGGACGCCCAACGGCGGCGCCAACCAGAACTGGACCTTCACCCAGCAGGCGGACGGCACCTACGAGCTCAGGAACGGCTCGTCCGGCAAGTGCGCCGACGTCGACGGCGGCTCGACCACCAGCGGCGCCCGGGTCATCCAGTGGACCTGCCACGGCGGCGCCAACCAGCGCTGGAACGTCGTCCGGCAGGCGTCCGGCAGCTATGCGATCACCTCGGCGGCCGGTGGACTGGCGCTGACCACGGCCTCCACCGCCAACGGCGCCCCGGTCACCCAGCAGCCCGACACCGGCTCGGCGCTCCAGCGGTGGACCGTCAACTGAACGACGGGGCCGGATCGTTCGTCCGGGGGCCCGGGCATCGCCGCCCGGGCCCCCGGACGGCCGCACGGTGGCGCGGCGCGGGTGGCCGCGGCCCGGGCCCCGGAGGCCGGGACCCTGGTGGGGGCGATCGGGGGAACGCGTTCAGGAACCGACCCGTCGCAGCCGGATCAGGCTGCTGGCGTAGTCGCCGCCCGGAAGGCGCGGGTCGATGCCCCGGCCGACCAGGACCGCGCCGCTGTACTCCCGCTTCAGGTCCAGGTCCACGTAGCGTGCCCCGCGGTCGAGCGCGGGCAGTCGGACCGGGGCGGGTCCGTGGCCGAAGCGGGTGCCGGGGCGCCACGCGAGGAGCGCGTGCTCGCTGCCGTCAGGCGCCGCGTAGTGGACGGCGGTCAGCGGCCCGGGCGGGGTCAGACGGTGCTGGACGCCCCGCTGTACCAGCGGGCGGATCCTCTTGTACTGGGCGACGAGATCGGCGGCTTCCGCGAGTTCGTCCTCGGACCAGGACGTCAGGTCACCACCGAGCCCCAGCGCCCCGGCCATGGCGACGTGGAAGCGGAAGCGCAACGGGGTGCTCCGGCCCGTGGCGGGATGGGGGCTGTCCGTGACCCACGCGGCCATCGCCTGGGCGGGGAAGAGCTGGGAGAAGCCGTGCTGGATGCCGATCCGGTCGACCGCGTCGGTGTTGTCCGAGGTCCAGGCCTGGTCGGTACGGGCCAGCATGCCGAGGTCGACGCGCCCGCCGCCGCCCGCACACGCCTCGATGCGCAGTCCGGGGTGGTCGGCGCGCAGTCGGTCCATGATCCGGTGGACGGCCCTGGTGTGCTCGATCCACAGCCGGTCGGGATCGGGGTGACCGTCCCAACCGGCCTCGGTGAAGGGCCGGTTGGCGTCCCACTTGAGCCAGTCGACGGCGTGCTCGCGGACCAGGCGGTCGAGGGTCGCGCGGGCCCAGGCCTCGACCTCGGGCCGGGCGAAGTTCAGGACCAGCTGGTTGCGGAGTTCGGTCGCGTCGAGGTGCGGTGAGTGGACGACCCAGTCCGGGTGGGCGCGGTACAGGTCGCTGTCGGGATTGACCATCTCGGGTTCCACCCAGAGTCCGAACCGCATGCCGAGGCGGTGCACCTCGTCCGCCAGCGGACGCAGCCCGCGCGGGAACGCCTCGGGGCGCGGCGTCCAGTCGCCGAGCCCCGACCGGTCGTCGCGGCGGGTTCCGAACCAGCCGTCGTCCAGGACGAAGAGCTCCGCGCCGAGCCGGGCGGCCCGGTGCGCGAGGCGGATCTGGCCGGCCTCGTCGACGCCGAAGCCGGTGGCCTCCCACGAGTTGTAGAGGACCGGCCTGTCCCGCTCGGGCTCCGGCAGGACATGCCGGCGTACGTGGGCGTGCCAGGCGCGACTGGCCCCGCCGAACCCGTCCGGGGAGTAGAGCCCCGCGTACGCGGGGGTGCGGAGGCTCTCGCCCGGCCACAAGGTCCAGGCGACCCCCTCGTGACCGAAGCCGCCGGTCCACGTGGTGCGGCCGACCGGATCGCGGAGCACCGTGACGCGCCAACTCCCGCTCCAGGCGAGCGCGGTGCTCCACACCTCGCCCCGCTCCTCGTCGGCGGTGCCGTCGTCGAGGGCCAGCCAGGGGGCGGCGTGATGCCCGGTGAGTCCACGACGGCTCGTCAGGACGAGCTCCGCGACCGGCAGTCGGTCGCGCTGGAGCTGGAACTCGCTGTTCCAGCCGCCCACCAGGTGGCTGAGCCGGTAGTCGGGGAGCGCGGGAGCGGTCCAGGAGGCGGAGTCGAGCCGGTCCACGGTGATCGGATCCCGTCCGCCGGACGCCGGGCCGCCCGAACCGGGCTGATCCTGCGCGCGGTTCGGTTCGTCCACCGTCCCGGAGTGGGTCAGTTCCGTCCAGCGTTCGATCACGTCGCTGTCGGGCCGGACGCGGTAGCACAGCTCCGCCCGCAGGGGGCGGCGGCGGTCCTCCAGGCGCAGGCGTAGCTCGCCACCGTCGACGGTGTGGCCGGCGAAGCGCCACTGGGCGCCCCGGGTGCCGTCGGCGAAGCGGACCTGGAGGCCGGCCGGTCCGAAGCGCGCACCGGTCTGGGGTGCGAGTTCGTCGGCGGCGGCGTCGGCCTCGAAGCTGCTCGCGGCAGGGGAGACCGCCTCCGGCAGCGCGGCCAGGTCGTCGTTGTCCAGCGGCGCGCCCCAGTACACGTGCCGGGGGCTGCCGTCGGCGGCGACGCGCACCGCGTACACGCTGTTCGGTGTGCGCAGGACCGCGAGGCCGAGGTCGGGGTCGAAGGTGACGGGCGGGAGCGTGGCGGGCACGAGCGGATCCCCTGACGTGCGGTGGGAACAGGGCGGTATCCAGGGCGACGTGAGCGGGCCTGTCGCCGAAGTCGGCTTCCAGCGGCGGGAGATGGGCATGGAGGCGGGCCCGAGCGTAGGGCGGGCCCCACGCGTAAATCAATACTGGAAGAAGTTATTTATTTGCTCTACGTTGCCTCCGTGTTTCGACATCACTCCCGGCCCCTCGTCAGTGCCCCCGCCGAGACAGCGGTCCTCGCGCTGCTCCTCGCGGAAGGACCGCTCAGCAGGGTGGAACTGGCCCGGCGCACGGGACTCTCCTCGACGGCCGTCACCAAGGCGGCCCGCCCGCTCATCGACGACGGCTACCTGTACGAACTGCCGCCGGAGCGCACCGCACCCGGTGCCGGCCGGCCGGTCAACCCGCTCGCGGTCGCTCCCGACCGGGAGTACTTCGTCGGGCTGAAGATCAGCGCCGGCGAACTCTTCGGTGCCGTCTGCGACCTGCGGGCCGGCATCCGGGCCACGGCCGGCCGGCCGCTCGACGTGTGCACGCCGGAGGCCGTCGCCGTCCTGGTCGGGGAGCTGGTCGACGAACTCCTCGATGCAGACCCCGCGTTCCGGTCCCGCACCCGCCACCTGGGCGTCGCGGTCAACGGCGACGTGGACCGCGACAGCGGACGGCTCCGCCACTCCGGCCTCCTCGGCTGGCGCGACGTCCCGCTCGCCGAACTGCTCGCGGCCGCCACCGGCCTGACGGTCACCGTCGAGAACGACGTCAGGGCGCTGACCGTCGCCGAGCACTGGTTCGGCGAGGGCATCGGCACCGGCTACTTCGCCCTGGTCACCATCGGCTCGGGCATCGGCTCCGCCCTCGTCGTCAACGGACACCTCCTGCGCGGGGCGTACGGCGTCGCGGGCGAGGTCGGGCACCTCTGCGTCGACCCCGGCGGACCCCGCTGCCGCTGCGGCGCGCGCGGCTGCGTCGAGGCGATCGCCTCGACCGACGTGATCCTCGCCTCGGTCCGCGAGGCCGCCGGGAACCCGCGCCTCACGTTCGAGGAGGTCGTCGAGATGGCCCGGCAGGGCCGTACCGAAGCCGGCGAGGCCTTCGCCAGGGCCGGGCGGGCCATCGGGGTCGGCATCGCCGCACTGGTCAACCTCGTGGGACCGGAACGGGTCGTCGTCAGCGGCGAAGGGGTCGACGCGTACGACCTGTTCAGCCGCCACATCCAGGACGCGTACGCGGCACACGCCTTCGGGGCGGCGTCCCGCTGCCCGCTGTCCCTGCGTCCGCTGCCCTGGGAGGAATGGGCCCGCGGGGGAGCCGCCGTGGCCATCCAGGCACTCTTCCCCCAGCCCGGCGCCGCCTCCACGCTCGGCGCCGGCTGACCGATCGGGACGACCCTTCGCCCCGCACTCCCGTCGCGTACGACCCCCCGGCCGCCGCCCTCCTCCGCCGGCAAGCACGGTCGAGGGGGTCGACCAGGGAGCACATCCGCCCCGCACACCCTCACAGAAGGACATGCGACATGAGCGCACGCAGACCAGAGCTCAGCCGACGCGGATTCCTCACCGGATCGGTGCTCGTCGCCGCCGGAACGGTCCTCACGACCGCCTGCAGCACCGATCCCACCGGCGGCTCCTCCTCCGGTGCCAGGACCACCCTCAACGTCTGGTACCACGCGTACGGCGAGGCGGGGACCCAGCAGGCCGTGCTCCGCTACGCGACCGCCTTCACCAAGGCCCACCCCGACATCGCCGTGAAGGTGACCTGGGTCCCCGGCGACTACACCGGCAAGCTCAACGCGACCCTGCTCACCGACGCGGCCCCCGACGTCTTCGAGATCGGCGACTTCAGCGAGAGCCTGGCCCGCCGCGGCCAGATCGCCGCGCTCGACGACCTGTACGGCGCGGCAAGGAGCGACTTCAACACGAACGCCCTCGACTCCGTGACCGTCGACGGCAAGCTGCACGGCGTCAAGATGATCGACGACGTCATGATGCTCTACTACCGCAAGAGCGCCCTGGCGAAGGCCGGCATCGCCCCGCCCACGACCTACGACGCGCTCGTCGCCGCGGCGAAGGCCCTTTCCACCGGCCGGAACAAGGGCCTGTTCCTCGGCAACGACGGCCTCGGCGACAGCGCCGGCCTCGCCGTCTGGTCCAACGGCGGCGACCTCGTCACCCCCGAGGGCGAGGTGGCGTTCGGATCGGCCCGGGCCCTCGAGGCCCTGACCGGCCTGAGGCGCCTGCACGACGACAAGTCGCTGCTGCTCGGGTTCACCACCGACTGGTGGGACCCCGCCGCGCTCACCCAGGGCGTCGTCCCGATGCAGTGGTCCGGCCTGTGGGCGATGCCCGCCGTCTCGGCCGCCCTCGGCGACGACTTCGGCGTCCTGCCGTGGCCCGCCTTCAAGGCCGGCGGCACCGCCACCGTACGGGTCGGCGGCTGGACCAGCTGCGTCAACGCCAAGGGCCGGAACGTGGCCGCGGCGAAGGCGTTCGTGCAGTGGCTGTGGGTGCGGCAGTCCGACCTGCAGAAGGACTTCGCCGAGAGCTACGGCTTCCACGTCCCGCCGCGCACCTCCGTGGCGGCGCACGCGCAGAAGCTCGCCACCGGCCCCGCCAAGGAGACCGTCGGGCTGGCGGCGACGTACGGGAAGCACTACCCGGGCACCTGGGACACCGCCGTGAGCAGCACCTTCAACGCGGCGGCGGCGAAGATCGCGGGCGGTCAGGGCGATCCGGCCGCCCTCCTCGCCGACGCGGTGAAGAAGGCCCAGAGCGAGATCGACAAGCAGCTCGGCCGATGAGACGCACGAACCCGGCGCCCGACACCACGCCCACGCCCCGGCCCGCGGCCACGTCCCGGCACGACGTCGACCGGGCCGAGCACGCCGGGCACGGCGAGCACGCAGGGCGCCCCGCGGACCTCCCGCGGGGCGTCGCCCGCCCGGCCCGCGCCGGCCGCCCGGGCCCCGGCCCGGCCCGCGCCGGCCGCCCGGGCCCCGGCCCGGCACGTGCCGGGCGGTCCGGCCGGCTCGCGTTCGTGCTGCTCACCGCGCCGGTCTTGCTCGGGCTCGGCGTCTTCAAGTACGTCGCGATCGGCTGGAGCTTCCTGCTCAGCCTCAGCGACGCCCGCGGCACCATCGCCCTCGGCCACTGGGTCGGACTCGACAACTACCGCACGCTCCTGTCCGACCAGGCCTTCCGCGACTCGCTGCTGCAGATCCTGCTCTTCACGGCCTTCATCGTTCCGGTCACCTTCGCCGCGTCCCTCGGGCTCGCCCTGCTGGTGCACCGGATCCGGCGCGGTCGGGCCCTGCTCCGCACCACCTTCCTCGTCCCGGCGGCCGTCTCGTACGTCGCCGCCTCCCTGCTGTGGAAGATGTGCCTCTTCAACGGCCTGCCGGCGGGCATCGCCAACATGATCGGCGGATGGTTCGGTGCGGAGCCGGTGGCCTGGCTGCAGTCCACCTCGCCACCGCTCTACTGGGTCGTCCTCGTCACGCTGCGCCTGTGGCTCCAGGTCGGCTTCTACATGGTGCTCTTCCTGGCCGGGCTCCAGGCCGTCCCCAAGGAGCTCCACGAGGCCGCCGCCCTCGACGGCGCCACGGGCCGGCGACTCCTCACCGGGATCACCCTGCCCATGCTGCGCAACACCTCCGTCGCCGTGCTGATGCTGCTGTTCATCGCCGCCTTCCAGGCCTTCGACGAGTTCTACAACCTGTTCAACAGCGGCCTCTCCGGCACCGGGACCGCACCCGTCCAGACCCCGCTGGTCCACCTCTACAACACCGCCATGGGCAGCCAGAACTACGGCCTCGGCTCCGCCGGAGCCTTCGTGCTCACCGCCCTCGTCGTCGGAGTGACCCTGCTCCAGGGACGGTTCACCGGCTTCGGCAGGAGAGGAGAATGAGAAGCGCATGATCACCCTGCCCGGACTGACCCGAGCCGCCCGCCTCCTCACCCGCGGTCTGCTCGTCGGCCTGCTGACCACGGCCTTCCTGACGCCCTTCTACCTGATGCTCCGCAACTCCCTCATGGACGCCCGGAGCCTGACGTCGCCGGAGTGGACGTGGTGGCCCTCGACCATGCACGTCGAGAACTTCACCGCCCTGTTCGAGGACCCCACCGTCGCCATGGGGCAGGCGCTCGGCAACTCGCTGCTGATCGCCGCCGTCACCGCGCCGGTCTCCACGCTCCTCGCCTCGGCCGCCGGCTACGCCCTCGCCAGGATCCCGGTCCGGGGACGCGGCGTGCTGCTCGGCCTGATCGTCGCCACACTGATGATCCCCGGCTCGGTCACCTTCGTCCCGACGTTCGTCGTCGTCGGCTCCCTGGGGGGCGTCAACACGCTCTGGGGCATCATCGTGCCCGGCCTCTTCAACCCCTTCGCCGTTCTGCTCTTCCGCAACTTCTACCTGCAGTTCCCCAGCGAGATCGAGGACGCCGGACGACTCGACGGCCTCGGCTGGCTCGGTCTGTACGGCCGGATCGCCCTGCCGAGCTCCGGCGCGATGCTGGCCTCGCTCGGCGCGCTGTCCTTCATCGACAGCTGGAACGCCTTCCTGTGGCCGCTGGTCGTCGGCCAGGACCCGTCCGCCTGGACCGCGCAGATCGCACTGTCCACCTTCCTCACGTCGCAGACGATCAACCTGCCCGGCCTGTTCGCCGGCGCCGTCGTCACCGTCACGCCCCTGGTCGTCATGTTCCTCGTCGCCCAGCGCTACATCGTCGAAGGCATCGCCACCAGCGGCCTCAAGGGCTGACCCTCTTGCCGCACCGCACCGCACCGCACCGCACCGCACCGCACCGCACCGCACCGCACCGCACCGCACCACGCAGCACCCGCACGGCACCGCACCACGCAGCACCCGCACGGCACCGCACGGCACCGCACCACGCAGCACCCGCACGGCAGGTACACGTCCCCCATCCGCAAGGAGCCCCCGTGACACCCCGCATGACCTTGCTCCGACGCGCGACCGCGGCCCTGGCCACGTCGTCCGCACTCCTCATCGGCACCCTCACCCCGACCGCCGTGGCGGCGGACCCGGCGACCGCGCCGCCCCCGGTCCTCACGGGCGCGCAGCTCGCGGCCTCCTGGACCGCGCCGCTGTCCACCCGGGGCCGCTACGTCGTCGACGCGGAAGGCGACCGCTTCAAGCTCAAGTCCGGCAACTGGGCCGGAGCCCAGGGCACCTGGCAGGGCAGCGGCGACATCGACGACGTCGCGAACCACCAGGCGCGGCAGAACGCGCACCACATCCCGCTCGGCCTGGACCGCAAGCCGGTCGCCCAGATCCTGGCCGACTTCCACGCCATGGGCCTGAACAGCATCAGGCTGCCGTTCGCCAACGCGCTGATCCACGACACGAGCACCGTCCCGGACCCGGCCGTCGCCGCCAACCCGCAGCTCAAGGGCAAGACGCCGCTGCAGGTGTTCGACGCCGTCGTCGCGGCCCTGACCGCGGACGGGTTCGCCGTCATCCTCAACAACCACACCACCAGCTACCGCTTCTGCTGCGGCCTGGACGGCAACGAGCGCTGGAACAGCGGCCAGTCCACGCAGGCATGGATCGACGACTGGGTGTTCCTGGTGAAGCGCTACCAGGCCGACAAGCGGGTCGTGGGCGCCGACCTGCGCAACGAGGTGCGCCGCGACACCTGGAACGACCCCAACTGGGGCTGGGGCAACGACCACGACCTGAACAAGGCGCTGGAGGAGGCCGGCAACAAGATCCTGCAGGCCGACCCGGACATGCTCGTCATCATGGAGGGCATCAACTGGCAGGGCATACCCACCGACCTGACGAGCCACGGCCGCCCGACGCTCACCCCGGTCGCGACCCTGTCCAACACGCTGATCCGCTCAGACAAGCTCGTCTACTCGGCCCACTTCTACGGCTACACCGGTCCGAACCACACCGGCGCCACCGGCACGGGCGAGACCCACGACCCGCGCTACGAGGAGTTCACCCCTGAACAGCTCGCCCAGGTCGTCGACGACCAGGCCCTGTTCGTCACCCGGTCCGGCCAGCACTTCACCGCGCCCGTCTGGATCAGCGAGTTCGGCGCCGCCGGCCGCGGGGACGCCGACGCCCCGGAACGCGCCTGGTTCACGAACTTCACCGACATCCTGGTGCGCAACGACACCGACTTCGCCATCTGGCCGCTGGTCGGCTGGAGCGACGCCGACGGCACGCCGCAGGACAACTGGGCCATGGTCAACTACCGTGCCGACGGCACGCGCCTCGGCGTCATGGACGCGGGCGACTGGCGCGCCACCGACTGGAACAAGCTCGTCAACGCCCCCGGGAAGAGCGGTCAGATCGCCCGGACGCCGCGCTGGAACATGCTCAACCTGGACTACGCCGACTACAACGTCTCCACCACCATGCTGGCCGAGCCCGACTGGTCGCCCGGCAACCGCAAGGGCAACTGCCCCGACACCCAGCGCCTGGTCGGCCTCGGCCGCAGCGACAGCCGGGGCCTGTGCACAGACGCCGGCCAGCCGACGAAGGGCCCCGGCGCCTGGACCGTCGTCACCGACGAGCGCTACGTCACCGGGGGCGACTGGGCGAGCGGCTACAACAAGCTCCAGTGCCCCGACCGGACCTTCGCCGTCGGCTACAGCGTGAACGGCAACGCGATGTCCGCCCTCCTGTGCGCCCCCGCGGCGGAAGCCCTGCCCGCCTCCGGCCGCGTGCTCTGGTTCGACCGCGGTGACAACCGGCCCGCCACCGGAGGCTCGAACGCCAGCGACTGGGCACCCGGCTACTACAAGGGCCAGTGCGCCGACCACGAGTACCTCGCCGGCGTCGCGTACACCTGGAAGTGGCTGCACCACGGCGTCCCGGACGCCCTGCTCTGCCGCCCCCTCGCCTGATCCCCCCTCCGCACCCGCACGCACACCGAGGAGCACCCCGGCATGCCCCGACTGGAGATCGCCGAGGACGGATTCCGCCTCGACGGCCGGCCGTTCCGCATCATCTCGGGCGGACTGCACTACTTCCGCGTCCACCCCGGACAGTGGGCCGACCGGCTCCGCAAGGCGCGGCTGCTGGGACTCAACACGGTCGAGACCTACGTCCCCTGGAACCTCCACGCCCCCCGGCCCGGTGACTTCCGGCTGGACGGAGGTCTCGACCTGCCCCGCTTCCTCGGTCTCGCCGCCGCCGAGGGCCTGCAGGTGCTCCTCCGGCCCGGCCCGTACATCTGCGCCGAGTGGGAGGGCGGCGGCCTGCCCTCGTGGCTGCTCACGGAGGACGGCATCGAGCTGCGCAGCCGCGACCCGCGCTTCCTGGCCGCCGTCGACGGCTACCTGGCCGCCCTGCTCCCGCCCCTGAAGCCGTACCTGGCCGATGCGGGCGGGCCCGTCATCGCGGTGCAGGTGGAGAACGAGTACGGGGCCCACGGCGACGACGCCGGCTACCTCGCCGACCTCGCCGGGCTGCTGCGCGCCCACGGAGTCGACGTCCCCCTCTTCACCTGCGACCAGCCCGCCGACCTGGCCCGCGGCGGCCTGGACGGCGTGCTGCGCACCGTGAACTTCGGCAGCCGCGTCGAGGCGGGCCTCGACGCGCTGCGCCGGCTCCAGCCGACCGGGCCGCTGATGTGCTCGGAGTTCTGGATCGGCTGGTTCGACCGCTGGGGCGGCGTCCACACCACCCGGGACGCCGCCGACGCGGCGGCCGACCTCGACCGGCTGCTCGCCGCCGGCGCCTCCGTCAACATCTACATGTTCCACGGCGGCACCAACTTCGGCCTCACCAACGGGGCCAACGACAAGGGCACGTACCGCCCCACCGTCACCTCCTACGACTACGACGCCCTCCTCGACGAGGCAGGCGACCCCACTCCCAAATACGCCGCGTTCCGCGAGGTCATCGCCCGCCACGCGGCCGTACCCGACGAGCCCCTGCCCGCAGCCGCACCCAAGGCGGCGTACGGGCCCGTCGAACTCACCCACACGGCGGGCCTCCTCGACCGGGCCGACGTGCTCGCCACGCCGGCGAGGACCGCGGACCGCCCGCTGACCATGGAGGAACTCGGCCGCCCCTTCGGCTTCGTCCTCTACGAGACCGACCTGCCCACGGCGGGACCGGCCGTCCTGCACGCCGAGCAGGTCCACGACCGCGCCCAGGTCTTCGTCGACGGGCAGCCCGTCGGCGTGCTGGAACGCGAGAACCACGAGCACGCCCTCGCCTTCACCGTCCCGCACCCGGGAGCGCGGCTGGCCGTGCTCGTGGAGAACCAGGGACGCGTGAACTACGGACCAGGACTGCACGACCGCAAGGGCCTGCTCGGCCGCACCTCGGTGAACGGGCGGCCGCTCGCCGCCTGGCGGAGCCGTGCCCTGCCCCTCGACAGCCTGGACGCCCTCGTCCTCCGCCCGGCGGACCCGGCGCGGCCGCAGGTGGGCCCGGCGTTCCACCGCGGCACCTTCACCGTCGACGACCCCGCCGACACCTTTCTCCGGCTCGACGGCTGGACCAAGGGGATGGCCTGGGTCAACGGCTTCTGCCTGGGCCGCTACTGGTCCCGGGGCCCGCAGACCGGCCTGTACGTCCCCGGGCCCGTCCTCGTCCCGGGCACCAACCAGATCACGGTCCTCGAACTCCATGCGACCGCGGCCGGCCGGGTCCACCTGCGCGCCGCACCGGCCCTCGGCCCCACCGAGGAGTGACCGACGGCACGACGTCCGCCTCGCCAGGACGAGGAAGTGCGCCACCCGCCCCGGCATCCGTCGCCACCCCGGGCGCGGGGCACGACGCCCGCAGCGCCGCCGTGACCGGCGGCGCGGTGCGGAGGGCATGATCATGTCCGGTCGGCCCTCTGGAAGACTGGCCCGCATGCGCATCGGGTTATGGATCTTGGGGGCGGTCTACGCCGTGCTGCCGGGCGCGCGCGCCGTGTCCCTGTACCTGGACGGTCCGCCCGCCGGCATGACGGTCGTCCAAGTGGTGTCGGCGGTCCTCTTCGGGCCGCTCGGCGCCGCCGTGCTCCTCCGCGCGGCGTACGACCCGCTGGTCCGTGAAGGATGGCGGTACACGCCACGCGCCCTGCGCGTGCTCCTTCCGCTCCTGTACGTCGGGCTGTTCGTGTGCTTCGCGTTCGCCGCCCTGATGCTGCGGGCCACCCTCCTCGGCCCGGGGTTCTCTCCGGTCGAGAGCCCGCGGATCTGGTGGACGGAGACGTCCGTCCCCGTCCGCGAGCTGTGGCTCCTGATGGCGGGGCTCGCCGCCCCTCTGCTGGTCTGGGTTCCCGTGCTCCACTACGAGGGCCCCCAACTGGTCCTGCGGATGTACGTGTTCCTGGCGGCGGGCAAGTCGATCGGGTCCGGCGACGTGGCAACCCTGCGCCGCATCGTCGAGCCGCTGCGCGGACCCCGACGGCTGCCGAGCGTGACGGCGTTCAACGAGGCGATCGTGGCCTCCCTGGACGGTCTCGTGCTGCTGAACCGCCTGGGCGAGACCGACGATCCCGAGTCCCTGGACGCCTGCCTCGCGGCGGCCCGCCGCGGACTGGCCGGCATCCAGGCACTCCCCGGACGCCTCTCCGGCACCTTCCTGTGGCGGCTCCGGGACGCCCTCGGCGACGCGCTGTGGGAACGCCACCTCGACACGCTCAGCTCCGCCGCGCTCGACGAGGCGATCACCGTCCGCCGTGAGGTCGTCGCCGCCCCGCGCTGGACGAAGGGCGTCGACAGCCGGCCGTACCTCGTCCAGCTGAGCGAGGCGCTGGGCGCCCGGTTCGACCTGAACACGGACGAGCGCGACCTGCGCGAGGCGGTCGCGCTGGCCGAACGGGCGGTCCGCGAGCGTCCGTTCGGCCATGGCCGCGGGACGCGGCTGCCCGCACTGCGCTGCCTGGCCGCCCAGCACACCCGCGGCCTCCGGCAGGGGGTCGGCGGCCTGCCGGAGTGGGAAGCGGCTGTGGCGGCCCTGCGCGAGGGCGTCGCGTACGAGGACGCGAGCGGCGGCCTCAGCTGCCGCTACCTCCTGGTGTCGACGCTGCTGGAGACCCCTCGGCACGGGCAGCGGGCCGCCGCGCTCGCCGAGGCGGAGGATCTGGCCCGGGGGCTCGCAGACCGGGCCGGACCGGACACGCGGGCCGGGGGAGAGTACCGCTTCCTCCTGGGGCTGGCCCTGCTGGAACGGATCCAGGACGACCCGCTTCCGGTCCCCGCCTTGTGGGAGGAGTGCGCCGGTGCCTTCCGGGCGGCGGCCGGGAACGCGGCCCTGCCCGCCGGCGTCCGCCTGCACGCGGCACGCCTGTGGGGCATCTTCGCGGCCGGGACCGCCGTCGAGATCGCCACCGGCCGGGTCACGCCGGAAGAGGCCGGGGACACCGAGGAGCGCCTGTGGGCCTCCGGCGCGGACGGCCTCGCACTCGCCGTGGAACTGCTTCCCCTGGTGCTGTGGCGCGGCGTCGCGCACCACGACCAGCGCAGCTACCTCTCCGAGCTGGACGAACTCGCCGTCGACGCGGCGGCGGCCGCCGTCGGCGCCGGACGGCCCGAGCGCGCGGTCGAACTGCTGGAGCGAGGGCGGACCGTGATGTGGTCCCAGCTCCTGGACCTGCGCACCACCGAACTCTCCCGACTCCGGAACGAGGACCCGGATACCTTCGCCCGGCTCGACGCGATACGCGGAGAGCTGGACACCCCCTTCCCGGCGGACGGCGAGGAGAGCCCCGCCGTCGCCGAACAGCGCACCGCCCTGGCCCGCGAGTGGCAGACCCTGACCCGCCGGGCCGGCCTCCTCCGCAGCCCCGACTACGCCACGCTCCGCGCGGCCGGCGGCGAAGGGCCGGTCGTGGTGGTGAACATCAGCGTTCTGGGCTGCCACGCCCTCGTCGTACGGGACACGGGCGCCCCGGCCGTCGTACCGCTGGACGGCCTCACGCACCCGGACGTCCGGGAGATGCTGGACCGGGCCGCCGAGGCCGACGAGCGCCTCGTCGAGGCGCACGCGGCGCTGCGGAGCGCCCGAGGGCGCGCGGTGGACGGGGCCGCCGGATCCGGGGCGGCCGGGAGCGAGGCCGTCGAAGCCGCCGAAGCACTGGTCATCCGGGCCGAGATGCGTCGCACGCAGTCCTCCTTGCGGATGCTGGAACGACTGTGGGACCGCGTCGCCCGCCCGGTGTTCGACGCCCTTCCGGAGCTCGCCGACGCGGCCGGTGACGGGGGCGGCGAGCTGCCCCGGCTGTGGTGGTGCCCCACCGGACTGGCCACGTACCTGCCGCTGCACGCGGCCGCCGCGCGGCGCGGGGGCGAGCGGGAGTCCGTTCCCGGCCGGGCCGTGCCCTCCTACGCGCCGACCCTCACCTCCCTGCTGTACGCCCGCAGGCCCGTGACCCGCCCGGACACCCCGGGACGCCTGCTCCTGGTGACGGTCCCCGAGCCGGACCTGCCGGAGGTCGCCGCCGAGGCCGAGGTGGTCGCCCGGCACGTACCGGCGCTGCGCAGGCTGCACGACGGACAGGCGACCGTCGACGCCGTCACCCGGCTGCTGCCCGACCACTCCCGCCTGCACACCGTCTGCCACGGCATCGCCCGCGAGGGACTGCGACTCGGCGCCGGCGAGATCCTCACCCCGCTGCGGCTGTCCCGAGTCCCCGCCGGGGACGCCGAGTTCGCGTTCCTGTCGGCCTGCGACACCGCCGTACCGGACCCCGAGGTGCTGGACGAGGCGACCCATCCGGCGGCGGTGCTCCACTTCGCCGGCTTCCGGCACGTGCTGGCGAGCCTGTACCCCGTGCAGGACGCGAGCGCCCCGACGGTGACCGATGCGGTGTACCGGCGCCTCGCACGGGGCGACGGCGAGTTGGACGTGGCCCGGGCGCCCCGGGCGCTGCACGCGGCGCTCGCCGAACTGCGCGCCGCGCATCCGCACCAACCCAAGATCTGGATGCCGTACATCCACGTGGGGGCCTGACCCCGCTCGACATCCACGTGGGGCCCGACCCCGCTCGCCGTCCACCCGAGGAAGAGGAGAAGATGACCGACCGCGCCCTGGAGAAACGCGCCCGTACCTGGCTGTGCGACCACTACACCGAAGTGCGCGCGGACTTCGCGGAGGACGGCGCCCTCGACGAGTTCGACGACGCCGTCGACGAGGTACGGGAGGGCGGCAGCGCGCTGGAGGCGCTGCGGCAGCTGGGCCACGATCCGGCCCTGGTGCTCGGCGAACGGCGCAAGGACGGCATGGGCACGGCGGGCCTGTGGAGCGAGGAGACCGTGGTGGACAGCGTCTTCCGGTGTCCGCGGGCCACCGGCCGCTGCGGCGCCGGCCGCTCGCGGGACGCGTCCGGAGCCTGGCCGTTGTGCTACCTGGACCCGAACGACCCGGACGGCGTCCCGCTCAAGCCGGCGGCGGCGTCGGCGGACGGGAGCACGGCCTGATGGACGGATTCCTCGCCGAGGTCGGCAAGAAGATCACGGAACGCTGGCTGACCCGGATCGTGCTGCCCGGGCTGCTGTTCGTGGTCGCCTGTGCCGTGGCGCTGGCCCCCGGGCGCTCGGGCGCCGTGGACCTGGCCGCCGTCATCGACTGGCTGGAGCGGCTGCGCACCGGCCGGTACGCCTCCCCGTCGGGGAAGGCGGCCGCACTGGTGGTCCTCTTCCTCGCGGTCGTGGCCCCGGCGCTGTGCGCGGACTGGCTGGCGTCGGGGGTGGGCCGCCTGTGGGCCGGCCGGTCGCGGTCGATGCGGCGGTTGACCGGGCGGCTGAGGGGCGGCGGTCGGGAGGTCCCGGACCGGGCCACCTGGATCGGACGCAGGCTCGGCGCGGTCGAGGACCGCATACGGGTCCAGCACGGCGTTCACATGTCCTTGATCTGGCCCCGGCTGTGGCAACTGGCGCCCGACGGCACCCGCCAGGAGGTCGGCTCCGCCTGGGACCGCTACGCGGCGGCCGCCCTGCGCACCGCGTGGGCCGTCCCGTACGGCGCCCTGGCCGCGGCCGCCGTCTGGTGGCCGGGCCTCGTCGTCGCGGCCGGCCTCCTGGTGACGGGCGTGCGCGAGGGCCGGGCGGCGGTGACGGCCCTCGCCGTGGCCGTCGAGGCGGCCGTCGACACGGGCCTGAAGGGACTGGCCGAGGTCCTCGGGGTCCCGCTCCGGCACGGCCGGGTCCTGCCGGCCGACGGCACGCTGATCAACGAGCTGCTCAACAAGGGAAGTTAGGGACTGTCCGGCCCTGATCCGCCGGACGGGCCCGGCGCCGCGCCGTGTTCACGGGGAACAGGAACGCCGTTTGCCGGGACGGTCCGGGGATCTCCGGACACGGGGCACGGGGCGCGGGCGTGGAGACGGCCACCGGCTTTCCGGCGCCCCCTGCGTCACTCCGCTGCCGCTCGGCGCCCGGGCAGGCCACGGCGCGCTCGGCGCCCGGACGCGGCCCGTTGCTCGCGGGGTGGGGCGGGGCGGACCGCGCGCCCCCTTCGCGTCAGGCCTCCAGGACCTCGACGTGGTCGCCGATCGCGACCACCAGCACCCGCGCGCCGGCCTCGGTGGTGCGCCAGCGGTGCCGGACGCCGCCGGACAGCAGCAGCGTGTCCCCGCGCCCCAGCCGGTGGAGCCTACCGTCGGCCTCCACCTCCACCGCGCCGTCCACGACGTACATCAGCTCGTCGTTCCGGTGCCGGAACTCGCGGTCCGCCTCGTGCTCGCCCACGAACTCCAGCGCGTGCAGCTGATGGCGGCCACGGACCACCGGCCGGACGCGCGCCTCCCGGTCGAGACCGCCGTCGTCGCAGGCGCGCACCACGTCGACCGTGCGGGTCTCGTCCGAGGCCGCGAGCAGTTGGACCGCGGTGGTGCCGAGGGCGTCGGCGATCCGCTGCAGCGAACGCATGCTGGGGCGCGCCCGGTCGTTCTCGATCTGGCTGAGGAACGGCGAGGAGAGTCCGCTGCGCCCCGCCAGGTCGGCGAGCGTCAGGCCGAGCGCCCGGCGCCGGCGGCGCACGGCTGCTCCCACCCGCGGTGTGTTCGCGGCATCCATGGATCGTCCCGTCCTTCTCCGCCCCACGACGCCGTACTCCCTGGTAGGGGGCGCCTGACGGCACCTTACGCGGCGTACGGCGGCAAGCCGGAGCCGGTTTCGTACTCCTGACACACGCCCGTCACACCACGGCCCTAACGTCAAAGCCGGTTGCTCTCATCAAAGAAAGTTTGAAGTGAGGAGTTCCGACATGCCCCCGATCGACCAGAATGCACGCCGCCGACGCCCCACCGGGCTCATCGCCGTCGACGAGACGGCTGCGTTCGACGGCTACACCCTCTACGCGCCGCTCACGGGCACCGGAGAGGTCTACCTCATCGACCTCCACGGCCGCACCGTCCACCAGTGGAACCTTCCGTACCGCCCCGGCCGCCACGCCCGGCTGCTCCCCGACGGCTCCCTCGCGTACAACGGCGTGCTCCCGGGAGAGCAGGCCCTGTTCCCGATGTGGCACAAGTACCGGGGCGGCGTCATGCTCCGCGCCGCCCCCGACGGCACCGTGCTCCGGGAGCACCGCGATCCCCTCCAGCACCACGACGCCCACCACCTCGACGACGGCCGCGTCCTCTACACCGCCCTCGAACCCCTCACCGGCCCCGAGGCCGCGTCGGTACGGGGCGGAGTGCCCGGCTCCGAGGCCGCGGGCGGAGTCGTCTGGGCCGACACGATCAAGGAGGTCGGCCCGGACGGCGAACTCCTGTGGTCCTGGAGGGCCGCGGAGCACCTCGACCGCGAGTCCTTCGCCCTGCACGAGGCGTACGCCCGCGAGCACTGGCCCCTCATCAACAGCGTCACGCCCCTGCGGGACGGCAACGTCCTCGCCAGCCTGCGCAGCGTCTCGGCCGTCGTCGTGATCAGCCGCCGCACCGGCGAGATCCTGTGGCGCAGCCGCCCCGGCACCGTCAGCCAGCAGCACGCTCCCACCGAACTGGACGACGGCCGACTGCTGGTCTTCGACAACGGCGTCTTCCGGCCCGGCCACGACGTGCCGTACTCCCGGGTCGTCGAGATCGACCGGACCGGCGGTGACATCGTGTGGGAGTACCACGACCCCGCCCGCGAGTTCTTCTTCGCGCCCTTCATGGGCTCCGCGCAGCGCCTGCCGAACGGCAACACGCTCGTCACGGACTCCCCGTCGGGACGGCTCTTCGAGGTGACGAAGGACGGCTACCTCTGCTGGGAGTACGTCGTCCCGCACTTCGCCGGCTACGGCGAGAGCGAGGTCCGGGGCCTCTTCCCGTCCGAGCCCAACGCCGTCTTCCGCGCCTACCGCTACGCCGCGTCCGACATCCCGTGGCTGGAGGTGACGGGATGACGGCCACCCCGACCGGCCCGCCCGCCGCGACCCCCGCCGCGGACCCCGGGACCGGCCGCCCGGGCGAGGCCGTCGACGCACCGGTGCCGCTGCGCCGGCTGGCACCGCTCGCGGCCCAGCACGTCCTCGCGATGACCGTCGCCCCGGTCTCCACCGTCTTCCTCGTCGCCGGCACCCTGAGGATGCCGCCCGGCGCGACCGCCTCGCTGCTCAGCGCCGTCCTGCTGCTGTGCGGCGCGGGCGCCCTGCTCCAGTCCCTCGGCGTGTGGCGGATCGGCGGCCGGCTGCCCTTCGTGATGCTGCCCGGCGGCGCCGCGACGGCGTTGTTCCTGCAGATCGCGCAGGAGCACGGGGCGCCGACCGCGGCCGGCGCCGTCCTCCTCGCGGCGGCGCTGCTGCTCGCCGTGCTGCCGCTCTACGCCCGTGTCGTACGGTTCTTCCCGCCCCTGGTCATGGGCGTGACCGTGCTGCTCATCGGGATCGCGATGATCCGGGTCGCCGCCCGGCTCGTCACCGGACCGGACGGTACGGGCGAGCCGCGCGCGGTGCTCCTCGCCGCGCTCACGGTCGCGGCCACCGTCGCCGCGTACGTGCTGCTGCGCGGCGTCTGGCGCCAGACCTCGGTCCTCCTCGGGATGGCGGTGGGCACCCTCGTGGCGGTGACCACCGGCCTCGGCGCCTTCACCCCGGTGGCCGGCGGCGGCTTCGCGCTGCCCGCCCTCCTGCCCTTCGGGACACCGCGGTTCGACCTGGTGGCGGCCCTCCCGCTGCTCGTGTTCAGCCTCACGACACTGGCCGAGATCACCGGACAGACCGTGCTCAACAGCGAGATCGTCGGCCGGACTCCCGTTCCCGAGCGGGACGTTCCGCGCGTCGCCCGCGCCGACGCCCTCGTCTCCCTGGCCGGCGGACTCTTCGGCACGTCCCTCATGGTCACCAGCGCCGAGAACATCGGCATCGGCCGGCTCACCGGGGTCCGCAGCCGCTTCGTGACCGCCGGGGCGGGAGTGCTCCTGGTCGGCCTCGGCCTGGCGACGCCGGTGTCCCGGGCGCTGGCCGGCCTGCCCGAAGCCGTCGTGGGCGGCTCGGCCCTCGTCGTCTACGCCGTCATCGCGGTGATGGGCGTCGAGATGCTCCGCCGGGCCGACCTGTCCGGCACGGGGACGGGCAGCCTGACCGCCGCGCTCGCGCTCACCGCGGGACTGCTGCCGCTGCTCAGCCCGGACCTGTACGCGGGGTTCCCCGCGTGGGCCCGGACGATCCTGGGAAGCGGCGTCGTCGCCGGTACCCTCACGGCGGTCCTCCTCACCGCGCTCCTCGGGCGGTTCGGTCCCGGCAGGCGCGCACGGGAGTGACGTGGCCGGACCTCTCCCGGCGGCGCCGGCGGCGGGCCTCGCGACGGTACGCCGTCAGGACGCCGCCGGGACGCCCTCCGGGCGACGGCGTACGTCGCGTGCCCGGCCGGCGCCTCAGCCGGAGGCCGGCAGGACGGCGGGGGAGTTGGCGCCGGGGACCAGCAGCCGCGGCTCGCCCGAGCCGTCGGCGGGGACCGTCCACACGTCGTTGGTGCCGTCGGGGCGCTGGAGGGCGTACGCGACGGTGGCGTCGTCCAGCCAGGCCGCCTGGTCGTCCACGTTCCGCCTCTCGGCCAGCTCGGTGCGCCGGAGCGTGGCCAGGTCGAGGACGGCCACCCGCCAGCCCTTCGCCGGGTCGGCACCGACGGCCTGCTTGAAGGCGATCCGCCGACCGTCGGGGGACAGTGACGGGCACTCGACGTCGTCCGCCAGGGTGCGCAGGGTCCGGGCCGCGATGTCGCCCTCCACCAGGGAGCGGGTGCCGGCGCTGGAGACCGTCGCGTAGAAGCGGTTGTCGTCGGCCGCGAAGGTCACGCCCCAGACGTTGATGTCCGCGGCCCGGTGGCGACGGCCCTCCCGGAAGACCGCGAAGTCCTCCAGCGAGGGGATGACCCGGCCGGTGCGCGTGTCCAGGATTCCGGTGCGGGTCGAGAAGCCGCCGCCGGCGTACGAGTCACCGCCCACGAACAGCGTCCAGGCGACCATGCGGCCGTCGGGCGAGACCCGGGTGCGGTTGGGCAGCCCGGTCAGGGGGACGGTGCGCCGGGTCCGCTGTCCCTCGTCGAGGACCAGGAGCCTCGGGCCGCTGAGTGCTCCGGCGGGTGTGAGACAGGCGGTGGTGCCGCCCGCCGTGTAGGCGCGGTCGCAGTGCGTCGAGGTGACGGTGCGCGGCCCGGACGGGTCGGCGAGCGACACCGTGGACAGCAGCCCGTTGCTGAGCACCCGGACCCGGCCGCCGGGGTGGCGGGCGGCATCGGGGGAGGCCGCGGCGACGGCCGGGGTCCGGGCGTCGCCGGCGGGGTCGGGCGCCGCGTTCTGCCGGGCGCGGACGACGGTGGCGGCCGCCAGGGCCGCCAGCAGCAGGGCCGCGAGCACGGTGACGAGGATCTTCACGCGCTGGGTGGGGGCGTTCATGGCCTTCATGAGGAGGAGCCGGGCCTTTCGTGCGGGGTCCGGGAGTCCGGGGAAGCAGGGGAGTCGGGTCCGTCCGGGGGCGTCGGTGCGGTCCGGCGCCGCAGGGGAGCGAGGAGCAGCGCCGTCGCCGCCGCGACGACGACCACGGCCACCGCCGCTCCCCGGCTCGCCGCCGCCGGGCCCCACGCCTGCCACGCCAGGCCGAAGAGCACGGACGAGCCGAGGTACGCCAGCGCCTGGCCGCTCTGGACGAGGGCGATGCCCGTCGTCCGCAGGCGCTCCGGCAGGACGGGGCCCGCCAGGGCCATCAGGACGCCCTCGGTGGACGCGTAGAACAGGCCGTACAGGAAGAGGACCGTCACGAGGAGGGCCGGGCCGCCCAAGGGGCCGTGCAGCAACAGGTAGACCACGGCGAGGACGCCGTAGCCGCCGAGCATCACCGGCAGCCGCCCGATCCGGTCGGCCAGCGCCCCGAGGGGGGCCGCCAGGAGGAGGTAGGAGAGGCTCGTACCGACGGCGAGGAGCGGGAACCAGCCGAGGGACAGGGACTCGCGCCGCTGGAGCAGCAGGTACACGAACCCGTCGCCGACGGTGGCCAGTCCGAGCAGGCACGCGGCGCCCACCAGGCGCCGTACCGGCGCCGCGCGCAGCAGCCGGCCCACGGCGCGCGGGGAGACGGCGCCCGTCGCCGGCCGGGCCGTCCTGCGGTCCCGTACGAAGAGGAAGAGGACCAGCACGCCGAGGGCCGCCACGCAGAAGCTGCTGACGAAGACCGCCTCGAAGGACTGGGAGGCGGCCGTGAGCACGGCGAGGGCCACCAGCGGACCGGCGAAGGCGCCGATGCTGTCCATCGCCCGGTGCACCCCGAAGGCCCGGCCCAGGGCGTGCTCGGGGGTGGAGAGGGTGATGAGGGCGTCGCGAGGAGCGGTCCGCAGGCCCTTGCCCGCCCGGTCGGCGGTCAGGACGAGGCCGAGCGCCGTCACCGAGCTGCCCGCCGCCACCAGCCCGAGCTTGGCGAGCGCCGACAGGCCGTAGCCCACTCCGGCGACCGCCTTGCGCCGGCTGACCCGGTCGGCCACGTAGCCGCCGACGATCCGGAGCAGGGCGGTGGCCCCGGTGTTGAGGCCGTCGAGGGCGCCGTACGCGACCGGGCCGAGCTGCAGCCCGAGCACCAGGTAGAGCGGCAGCACGGCGGTGACCATCTCGGCGGAGACGTCCGTGATCAGGCTGACGGTGCCGAGCGCGAGGACGTTGCCCCCGACCGGCTTCCAGCGGCGCCGGCCGGGCGCCGGGGAGTCGGTCGGCAGTTCCGTCCTGCCGATCGTGGAGAGATACACGGGGGTGACGACCTCCGGGTGCGGATGCGGGGGCGCCGGACGCCGCCCGCGCCGCCGCCGGTGAGCGGGGCGGCGCGAACGGGTCCGGGCCGGGCGGACGGGGTCAGTGGCAGGTGCCCGTGCCGCTGTCGTTGTACGTCTTGCCCGCCTGCGGCACGAACTGCCAGTCGTAGCTGTTCGCGTGCAGGTTCAGCTTCAGGACGCCGAACGTGTCGTTGTTGCGGGCCTCGCTGTTGGGCTGGATGGTGCCGAAGCCGTAGAGGCTCGCGCCGCCCATGCCGGCCACGAACTGCCGCAGACCGCGGGCCGTGTCGAGCTGCCCGCTCGGGTTCTGCGGGGCGAAGCGCTCGTACTGGTGGTTGTGGCCGGTCAGGACGACCTCGGCGTTGTGGTCGTACAGGGCCTGGACCAGCGGACCCGTCGCGGGCTCCGGGGCGTGGCCGGAGCTGGACGTCCAGCGCGGCTTGTGCCAGTAGGCCACCGTGCACGGCTTGTCGCTGGCGGCGAGGTCGGCGCGCAGCCACTTCTCCTGGGCCGATCCGACGGCCATGGAGGTCTCGGAGTTCAGCGACACCACGTGCCAGTTGCCGAGGTCGTACGAGTAGTAGCCCTGGCCCGAGGGGCCCGCGGCGGCACCGAAGTAGCTGTAGTACGCGGACGCGCCGGAGGTGTTGTAGTCGTGGTTGCCCGGCGCCGGCTTGGTGCGCGCCTTGTGGCGGCCCCAGGTCGGCTCGTAGTAGGTGGAGAAGTCCGAGGCGGTGCCGTTGGGGTAGGCGTTGTCGCCGACCGTGAACACCGTGCCGGAGATGGTGTCGAGGAGGTTCGCGGTCGCGGTGTCCCCGGAGCCCGAGGTGGCGATGTCGCCCGCGCCGACGAGCACCGGGTCGCCGGTCGGCGGGGTGGTCGTGGAGGTGGGCGTCGGGGTGGTCGGCGTCGGAGTGGGCGTGCTGCCCGTCTCGATCACCAACTGCGGTGCGGTGGCGCCGGTTTCCCGCGAGTCGTAGTCGGCGCCGTTGCTGCTCGACGACGTGACGCCGAGGGCGAAGGTGCCGTTGCCCCGCACGTACGAGGTGACGTCGACCTCGTACCAGGTGTTGCGCGCGACCGCGCCGAGGGTGCCGAGGGTGGCGCCGTCGATGGCGGGTCGGTTGTTGTAGGTCACCGACGTCTCGGACCACGTGCTGTTCGACATCGCGCGGAACGTGCCGCCGCTGGTGGCTTCCGCGCCGGACACGTCGTCGACGTGGATCCGGAGCTTCGCGCTGGTCACCGGCTGCGTGAGGCCGGAGACGTCGAAGCGCAGCAGCATCTGCTTGACCGGGCTGTTGTCGACGCCGAGCTGCTGCGACGCGCCGTAGTTCGTGGCGGGGTTCAGGCTGTCGACGTACGTGTCCGCCGTCGCGGTGAACGTGGTGCCGGCCGCCGAGGCGGTGGGCGCGAGGCCGGTGAGGGCCGTGGCGGCCAGGGTGCCGAGGGCGAGGGTGCCGACGAGGGCCACCAGGGTGACCTTCCGACTGGGCATGACAAACCTTTCGTTCGCGGGACGAGGGCGTTCGGAACGTAGGGCGTGCGTGAAGATACCCGGTGTTGCCACAGAGTTGACCCGGTTGCGGTTGGGTGAACCGCGGGCGACGGTCCCCGGCCTGCGGTGCCTCCTCAGCCGCCCGAGCCACCCGCCCGCGGCCGGGACGGGACCCCCGGGCGCGGATACACCCGGGACTGCTTGACGCTCCCGAAGGCGAAACTGGACTCGATCGACGCGATGCCCGGGATGGCGTGGATCCGGGTGCGCACGAGGGCCTCGTACGCCTCCAGGCTCTCGATGACGACCCTGAGCAGGTAGTCGCTGCTGCCGGCCATGAGGTAGCAGTCCTGGATGTGGTCGATGAGCCCGACGTGCTGTTCGAACACGTTGACCGCCTCGGCCGTGTGGCGCTCCAGGCGGATCCGTACGAAGACGGTGATCGGCAGACCGTAGGCGACCTGGTCGACGGTGGCCGTGTAGCCGCCGATCAGGCCCGACTCCTCCAGGCGGCGCACCCGGCGCAGACAGGGGGAGGGGGACAGCCTGATCCGGTCGGCGAGGTCCTGGTTCGACAGCCGCCCGTCGGCCTGCAACTCGTGGATGATCTGGAAATCCACGGCGTCCATCGGTTCTCCCTGGCTGTTCTTGGCAGATTCTGCCCCCACGCTATGTCTGGAGGGCAGAACTGGCAATCATCTGCCCTGCCCGAAGCCCTACCGTTGCTTGTCGGGGCAAAACCGCACGTCGGTTCCGCCCGAACGGCTTCGTGACGACTTCGAGCGGGAGGAACAGGGCGGTGGCCGCAGCGCAATCGGCGGGGGTGCGAACGGTGGGGTCGCCGGCCTCGCGCACACCGTCCACGACGGGGCGGGCCGGGGAGCCCGGGCCCCGCACCGGCCCGCCCCGACAGCCCGGTACCGGGCCCCTCGCAAGGCTCTCCCCGCAGACCGTGGGCATGGGCGCGCTGGTGCTCACCGTCACCATCTGGGCCGCGTTCGCGCTCAGCGCCCGCGCCCTGAGCAGCTCCACGCTGCTGCCCGCCGACGCCGCGCTGCTGCGTTTCGGCGTGCCCCTCGTGATCCTGGCCCCCGCCCTGTGGCGGCGCCGGCGCCGGCTCGCCGCCGTCCGCTTCGGCCCCGCGGCCAAGATCGTCTGCGGTGCCGGGGTGCCCTTCTTCCTCGCCGCCATGTACGGCGGCTCCCTGACCTCGGCCGCGTTCGTCGGCGCGATCGTGCCCGGCATGGTCCCGCTCTTCGTGTCCGCCCTGATGATCGCGGGCGGCAAGAGCGCGCCGCGCGGCACGCAGGCGGCCGGACTGGCCCTGATCGTGGCCGGCGTCGTGGCCCTGGTGTGGCGCCACACCGCCGCCCTCGACTCGCACGTCCTGCTCGGCACCGGGACCCTGCTCGTCGCCAGCGGCCTCTGGGCCCTCTACACCGTGGGCCTGCGGGAAGTGGACCTCGACCCCGTAGGGTCCATCGGCCTCCTCTGCCTGCCTTCCTTCGCCGTCATCGCGCTGCTGGCGCTGACCGGTGTCCTGCCCACCGGCATCGCCCACGCGGCCGGCGCCGACATCGCGCTCTTCCTCGTCGTCCAGGGCCTGGGCGTCGGCCTGTGCGCCGGGCTGCTGTACGCGTTCGCCATCCGCCGGATCGGCCCCGAACGCAGCTCCGTCGTCGGCAGTCTGAGCCCCGTCGCCGTCGTCCTGCTCGCCGTTCCCCTCCTCGGCGAGTCGCCGACCCTGCCGGTCGTGATCGGCGTCCCCCTCATCACCCTCGGCGTCGCGCTCGCCAACCGCCGCCCCCGAACCAAGGTGTCCGCCGATGCTTGAGCTCCTGCCCGCCCCGCCCGCCGACCCGCTGTGGGACCTCACCGCCGAGTACGCCGCCGACCCGCGCCCCGAGCGCCTCGACCTCGTCCTCGGCGTCTACCGCGACCACACCGGGGTCACCCCCGTCATGGCGGCGGTCAAGGAGGCCGAGATACGCCTGGCGGAGAGCTCCGGCTCCAAGGAGTACCGCGGCCTGTCGGGCAACACCGCCTTCAACCGCGCGATGCTCGGCACCGTCCTCGGCACCGAGGCCCTCATCGCGCGGGCGACGGCCGTCCAGACCGTGGCCGGTACCGGCGCGCTGCGCCTGCTCGCCGATCTCGTCCGGCAGACGCGCCCCGGCGCCACCGTGTGGATCAGCGACCCGGCCTACGTCAACCACCGCCCCATCCTCGAAGGCGCGGGGCTCACCGTCCGCACGTACCGGTGGCTCGACCCCACGGGGCGGGCGGACGGCACGGGCATGCTGGACGACCTCCGCGAGGCGGGCCCCGGTGACGTCGTCCTCCTCCAGGGCTGCTGCCACAACCCCACCGGCGCGGATCCGTCCCCCGAGACCTGGGAGGAGCTCGCCGCGCTCGCCGCGACGAACGGCTGGGTCCCCTTCGTCGACCTCGCCTACCACGGCCTCGGCGACGGCCTCGACGCCGATCTGCGCCCGACCCGGATGCTGGCCGAACGGCTCCCCGAGGTGCTGATCGCCGTCAGCTGCTCCAAGAACTTCGGTCTCTACAGCGACCGCACCGGGTGCGCCGTCGTCGTCGGCTCCTCGGCACGCGCCCTCCGGCATGTCGAGACCGCCCTGCAGAACGCCGCGCGCACCCTGTACTCGATGCCGCCGGACCACGGCGCCGCCGTGGTCGCCACCGTCCTGGAGGACGAGCGCCTGCGGGCCGCCTGGCGCGCCGAGCTCGACGCGATGCGCCACCGGATCACGGCCAACCGGACCGACCTCGTCGCCCACCTGGGCGCTCTCGGTCACGAGGAGCAGGCGAAGGTCCTCGCCGGGCAGAAGGGCATGTTCTCGATGCTGCCGCTCGGCCCCGAGGCCATGCTGCGGATGCGCCGCCGCTCCGGCATCTACGGCACGACGGCGGGCCGGATCAACATCGCCGGCGTCCCGGCCCACCGGATCCCGTTCCTGGCCCAGGGCATCGCCGACGCGCTGCGCGCGCCGAGCGCCGCGGGGGCCCTCTGACGGGCGGTCCTCGACGGCGGCGGCGACGGCGCCGTCCGGGGCGGGGGCGGCCGGACGAGCGACCACGCTCCCAGATCATCTGATTCCGCCCATAGCACCCGTAGGCTGCCGCCCGTACAGGTCCGTCCACCTGAAGGGAGCGTCCCTTGGCATCTCGTCTCAACCCGTACATCAGCTTCTCCGGCGATGCGCGGCAGGCCATGGAGTTCTACAAGAGCGTCCTCGGCGGCACGCTGAGCCTGAGCGGCTACGGCGACTTCGGCTCGGAGACGCCGCCCGGCTACGAGGACAAGATCATGCACGGCATGCTCGAAACCCCCAGCGGCTACACGCTGATGGGGGCGGACAACCCGCCGGGCATGGAGCACCGGCCCGGGACCAACTTCTCGGTGAGCCTGAGCGGCGACGACGGGGACGAGCTGCGCGGCTACTGGGACAAGCTGTCCCAGGGCGGCACCGTCGCCGTACCCCTGGAGAAGCAGATGTGGGGCGACGTGTTCGGCATGTGCACCGACAAGTTCGGCATCACGTGGATGGTCAACATCACCGAGCAGGGCTGAGTCGGCCGAGGGTGCGCGGGGTGGCCGTGGGCCGCCGTGCGCACCGTCGCCGAGGTGCGGCCCGGGGCGGGTTGCAGAGGGCCGGTGCATGACGCAGCGGAGGTGTGGTTGACGCGCGTCGACCCGGGCGGCCAACCTTCGGGGGGCGGCCCCGCTCCGAGGGCCGTCCCAGGCCCGTTCGGTGATGGAGGTTCGATGCCCGGATCCACCGCTCAGTCCCGGCCCGTACGCCTGCTCCTCTCGATTGTCATGTTCGCGTCATCCCTCTTCCTGGGGATGGCGGCCACCGCCGGAACCGCCCACGCGGACGGCTGCTACACCTGGTCGCGCACCCTCTCGCAGGGCGCGTCCGGCGCCGACGTGACGGCCCTGCAGATCCGCGTGGCCGGCTATCCCGGCTACGGCGGCGTCCTGGCCGTCGACGGCTCCTACGGCCCCGCCACCGCCGCGGCGGTCAAGCGCTTCCAGTCCGCCTACGGACTGGCCGCCGACGGCGTCGCGGGCTCCGCGACCTTCAGCAAGATCTACGCCCTCCAGGACGACGACTGCACCCCGGCCCACTTCTCCTACGCCGAGCTCAACGACTGCAACTCCACCTGGGAGGGCGGCGCGGTGAGCGCCGCCACGGCCAAGGCCAACGCACTGCGCACCATGTGGAAGCTGGAAGCCCTCCGCCACGCCCTGGGGGACCAGCCCGTCACCGTCACCAGCGGCTTCCGCAGCTACGCCTGCAACGACGCCGTCGGCGGCGCGACGTCGAGCCGTCACCTGTACGGCGACGCGGCCGACCTCGCCGCCGGGCCGCACTCCCTGTGCACGCTCGCCCGGCAGGCCCGCAACCACGGCTTCAACGGCATCCTCGGGCCCGGGTATCCCGGGCACAGCGACCACACCCACGTCGACCACCGCGCCACCCGCTACTGGTCGGCCTCCGGATGCGGCATATGAGCCGCGTCCGTGTCGCCGCCGTCCCCTCCTGAGGCGCCGCGCCCCGGGCCGTCGGCGTCGGTCGACGGCCCGGGGAGGGGCCGCGGGCGGCGGATCAGGCCACGGTCAGGACGATCTTGCCGGTGGTACGGCCCCGCTCGCCGATCTCGTGCGCCTTGGCCGCCTCGGCCAGCGGCAGGACGGTGTCGACCACCGGCCGCAGCGCGCCCCGCTCCACCAGCGCGGCGACCTCGCGCAGGCCGAGGTGGTCGGGCTCGACCAGCACCCACAGGGCCCGCACCTCGTCGTGCGCGGCGGGCACGTCGTCCGGCCCCGGCAGGGTGACCAGCCGCCCGCCGGCCCGCAGCACCTTCACGGAGCG
The DNA here is from genome assembly GCF_040680975.1 of Streptomyces sp. NPDC051921. Lineage (NCBI taxonomy): Bacteria > Bacillati > Actinomycetota > Actinomycetes > Kitasatosporales > Streptomycetaceae > Streptomyces > Streptomyces sp. NPDC051921. The sequence continues at coordinate 416,269 of NZ_JBFAXU010000003.1, forward strand.
CTCGGCCGTCTCCCCGCCGAGCCCGTCGAGCACGACGTCGACGCCGGAGACGACGTCCTCGAACCGCTCCTCGCGGTAGTCGATCACCTCGTCCGCGCCCAGCTCCCGCACGAGGTCGTGCTTGGCGGCGCTGGCGGTGCCGATGACGTACGCGCCGCGGGCCTTCGCGATCTGCACCGCGAAGTGGCCGACGCCGCCGGCCGCCGCGTGCACCAGCACGCGCTCCCCGGGCCGTACGTCCGCGGCGTCGACCAGGGCCTGCCAGGCGGTCAGCGCGGCGAGCGGCAGCGCCGCCGCCTCCACGTGCGTCAGCGACGCCGGCTTGCGGGCCAGGTGCCGGGCCGGGGCCACCACGTACTCCGCGTAACCGCCCGCCTGCCGCGGGAACAGGGGCATGCCGAAGACCTCGTCGCCGGGGCGGAACAGCCCGACGCCGGGTCCCACCGCCTCGACGGTGCCGGACACGTCCCAGCCGACGACCGGCACGTCGCCCCACTCGACGAGGGCCCCGCTGGCGCGGGTCTTCCAGTCCACCGGGTTCACCCCGGCGGCGTGCACCCGCACCAGGACCTCGTTCAGGCCCGGCTCCGGCCGCTCCACCTCGCGCTCGACCAGGTTCTCGGGTCCGCCCCACTGCTCCACGACCACCGCGCGCATGCTCTCTCCGCCTCGTTCCGTCTCGATCCGAGTCCCGCCGGATCCCTTCCGGCGGCGACGGGTACGACGATCCGGGATGCCGGCACTCCGTGGTGTTGGCCGTCCGGCCACTATGTGACAGGATTTGGCCATGGAGGAAACGCGGGACACGGTGAGGAACGGCGAGCAGGACGGCGGCGGCGCACGGGAGCCGCGGCCCAGGCATCGCGTCGCCGTGCTCGCCCTGCCCGGAGTGCCGCCCTTCGAGCTCGGCATCCCCTCCAGGGTCTTCGGCAGCGTGGAGGACGCCGAGGGCCGCCCCCTGTACGAGGTCGTCGTGTGCACCGCCGACGGCGGGCCCGTGCTCAGCGACGCCGGCTTCGTCGTCCAGCCCGCGGCCGGCCCCGAGGCCCTCGCCGCGGCCGACACCGTGATCCTCCCGCCCACGCACGCCATGCCGCAGCTCGCCGAAGGCGGCCCGCTGCCGCCCGAGGTCGGTGCGGCGATCGCCGGGATCCGCCCCGGCGCCCGCCTGGTCTCGATCTGCTCCGGCTCGTACGTCCTGGCCGCGGCCGGGCTGCTCGACGGGCGACCGGCCACCACCCACTGGAACCTGGCCCCGGAGTTCCGCCGCGCCTATCCGAAGGTCAGGATCGACGAGGACGTCCTCTTCGTCGACGACGGCGACGTGCTCACCTCCGCCGGCGTGGCCGCCGGCGTCGACCTCTGCCTGCACATGATCCGCCGCGACCACGGTGCCGCCGCCGCCAACCGGGCCGCCCGCATGTGCGTCGTGCCCCCGTGGCGTGACGGCGGGCAGGCCCAGTTCATCGACCGCCCGGTTCCCGAACCCACCCTCGCCAGCACCACCGCCACCCGCGCGTGGGCCCTGGAGCACCTCGGCGAGCCCCTGCCCCTGGGCAAGCTGGCCGAGCACGCACGGATGAGCCTGCGGTCCTTCACCCGCCGCTTCCGCGACGAGGTCGGGATGACCCCAGGACAGTGGCTCACCGCACAACGGCTCGAACTGGCCAAGCAGTTGCTGGAGACCACCGACCTCTCCGTCGACCTGGTCGCCCACCGGGCGGGCCTCGGCTCCGGCAATTCGCTGCGCGCGCACATGAAGACGGCCTTCGGCGTCTCGCCCGCCGCCTACCGGCGCGCGTTCAGCCCGATCGCCCCCGGCTAGGTCGCCCGGGGTCGTCGACCTCCAGGGGGATGACCTCGACCTGCGAGCCGACGGCCCGCTGGGCCGCGGCCACCTGCTCCGGACGGGCCATCATCACCACGGCCTCGTACTCGCCGACGGCGCGGGCGATGCGGGCGATGTCCTCGCGTAGGGAGGGCAGTTCGTCGCCCCACACGGAGGCCGAGGGTCGGCCAGGACATGAACGTCCGCGTGGGGCCGTCCCCCTCGGCACCGAGCCGGCGCCCGTCGCGCGCGCCGGGAGAGGCCGCCGCGCCGCTCGGGCCGGTGGTCCCCCGCCCGGGTGGCGCTGTCGGAGCCGTCGGAGCCACAGGCCGCGGTGCCGAGGGCGAGGGCGCCGGTGAGCACGGCGACGGCGCGCAGGGTGCCGCCCCGGGTGGGGAAGAGCTGGGACACGCCGTCTCCGATCATCGGCTGGCGAGGCCATCCGGCGGCGCCGGGCGGGGCGCGAGGACGCGCGCGACGGCGCCGGTCGCGGGCCCGGGCTCCACGCGGGTGCCGGCGGCGCGGCCGCCCCGCCGGGCAAGGGGCGGTGCTCGTCGACCTGTCGTTCGACCTGCGTTCACACGGCAACCGGGCCGCCGCCGACCGCTGTTCGGCATCGGCCGGGACCCTCGTCTCGCCCAGCCACCACTTGCCTCCTCCTCCAGGGACGGACACCGTGCTCGAAGTACGCGCTCCCCGCGGGCGTCGTCGCCACGCCCCCCTCCGCCGCGCCTCGCTCCGCCTGGCCGTCGCCGGTACCGCGACGGCCGTCGCCGCGGCGGTGCTCGCGCCCACGGCCCACGCGGCCCCCGCGGACGACATCCGCATCAACGAGGTGGTGACGACCGGCGGCGTCAACGACTCGATCGAGCTGTTCAACAAGGGCGCCGCCGCCGTGGACGTCTCCGGCTGGATCCTCAAGGACGACAACAACAGCTCGAAGTTCACCGTGCCGTCCGGGACGACCGTCGCCCCGGGCGCCGTACGCGCCTTCGACGTCTCCGCGTCGTTCGGTCTCGGCTCCGGCGACAAGGCCCGGCTCTACCTGCCCGGCGGCAGCACCCTGGTAGACAGCTTCACCTGGACCAGCCACTCCGCCCCGTCCTGGTCGCGTTGCCCCGACGGCACCGGCGCCTTCGCCCAGTCGGCCCTGACGCTCGGCGCGCTCAACAACTGCGGCGGCGGCACGGGCCCGGAGGCCTGGCCCGGCGGCAGTTCCGTGGCGACGGCCGACGGCACCGACGTCTTCGGTTCGGACCTCAGCGGCCTGTACGAGGAGGGCTCCGTGCTGTGGGGCGCCCAGAACTCCGGCAAGCTGTGGCGGCTGGTCCGTGACGGCGCCGGCGGCTGGCGACCGGACACCGCGAACGGCTGGACCTCCGGCAAGGCCCTGCGCTTCCCCGGCGGCACCGGTGCCCCCGACAGCGAGGCCGTGACCCTGACCGGCGCGGGAGCCGCGGGCGGCGCCTACGTGGCCAGCGAGCGCAACGGGGACGCGTCCGGCACCAGCCGCCTGTCGGTCCTGCGTTACGACGTCGACACGGGCACCGGGACCACCCTCACCGCCACCAGGGAGTGGAACCTCACCGCCGGCCTGCCGGCCGTGGGCTCCAACGCCGGCTTCGAGGCCATCACCTGGATCCCCGACGCCACGCTCACCGCCGCGGGCTTCAAGGACGGGACGACCGGCGCGGTCTACGACCCGAGCCGCTTCGGCGCGCACGCCGGCGGCGTCTTCTTCGTGGGTGTCGAGGGCACCGGGGCGGTCCACGGCTACGTCCTCGAGGACAGCGGCGCCGCCACCCGGATCGCCACGACCAGCAGCGGCATGGCCGGCGTGATGGAGCTCCAGTGGGAGCCGCAGGCCGCGCGCCTGTGGGTCGTCTGCGACGACACCTGCTCCGGCCGGCACCGGACCATGAAAATCGGCGGCGACGGCGGCTTCGCCCCCGCCGCCGACTACAACCGCCCGGCCGGCATGGCCGACCTGAACAACGAGGGCTTCACGCTCGCCGCGGCCGACGAGTGCGTCGCCGGCACCAGGCCCGTCTACTGGGCCGACGACAGCAACACCGGCGGTCACGCGATCCGCAGGGGCACCGTCGCCTGCTGAGCCGGGTGACTCGCGACGAGCGAGGGCGTGTCGAGGGCGCCCGACGCGGCCCCGCCGGCGTCGGGCGCCCTTCGACCTCGTGGAGGGGCAGGGGGCGGACGGCCGCGCACCCGGAGGTGACGGAAGGTCATCGTCGCTCCGTGCGAGCGGCGTTGTCAGTGGTGCCCGATAGCTTCGGAGGTGTCGGAAGAAGCCGATCCTGACAGGGGGCACGTGATGGCTGAGGGCTGTGTGGAGACGACGCTCAGGGTGGTACTGACGGACGTCAACGAGCGTGTGGTGGAGGCGTGGCGGGCGGCGTTCGCCGACACGCCGGGCATCGAGATCCGCCGGGGTTCGATCCTCGACGAGAACGTGGACGCCTGGGTCACGCCGACGAACGCGGCGGGCCGGATGGACGGCGGCGTCGACGCCGTGATCAAGCGGCACCTCGGGGCGGGCATCCAGCTGCGGGTGCAGCGGGCGATCCGGGACCGGTTCGCCGGGAGCCTGCCGGTGGGCAGCGCCGTGTGCGTCCCGTCGGGCGCGGAGGTGCCGCGTTTCCTGATCTCGACGCCGACGATGGTGAGCTCCTCGCAGAACGTGAGCGAGACGCTGAACGTGGCCATGGCGTGCGCGGCGGCCTTCCAGGCCGTGCACCGGCAGAACCGGCGGGTGCCGGGCAGCGTCCGCTCGGTGGCACTGGTCGGGATGGGAGCGCAGACCGGCCGCGTGCCTGCCCGGGTCTGCGCGAATCTGATGTGGACCGGCTACACGCTCTTCCACGACCACTGGTTCGAGGACGACGACGAGCTGCGCGCCACGATCGCCAGCCAGCTCGCCGGCATCGACCAGGCCCCGCCCACGACGCGGGTGCGGATCATGCCGCCGAAAGGGCATTCCTTTCGCCGCTGACCACGGCCCCGCCACGCCGCCCGCCGGCCCCCTCCACCCCTCAGGCACGACGACCGGGAGTTCCTCCGCCATGAGCGACGCCACGCCCACCCCGCCGCAGCCCGACGCGAACGACCCGCTCGGCCTGGCAGCCCTGTTCACGGGTGGCGGGGAGCCGTGGCTCCCGGTCCTGAAGCCCGTCATCGAGGCGCGGTCGGACGCCGCCGAGTTCATCGGCCCGGGCCGCAGCCCCCAGGTCGTCCCCGTGCGGGAGCTGACCTTCCAGGCGCTCAAGCCCAACCCGCCGCACAAGTGGAAGGTCGTCGCCTTCGGCCAGAACCCCTACCCGCGGCCGGAGAGCGCCACCGGCATCGCCATGTTCGACAACACGTTCAACGACTGGAAGGACAGCCAGTTCGGACGGGTCGTCAGCATCCGCTGCCTCATCAAGGCAGCGGCCATGTGGAAGTACGGGATCGCGAAGAAGACGCCGGTCGGCGAGGTCCGCACGCTGCTGAAGGAACGGGACACGGTCCAGCCGCCCGAGTGGTTCCAGGCGATGCTCACGCAAGGTGTGCTGCTGCTCAACGCCTCACTGACCGCCTCCGCCGACGGCGCCATGGCGACCGACCAGCACACCGGGTTCTGGCGGCCGGTGGCCGAGCGGATCGTCGAGGAGATCCTCCGGGCCAAGCAGGACGCCGAGGACGAGCAGGACCGCGGGGTCGTCTTCGCCTGGTGGGGGGCGCACGCCCGCAGCCTGAAGCGGACCGTCCTGCGCCTGCAGAAGAAGTACCCCGGCGTGGAGGTCCGCCACATCGACCACGCCAACCCGGCCGCGCAGGGAGACCTCTTCTGCGAGGGCGACCACTTCGCCACGGTGAACGACGCCCTGCTGTCGCTCGGCGCCGAAGCGATCGACTGGCTGCCGAGCAAGGGCTGGAACCGGCCGACCGCCGGCACCGGCGCCGCGGGCGGCGCCGGCTCGGGAGGCCCGGACGCCGATGTCGCCGCGCGCATGGGCGCCTTCATCGCCTCGACGATGGAGCTGCACCAGCTGTACCTGGAGCGGCTGACCAGCGTCCAGGACGAGGGCCACGTCCTGCCGCCGGTCACCGGCGTGTTCGACACCCCGCTGATGCCCTTCGAGGACGCAGTCGCCCCGGTCACCGCGGTGCTGTCCGGGCTCGGCCGGCACGTCGACCGTTCGCGCGAGTTCGGCAAGCGGCGGGCGGACGAGCAGGCCGGGGGAGGGCTGTCGGCGGACGCCATCGCCGCACTCTTCCTCTACACCTGCGAGTCCGGCTTCTACCGCAACATCAACGCCGTGCTGCGCTCGCCGGACCGCAGCCGCGTCGTCCCCTACCTGCCGTATCTGCGCCTGCTGTTCTCGGCGGTCTCGGGGCTGCCCGCCCAGCACAGGCCACTGTGGCGTGGTGTCGGTCTGGACCTGCGGCGGCAGTACCCCGTCGGCGGGACGGTGACCTGGTGGGGCGTGTCCTCGTGCACCTCCGAGCTGAGCGTCGCACGGTCCTTCCTCGGCAGCCGCGGCAAGCGGACGCTGTTCGAGGTGACCCCGGCACGCGCGGTGGGAATCCGCAGCTTCTCCGCGTTCACCGGTGAGGAGGAGTACATCCTCGCCCCGGGCACCCAGCTGGAGGTCACCGACGTGACGACCGAACGCGGCGGGCTGTGCACGGTCAAGCTGACCGAGGTGGACGCCCCGCTGGTCTCCTGATCCCACGACGGAACGGTGGTGCCCCCGGCCGCCAGGGCCGGGGGCACCACCGCGTTCACTTCCAGGGTCAGGACAGGAACTCGTACGACGGACCGTCAGGCGCGCGGTCGCGCACGCACAGCGTCACGTCCCTCCCCTTGAGATAGGCCAGCAGCCACTCGCTGAACGTCATCTCGTAGAGGGTCCACGCCGGACTGTCCATCTCCTGGACCACGACCCGCCAGGGCGACGAGGTGTCGTCGGGCACACGCAGGAAGATCCATTCCCCCGTCGCCGCCGACGCCACCGGCATCAACTCGCCGGGGTTCGCCCCCACCGGACCGGGGAGCAACTCCGCCATGTCCTCCTCGCGCCAGAGCTCCAGATCCCCCCGGATGGTCTTTCCCAGGCTGTGCAGAAGGTGTCCGGCCGGGTGCTCCAGGTACAACTGCTCGTTGATCATGATCGACCCGTAGGCGTTCACGATCTCACGGAAGTCCGCAGGGAATTCGATGCCGAATTCCTGCTGCAGTTCGTTCCACGGAGCCGGATCGGACCAGTTGAACCTGGGTTCACCCAACAGGGCCTGGATCTCTGGAAGCGTTGCCACTACTGGGTCCCTTCTAGCACGTCGAGCCCATGCCGCTCTGGGAGTTGATCGCCGTGCACGAGAACGTGCCCGCGATGTCCCCGTTGGGTGCGTACGCGGTCATTCCGACCTGGACGAGGGTGGGAACGGCCGAATGGGGATCACCGTAGATGGGCACGACCGACATGATGAGCTTGTTGTCGCCGGTCAGATGCTTCCACCCGAAGGCTTCCACCTTGCTGGCCATCCTCGCGTTCGCCCTGCCGTGCAGGGCGACCAGGTTCCTGACATCCTGACCGGTGCCCTTGCCCCAGTAACCTATCAGGTGGCCGGCCTGCGGCTTCCCGCCTCCTGCCCGGATCTCCTCCATTCCCTCGGGACTGACGGACGGCTCGCATTCGGGGCACTTGGGCAGACCGTTCGCACCGGTGCGGGACCGGCGGTCGTCCTTGGTGAGGAAGGCCCAGGCGCCGGTCGCCCGGCAGCCCTTCCTCCCCGTGTGATCCGTGTACTCCTCCAGGCCGCCGTAGATCCGTCCGTCGTCGATCAACGGCATCGCGTTGCACTGCGGGTTGTTGGTCTCGGTGGGCCGCGGCACGGGCCGGGGCTGGGGGTTCGGTGACGGCTGGGGCGTGGGGCCCGGACGCGGCTCGTTGTCGGACGAGTCGTCGGAGTCGATCTCGTCCGCGCGCGGCATCAGGAGGCTGCCCAGGGCCGCCCCCGCGTCCGCCAGGTTCTGCTGGCCCTGCGGAGTCGCCGCGTAGGCGGCCGTACCCGCGAGCGCCGCGGCCGCCCAGTAGACGAGCGGGATCCCGAACCAGACGAGGTGACCGTCCAGTTCGACGCCGCTCACCGGGTTGCCGCCGGTGAAGGCGTAGCGGTTGCTGGTGTACGGGTCCGCGCCCAGGCTCATGTCGGAGAGGGCGCCGTTGTACATGTCCCGGGTGGTGAAGCGGTTGAGGCCCGGGTTGTAGTCGCGGAAGCCCATGTCGTACGTGCCGGACTGGGCGTCCCAGCGCTTGGAGTTGAAGCGGTAGGGGTTGTACTCCTCCTTGTCCGGCTGGCCGGCCTCGGGCTTGTCGATGCCGGTGAACTCGGTGGCGTCGTTGTTGCCGTAGGCGGTGTAGCCGTAAGTGGCCTTGGTGTCGCCGTTCTTGTCCGTCAGCGTCTCGACGTCGGTGTGGCTGTTGTAGCCGTAGTAGCCGTCCTCGGTCGTGCCGTCGGTGTTGTGCTTGCTCTGGGACAGCCGTTCGCCCCAGGGGCTGTACTGGAACGACTTGGTCAGCGCTCCGGCGACCTTCTCGTCGAGGACCTCACCCGACAGGCCCAGGTACTCGAAGTCGGTCGTCTTGCCGTCCGCCGTCTTCGACGCGGTGCGGTCCAGCGGGTCGAAGGTGTACGTCGTCGACTTCATCACGCCGCCGGCGTCCGCCTTCTGGGACTCCACGACGTGGTCGAAGCCGTCGTAGACGCTCCGCTCGATCACCTTGCCGCCGGAGCTGACCGACTGCTGGCGGCCGAAGGGGTCGTAGGCGTACTGGGCGGCGACGCCCGACGTCGTCGCGGTCAGCAGCCTGTTGCGGTCGTACTGGAACGTGGTGCTCGTTCCCTTGAGCGTCTGGCTGACGACGTTGGCGTTGTCGTCGTGCACGTACATCTCCGTGCCGGCACCGTTACCCGTCTTGACGGACCTGGTGAGGCGGTCGGCCGGGTCGTAGGTGAAGTCCGTCGTGGAGTCGAGGTACGCCGCCCGGTCGTCGGCGTTCATCTTCTTCGCGACGTCCTGCGCCTTGTTGCCGTTGGCGTCGTAGGCGTAGGTGTGCGAGGCGACCAGCGTGGTGCCGTCCGCCTTCTTCTCCGTCGTCGACTTCACCGAACCGTCGAGGTAGTAGGTGTAGTCGACGGTGTTGCCGTTGGCCTTGGTCTCCTTCAGCTTCTGGGCGCGGTCCGTGTAGGTGTACGAGGTGACCTTGGGGGAGCCGTCCGTCGCGGACTTGCCGACGGACACCGTCTTGACCTTCTCCCGCAGGTCGTACGTGTACTTCGAGTACTGGCTCGGGTGACTGACCGTCTCCGACTGCCCGTTGGCGTCGTACGTGTACGACGTCGCCTTCTTCTCCACACCGGCCAGCGACTCCGTCACCTTCCGGACCTGGTTGAGGTCCGTGTAGGCGATGGCGTAGGCATCGACCTTCGCTCCGGACGACGTGTCGCCGATCGACGTCAGGTTGCCGTTGGCGTCGTAGGCGTAGTCGAAGGTCCGCTTCTCGGTGTCGGTCTCCGCGGAGTTGTCACGGACCAGCTTGACGCCGTCCGCGACCACGAGGCCGGTCCCGTTCTGCTCCAGCTTCAGCCTGGTGTCCTCGCCCTGCTTGAGGGCGTAGTTCCCGAGGCTGACCCAGGTGCCGGTGCCGGCGTTCTGGTCCTTGGTGACCGCCGGTTCGGTGGTCGTGCCGTGGGAGAGCGTGTACTTCGCGGTCGTTGCGGCCCCGGTCACCTTCGGGTACTTCACGTACGCGGTGTACGTGCCGTCCTTGGGGATGTCGAGCGTCCACGTGAAGGCGTCCGTGCCCGTACCGGCCGCGTGGGTGCGGTGGTCGTAGCCCTGCTGCCCGGCGGTGTTCCCCGTGGCCCAGGTGCCCGTGGAGGAGGTGTGCTGGGTGTCGGAGTTGTCCACCAGGACCACCGACCTGCCCACCGGAACACCGTCGTCGGAACGGGACCTGATCTTTCCGTCGGGGTAGAACGACCACGTCATCGTGCGGTTGGACGAGCCGCCGGCGGACGTCAGCGTCCTGGTCGTCTGCTGGCCCACGTCGTTGTAGTCGTAGGTGGCGGCGATGTCCCACGGGTCCGTGGAGCTCTTCGTCCAGCCGTTGTCGAAGTAGGTGAAGGTGGTGTCGTTCCGGACCGTCTGCCCCTCGGAGGGCGGCAGGGAGGTCTTCGCGACCCGGCCCACGGCGTCGTACACCGTCTCGGTGTAGACGGCGGGGTCGTTGTGGCGGCTGTCGGCCGGGTCGTACGGCTGGTACTGCTTGACCGGTCGGTTGAGCTTGTCGTACTCGGTACGGACGGTGAACGCCGTGGTCGTGCCCGCCTCGACGGCACGCGGGGTGATCACCTTGGTGCTGTTGCCGACCTGGTCGTACTCGTACCGGGTCGTGCGGTGGACGATCGGCGAGGTGCCGCTGCGCGGGACCTTGACCTCGGTCTGCTTGCCGCGCTCGTCGTAGCTGACGAGCGTGGTGTTGTTCTCGGCGTCGGTCGTGGAGATGACCAGGGAGTCCTTGTCGTAGGCCCTCCTGGTGGTCTTGCCCGCGGCGTCCGTGACCGACGTGACCCGGTGGTTCAGGTCGTAGGCGGAGAGCCTCGTGTAGTCGGCCGGGTCGGCCGTGAGGTTCTTCTTCGGGTCGACGACCTTCGTGGTGTTGCCGGCGTCGTCGTACTCGTAGCTGACCCTGTCGCCGTTCGCGTTGGTGACGGAGGTGAGCTGGTAGATCTCGTTGTAGTAGTTGGTCGTGACGAAGTCCGTCGCGTCGGCCGTGGTCAGCGTGCCCTTCGGCTCGGTCGTCGTCCGGAGGTTGCCGACCTTGTCGTAGGTGTACGTCGTGCGCCGTTCGTCCGACGTGGTGGTGTACTTCGGAGCGGTCGCCGAGGTGATCTGGTCGGCCGCGTCGTACACCGCGGTGGACACGGCGCCGTTCGGCGCGGTCGATGTGGTGACGTTGTCGTTGGCGTCGTACACCGGAGCCGGAGCGGTGATCAGGTCACCCGCCGCCTGGTCCTTGGGCTCGGTCTTGACCAGCGGACGTCCGAAGGTGTCGTACGTCTGCGTGACCTTCTTGCCCAGGGCGTCGATGACCTCGGTGACCTGGCCGCGCTCGTCGTAGACGAACGTCGACGACTTGTTCAGCGCGTCCGTCATCGTCCTCGGGAAGCCCGTGGGCCCGAAGTCGCCGTTGGTGTCCGCGTTGCCGTTGGCGTCGGTCGCCTTGGTCAGGTTGCCGTACACGTCGTACTCGTACGACGTGGTGTAGTCGCCCGCGGTCGAGGTGGCGAGGCCCTTGGGGTCGGTGACCGTCTTCAGGTTGCCGAAGGTGTCGTAGCCGAACTGCCACTTCCGGCCCTCGGGAGAGGTCTTGGTGAACAGATCGGCCGCGTAGCCGTCGGCACGGGTCTGGTACACGTACCGGGCGGAGTTCGCCGGGAAGGTGCCCGGGGCGCAGTCCGAGGACGGCGGCACCCCCGCCTTGTTGTTCTCCGCGTCGCGCTTCCAGAGCGGGTAGCCCGTCCTCTGGTCGTAGCAGTACGCGGTCTTGGCGCCGTTGTTCTCCTCCATGTAGGTGACGTTGTTGTCCGCGTCCCACGACAGCTTCATCGACTGGGACTTGGCGTTCGTCGACTGGAGGGCGCGGCCGAAGTCGTCGGTCACGTAGCCGGAGGTTCGCGCCTCCGCGTCGGTGACCTGGATGTCGGTGAACTTGGCGTTGCCGGCGTTCACCGCGTACGTGAAGCCCGTGGTGCCCTGGAGACGGTCGGTGATCGTCTTGGTCCACCAGTGGTACTTCGGATCGTCGCCGGTCCTCGGCGCGTGGTAGGCCATGGCCGTCGCGTTGCCGCGCGGGTCGGTGGCCTTGACGAGCTTGACGTTCTTGTTGCCCTGCTCGGCGTCGTACTCGAAGCCGAAGACCTTCGGCTGGGTCGAGCCCGCACCATCGGTGATCTTGGTGAGCAGACCCTTGTCGGAGTAGTCGAAGGTGATCCTGCGGCCCGAGATGTCGGTCATCGACCTGATGTGGTCGACGATCTTCGGGCCCACGCCGTCGGCCTTGGCCCAGTACTCGACCGTCAGCGACCGGCGGCCGGCCGGGTCCGTGACGTACGAGAGGAACTTGGTGGGCTTGTTGTTGGACTTGCGTTCCTCGTACGTGTACGTCTGCGTGTTGCCGTTCTTGTCGACGAGCGACGTCATGTAGCCGTCGCAGCCGAACAGGAACCGGGTGCCGTCGGGGCGGGTCATCGTCCAGGCGTCGGGGATCGGGTCCTTCAGCGGCGTGCAGTCCAGACCGGGCTTGGCCGTGAGCTTGTAGTGGACGCCCGCCGGCGCCTTCCAGGAGCCGTCGGGCTGCTCACGGAAGACGTGGGTCGTGCCGTCGCCGTCCGGGAGCCTGATCTCGGTCGGGTGCGGCTTCGGGTGGAACTCCAGCGGCGCGCCGAGCCGGATCGGGCCGGCGGCCTGGAAGGACCAGCCGTGGCCGGAGACCGTGTCGGAGGTGTCCAGGCTGTTGTACGCGAACCGGGCGAAGGTGGTGACACCGCGGCCCGGGTTGGTGAAGGCGTTGTACTGCCAGACGCTGTTGCCGGACGCCAGGTTGTTCATGACCGTCGAGCCGGCGCCGGTGTTCTTGCCCGAGTAGACGTAGAACTTCTCCATGCCCAGCTGGTTGGAGGTCGGGTCCTCCACCGCCACGTTCTGCTGCAGACCGGGGATGCCGGAGGTCCCCGAGGTCCACGTGCCGGCCGTCTTGTCGAGGACGTCCCAGGTCAGCACGTAGTCGGTGCGCTTGTTGCCGTTGTCCGAGTTGATCGGCGTCCGCACGACCGCCTGCAGGTTCACCGAGGCGCCGGGGACGACGTCGGAGGGCAGGACGGTGCGGACCTGGTTGCCGCCGTTCGTGACGTCGGTGCCGTCCGGCAGCGTCCACCGGTAGGTGAGGACGTGATCGGCCGCCTTCCACGCCGCCGCGGTGGTGTTGGTCAGCGTGAAGTCGATCGTGTAGTCGGTGTTCGGCGTCATCCGCGCCGGGGTCTGCGGCGCGTAGTACGTGGACTCGGTCGTCGAGTCGATGTAGGTGACGACGATCCGCGGACGCAGCCGCTGCTCGGTGCCCTCGGAGGACAGGAACAGGGTGCGCTCCTGCGACGCGGCCTCGTCGGCCATCTTGATCACCACGCCCTGCTGGGAGGCCGGGGTGGTCACCCAGGACTGGGCCATCGAGACGACGCTCCAGTCGTGCCGGGCCGGGTCGTTGGTCTTCGCGCCCGTGTCACCCGCCACGGCGCCGAAGTCGCCGCCCTGCGCCGTCCAGGAGGTGGCCGCGTCGGCCTTCACCCAGGTGGCGGCGGACTCGTCGAAGTCACGCGTCAAAGGCCGGAGTTCGTACACCGCGCCGGCGGCGTCCTGCGCCGTCTGGGTGCTCCACAGCCGTACCTTGGCGTCCAGCACCCGGGCCGTGGCCGGAATGCCCAGGGCCGGGAACTTCAGCAGGGCGCGGGTGTCGCCGTACGTCGCGGAGTTGTTGCCGACGCTGAGCCAGTTCTTCGGGCCGCCGTCGTCGATTGTGTCGTGGGTGAGGGTCGGGCGCGCCGAGGACAGGGTGGTGTCCTGCGTGGCGTCCAGGACCTTCGTCGTCCGGCCGGCCTTCGGCAGGCGTACGAGCTGCGTGGGCGCGGCGACGACCTGCCCGTCCTGCGTCCGGACCGCGACCATGTAGTAGTACGCGCGGCCGAACGGGTCGGGGTCGTCCGCCTTCGTCGGCACCGCGGTCGTGTCGGTGAACGACGTGGTCCCCGGCTTGACCGGCGCGACGAGCGTCGCGGCCGACGGGGTGAAGGCCTGGTTGATCGAGCGGTGGACCTGGTACTCGACGAGGTCGTCGCCGGTGCCGATCGGGTCCTTGTCCTGGTATGCCGACCAGGTCAGCTCCGCGCCCGTGTCGTGGATGACGGACGGGGCGGCGAGGTCCACGCCCTGCCGGCCGAAGGTGAGGACGAGACGGGGGTAGTTGGCGACCTCGCCGCCGTACCCGAACTCGCTGCCCTCGTACCGGGGACCGCCCTTCGGGCCGTTCGCGGACTCGTCGCCGGCCTTGACCACGAAACCGTTGTTGGCGTAGGTGCCGTCGAGCCACTGCTGGACCGTCTTCGTGACGGGGAAGCTGTGCCAGGTGTTCAGCTCACCGGGCCGCTTGGTGACCACGCCGCCCTTGGTGAAGCGGACGGCGTCCGCGAGCACGGCCGTCGTCGTCGAGGCGGGGCCGTCGCCGAGCACGACCTTGCCGAGCGTGCCGGCCTTGAACGGGTGGGTGCCCAGCGTCTTCCACACCCCGGCGGTGCCGGCCTGCTGGTTCACCAGGTACTGCTGGGAACCACCGTCGTAGGTGACCGTGTACGGCGCGTTCGTGGCCCGGTCCGAGGCGGGCACGTAGTGCGCCTCGACCTGGTAGGCACCGTCCTCCGGCAGGCTCGGCTGCCAGGCGTACGTGTCGCCCGCGACCGAGTCCTTGTTGTACTGGTAGGTCTGGTTGACCGCGTACTGCGTGTACGCGGTGTTCGCCGACGCGGGCCAGGCGCCCACCGCGGCGGTGCGGCCGGCCTCGGCGTTGTCGACCACGACCGACGTGCCGGACAGTTCCCCGGTGATGCCGTTGGCGCTGTTCCAGGTGGCCTGGTCCTCGGTCCACGCCTGGGTGGCGCGATGCGCCTCCAGCTGGACCTCGGTGTCGGTCGTCGTGTGGGTCTGGTCGTAGTACAGCCGCAGGTCCGCGGAGTCCAGTCTGGTGCCGGCCGGGACGCCGGTGAGCGGGAACCGCAGCAGCGCGCGCGAGGCGCCGGTGGACGTGTTGCCGACCGAGAGGCGCCAGTTGTCGTCGTAGTTGGTCGTCGGGCCGTCCGACGAGATCATCACGTCCTGCGCCGTGCTCGGCGTCGGCGCGATGGAGATGGTCGGGTCGATCGTGACGGGATAGCGGCGCTCCGGAGCGGCCAGCCACTTCGCGTCCGGCGTGACCGTGAGCTGCCAGCCCCTGCCCGCGCGGCTGAGCTTCTGCTCGACGGCGGAGCTGTAGCCGGTGCCGTACGGCGACCGCGGGTCCTTTCCGGCGTCCGTCATGAACGCGGCCGGGATGACCAGGACCGGATCCGCGCCCTCGCCGTAGAGGCCGATCGAGCCGTCCTTCGCCGCCCTCGGCGTCAGCCCGCCCGCGTCCAGCGTGAAGGTGAACGTCACGGGGCCGGCGGGCCGGCTGCCGAGGACGATGTTCTCCTTCACCCGGCCGGGGCCGACCTGGTACGTGAGATCGGCGCCGGCCACCGCGTTGCGGTAGGTCACGGTGTCGTCGTCGGCGACCGGAGTGAGCCGGCCCGCGCCCTTCAGGCCCAGCGTCACGGGGTGACCGTCGGCGGCCTGGAAGCGGAGCAGTCGGCTCGGGTCCGTGCCGAACCACGTGCTCGCCGCGTTGGTGGTGTTGGCGAACGGATAGCCCGCGGTCCGGCTCGCGGTGACCGTCGGGTCGATGTCCTTCCAGGAGGTCCCCGCCCGGTAGGCGGTCGGGACCGCCGACACCTCGGCCTGCACCCGGCCGTCGGACAGCTGCCAGTAGCGGGCGGTCGCGGTGCGCCGACCGGTCAGCTCCGCGACGCGCCGGGGCTTCGGCGCGGCCGTGCCCCGGGGAATCTTCTCCCGACTGGGCAGCACCGGAGTGCCGCCGGTCGAGGGCTGTTCGGGAGCGGTTTCGCCCGGATCGGCGTCCGAGAACCAGCCTTTGAGGGAATCGACGATACCCCCGCCGTCGTCCCCGGAAACTCCTGAGGTACTCGTCGCCGCCGCATATGCGGCTTGCGGCAGCATCGCCGATGTCACCGCCGAAACCACGAGACAGGCTATTGCCCGCCCGAATCTCACTTTCACGCCGATCCTTCCCTTGACCGAAAACGCCTCCCCTGCTCCGGGGCAGACGGTGGGCTTTCTAATCAGAGGGTCGACGTGGAGTCAACCACTCTCAGAATTCGGGCATCTGATGGTGTGTCGGCAGATGGCGGGAGTTCGGGAAGGTGAATTCGTCCGATTCGTTCGGCCCCTGGATCTCGTCGATCTCGGTGGTGTATAACGCAGCGGAATTTCCGCCGAGCGAAAGAGCAGTCATGCCGCCCACAGAGGACCCTGTGCACCCGGAGGGATCCGAGAACCCCGAGAACCCCGAGAACTTCGGAAACACCGAAAGCCCCGAAAGGCCTGGATCCGCACAGGAATCGCGTCGCCGCGGCCGCCGATTCGCGGCGACGGGCGTCGGGGCGCTGCTGCTGGTGTGCGGTGCGCTGCTCGCGTACGGACTCGTCGGCTCCGGCGGGCCGGCCGGGGACGAGCGGGCGGCGGGGGACGGTACCGGGGGCCGCACCACCGAGGTGGCGTACGAGGTCCTCGGCGAGGGCACCGCCGACATCTCCTACCGGGAGGGCGGCGCCGAGGACGTCGTCAGGAACGCCCGGCTGCCGTGGCGCAAGACCGTACGGCTGCCCGAAGGCGCCACCCCGGCCGTCAGCGTCACCCTCGGCGCGAAGGGGGGCCGGGCGAGCTGCGGTCTCAGTGTCGCCGGGCGCCACGTCCAGAGCTCCACCGCGGAAGGCGTCTTCGGGCGCGGCACCTGCGCGGGCGCGCGGCCCGACGCCCCGACCTCCACCGGAACCGACCTCGAAGGAACCCCGTGATACCGAACCTCCTCCGCCGCACCGTCCGCGCCGCCACCGTCGCCGGACTTGCCGCAGTGGTCCTGGCGTCCACCGGCCTGGCCGGGCCCGCGGGAAGCGTCGCCGGCCCCGCCCCGGCACTCGCCGCATCCGCCGCCTGGACGGGGCACGGCGGTCTGACCAGCATCGCGCTCGACGGCGCCGACCCGGCCCGCCGCACCCTCTCGGCCCGGCGCACCGCGCCCTTCAGCATGGTCGGGCTCACCTGGGCCGACCCCCGTGCCGAACTCGGCGGTACGGCGGAGGTCCGCACCCGTGACCACCGCACCGGCGCCTGGTCCGGCTGGCGCGCGCTCGACCAGGACGTCCGGACGCCCGGCGCGGGGCCGGACAGCCGGGGCGCCGGGGTGCGCGCCGGGACCCAGCCGCTGTGGACCGGCGCCTCGGACGGGGTGCAGGTGCGGATCGCCGCGGCAGGCGGCGCCGGGGCGGAACTGCCCGCCGGGCTGCGCGTCGACCTGGTCGACCCGTGGACCGGAGCGGGGTCCGCCGGGGCGCGGCCCGCCGGGGCCGCGACCGCGGGCGGGGCGGCGGAGGGCGCGACGGTGCCGGACGCCCCGGCGGCAGCCGCGGCCGAGCGCCCCGCGATCACGCCGCGGTCCGGCTGGGGCGCGGACGAGTCGCTCGTCGTGGCCCCTCCGACGTACACCACCGAGACGAAGGCGGTCTTCGTCCACCACACCGCCGGGACGAACGACTACACCTGCGAGCAGTCGGCCGACGTCATCCGCGCGATCTTCCTGTACCACGTGCAGGGCCAGGGCTGGAACGACATCGGCTACCACTTCCTCGTCGACAAGTGCGGGACCGTCTTCGAGGGCCGCGCGGGCGGCGTCGACAAGCCCGTGCTCGGCGCCCAGACGTACGGCTTCAACACCGACACCGCCGGCATCGCCGTCCTCGGCAACTACAACGAGGCCGTCTCCACGCAGCCGGTGCTGGACGCCCTCGCGGGCGTGGCCGCCTGGAAGCTCGGCCTGTACGGCCACGACCCCGCCGGGACCGTGGACCTCACCGCGGCGGCGGACAACGGCCTCTACAAGAAGGGCCAGGTCGTCACCCTGTCGCGGATCTCGGGCCACCGCGACGGCTTCCCCACCGAGTGCCCCGGCGAGCACCTCTACGCCGACCTGCCCGCCGTCCGCCGACTCGCCGTGGCGGAGCCGGTCCAGGTGTCACCGCTGGGCTGATGTTCCGTCACATCCGTTGTGAGCAGCGTCACCTTGCCGCCCCGTGACGTTCCGCGCGCGCGATCCGCTTGATCATCCGGCGGGGTCCCTCCGGGCCCCGCCGCGACGCGTCGAGCGGCAGGGGTGATCAGGAATGGCTCGCGAAGAACGGGCACCGAGGGCGGCCGAGATGGAGCGGTACGCGTCCGAGTTCGTCGGACGCGTCCTCGCGAGGGCGCGCCTGCCGCTGGACTACAGCGCGACCAGCCTGGCCGTCGTCGACCGGCTCATCGACGGCCTGAGACGGGGCGGGGCCGGACGCAAGGACGTGGCCGGCCCGTTGCTCGGCCTCGGCGCCTACGTGGGCGAGGTGCTGGTGCGCCAGGCCGGGGCCGAGTGGGTGGACCTGCCGCCGGACCACCCGGTCCGGACCGCCTTCGGGCACCCCGTCGCCGTACGGATGCCCGACGGGCGCCTCTGGAACCCCCTCGGCCGGACCGTCAACCGCTTCGAGATCGGCCCCCAGGAGTCCCTCCGGACCTACTTCCTCACCCTGCACGGACGTCGGCCGCCACGGCCGCGTCGTCGCGGCTGCCCCTCCGACGGGCTGACGGCGGGCCGGTGCTGACGGTCTGACAGGATGAGAGCCTTCCGGTTCCGCGGGCGCAGCCGGAGTTTCCTGACGGGACCGGCTGTGAAGAGGGACGTGTGAGCGAGGAGGCCGGCGGTCGTGCGCCCACGGAGCCCCGCGACCTCCGACTCGGCGCGGCCGTCGAACGGGCGCAGCGCGGCGACGAGGAGGCCTTCGCCGAGGCGTACCGGACGGTGTACCCCGGACTCCTCGGCTACGTCCGCGGACTCGTCGGCGCGGACGCCGAGGACGTGGCCGCCGAGGCGTGGCTGGAGATCGCCCGCGACCTCGGGCGGTTCCGCGGCGACGGCGCCGGATTCCGCGGCTGGACCGCGACCATAGCCCGCCACCGTGCCCTCGACCATCTGCGCCGCGAGCGCTCCCGCCCCCGCGCCGCCCCGGTCGACCAGGACCTCCTCGATCTGCCGGCCGCCGCCGACACCGCAGGCGAGGCACTGGAGACCCTGTCGACGGAGCAGGCGCTCGCGCTGGTCAAGGGCCTGCCGCGAGACCAGGCCGAGGCCGTGCTGCTGCGCGTCGTCGTCGGCCTCGACGGGCCCACCGCCGCCCGGGTGTTGGGCAAACGACCCGGTGCGGTACGGTCCGCGGCACACAGGGGACTGAAGCGACTCGCGCGAGAACTCAAGGGAAGAGGGAGGTGACGGACATGCCGCACGATCACGAACACCGCGCCCTGGAGGACGCGTTGCGCACCGCGCTGACCCGGGACGGCGCGCACCCGGAGCTCGGCCCCGCCGCCCTCGGCGCCTTCCGCGAGGCCCGCGACGCCGGCCTGCCCACCCGCCGCCGCGACGACTGGGCCCCCGCGACGGACCGCCGTCTTCGGCGGCGCGCGCTGCGCGCGGTGCTCGCCGGACTGCTCGCGGGCCTCACGCTCGGCGGCGCCGCGCTGGCCTCCGGAGACCTGCCGAGTCGCCTCGGCGACGGCCCTGCCCCGGATCCCGATCCCACCACCACCGCCCCGCACCGCGGCACCGGGCGTCCCGTCCCGCGACCGCCCCGCCCGGAGCCTCCTGCGCCGACCGTGCCCGATCCGGACGCCGACCGCGAGGAGCGCGACGGGAAAGCGCGGGGGGCGGGGCACGGACGGGGACAGGGTCGGGCGCCCGGAGAGCCGAACCCCGGCGCGGACCGGGGAGCGAAGAACGGGTGGCTGAAGAACGGCAAGGCCGCCCGACCCGCCCTGAAGCCGGGCGAGACCCCCGGAAGGCCCCCGGTGCCGGGCCACGCCGACGTCACGCCGCGTTGACCCGGGCCGTTCCGCCGGGACCGGACCCCGGCGGCCCCGCCGGCCGGTCAGTCGCCGAACGAACCGTGCCGCCCCGCCCCCGCGCTGAAGCGCGCGGCCCCCGAGGAGGTCTCACCGGCCGACAGCGGCACCATGCCGTGCCGCAGTTCCGCCGCCAGGGCCTCGGACTCCGACAGGCCGTGCTGCTCCCGCACGGACAGGCGGTCGTGACGCAGGCAGAGCTGCGGGAAGGCCGCGATCTCCCGGGCGAGCTCCTCCGCCGCGGCCCGGGCCCGGCCCGGCGGAACCAGGCGGTTGGCGAGCCCGATCGCGTACGCCTCGGCCGCCGGCACGGGCCGGCCGGTGAGGACGAGATCCATGGCACGGCTCTCGCCGATCAGCCGCGGCAGCCGTACCGTGCCGCCGTCGATCAGCGGTACTCCCCATCGGCGGCAGAACACCCCGAATACCGCGTCCTCCTCGACCACGCGCAGGTCGCACCAGAGCGCCAGCTCCAGCCCGCCCGCGACCGCGTGACCGGCGACGGCCGCGATGACCGGCTTGGTGAGCCGCAACCGGGTGGGCCCCATCGGGCCGTCGCCGTCGGGCGCCACCCGATTGCCCCGTCCGGTGCCGATCGCCTTGAGGTCGGCACCCGCGCAGAAGGTTCCTCCCTCGCCCCACAGCACGGCGACCGAGGCCTCGGCATCCGCTTCGAACGTCCGGAACGCAGCGGCCAGTTGACGGGCCGTCGGACCGTCGACGGCGTTGCGGGCGGCGGGCCGCGACAGGACGACGGTGGTCACGGGTCCCGCACGTTCGACGCGGACGGCGGGTGTCGCTGAGTCATCGGTCATGGGCGCATTCTGTCGGGGCCGTGATCAGGGGGCCAGGGCCGCACGTCGGCAGGAACACCCGGTTGGGTGACTGCGCCGCGAGGGAGGCGGAGGCCAAGATCATCGACGTGAGAGCTTCCCTGACGCGCCGCGTCTGCGCCGCAGCCCTGCTGCTGACCTCGACCCTGGCCCCCGCGATGGCCGTGGCGGCCCAACCGGGCGGCCCCGACCGCCCGTCCGAGCGTGCCGCGACCGCCCGTCTGCTCGGCGAGAAGATCGTCCCGCACAAGCTCGATTTCGAGGGCACCACCGTCGGCGGCTTCTCCGGCGTCGACCGCGACCGGTGCACCGGCGAGTACGTGTTCCTCAGCGACGACCGCTCGGTCCTCCAGCCCGCCCGCTTCTACACCGCCGAGCTGGACGTCGACGCCGGCGGCGTGCACTCCGTCGACTTCACCGGCACCCACCCGTTCCTGCAGCCCGACGGCTCGGTCCACCCGTCGCCGTCCGCCGGCGACGGCAAGGCCGTCGACCCGGAGGAGATCCGGGTGGACCCCCGCAGCTGCACCTACTGGTGGGCGCAGGAGGGCGACCGGCCCAAGACGGCCGGCGCCGGACCGGTGATCCAGCCGTCCGTCCAGTTCGCCGACCGCACCGGCGGGTACCGCGGTCAGCTGCGGCTGCCGGCGAACTACGAGATCACCATGGAAGAGCGCGGCCCGCGCCGGAACCAGGCGGTCGAGGCCATCACCTTCGGCTCGCACGGCCGGGTGGTCACCAGCGCGGTCGAGGGCCCGTTGCTCCAGGACGGGCCCGTGCCCGACCTGCAGCACGGCGCGCTCGTCCGGGTCACGCGGCAGACCCGCGACGGCCGGGTGCTCGGTCAGTTCGCGTACCCCATCGAGAAGATCTTCACGGAGTCCGACCCGACCAGCCCCTGGGGCCCGGACACCGGCGTCCCGTCCATCCTCGCCTTCCCCGACGCCCCCGACCGCTACCTCGTCCTCGAACGCACGTGGGTCGCCGGCGCGGGATACAAGATCCGCCTCTACGACACCACCACGCGCGGGGCGACCGACGTGCGGGCGACGGACTCCCTGGCCGGGCAGCCCGTGGTGCCGATGCGCAAGACGCTCGTCGCGGACTTCGACACCCTGGGCCTGTCCACCGTGGACAACACCGAAGGCATGACGTGGGGACCGGACCTTCCGTCCGGCGAACGGACGCTGATCCTGGTCAGCGACGACAACTTCGTCGAGGACGCGGTCACCCAGATCGTCGCCCTCGCCGTCCGCTGAGCACGGCGCGCCCGTCACCCGGGCCCGCCGAGCGGCGGGTTCAGGGCAGCGGCGGGTGCGTGGCCAGCCAGTGCCGGGCGATCTGCTCGCGCGTGGCGAACCACGCCCCGCCGCGCCGAGCGACGTGCCGCAGGAAGCCGTCCAGCGCGCGGACGCGGCCCGGGCGGCCGATGATCCGGCCGTGCAGGCCGACGCTCATCATGCGGGGGCGCTCGGCGCCCTCCGCGTGCAGGGCGTCGTAGGTGTCGACGAGGTAGGCGAGCATGTCGTCCGCGGTCGTGAACCCGTGGACGAGCAGGAACTTGAAGTCGTTCGCGTCGAGGCTGTACGGCACCACGAGGTGCGGCCGGCCGGCTGCCTCGACGTAGAACGGCAGGTCGTCCGCATAGGAATCGGAGTCGTAGAGGAAACCGCCCGCCTCGACGACGAGGCGCCGGGTGGCGAGGCTCGTCCGGCCGGTGTACCAGCCGACCGGCCGGCGCCCGACGAGTCGCTCGATCGCCTCCACCGTACGGGCGATGTCGGCGCGCTCGACCTCCTCGGGCACGTCCCGGTGATCGATCCAGCGCCAGCTGTGCCCGGCCACCTCCCAGCCCGCGGTGCCCATCGCCCGCGCCGCGTCCGGATTGCGCTCCAGGGCCTGGCCGACGGCGTGGACGGTGAGGGGCACACCGTGCGCCTCGGCCGTACGGAGCACACGCCAGAAGCCGGCCCGCGAGCCGTAGGCGAACATCGACTCGACGTTCAGGTCCCGGCCCCCGACCACCGGGGGAGCACCGACCACCTCGTGCAGGAAGGCCTCCGAGGCGGGGTCGCCGTCGAGGACGTTGTGCTCGCCGCCCTCCTCGTAGTTGAGGACGAGGCTGACGGCCACGCGGGCCCCGCCGGGCCAGTCGGCCCTCGGCGGCTCGGCGCCGTAGCCCGTGAAGTCGCGCAGATGCTCGGACACGGCGGCACCCTACCGCCGCTCGCCCGCCCCGCGGACGAAGGAACGGGACGAACACCACCGCGTAGAAAAGGAAAATGGTGCGCTCCTGGTAGAGGAGCCACGGCGCCCAGCCGGCCAGGACGCCGCAGGCGAT